>NZ_AJTQ01000024.1 GCF_000262345.1 Streptomyces xiaopingdaonensis | reverse complement strand
GGAGCGGGTGCCGCGGGGAGCGCTCAGACGCCGGCCGGCTCGGCTGCGTCCTTCACCATCGTGAGCAGGACGACGTCGCGGTCCCGCTCCGTGCCGGCCGGTGTGTACCCGTAGCGGCGGTAGAGCCGCTGGTTCCCCTCGCTGCGCCCGCCCGTGACGAGCCGGTAGCGCCGGGCGCCCGACTCCGCGAGCCGCTGCTCGACGCCGGCGAGGAGCCGTCCGCCGAGTCCGTGCCGCTGGAGCCTGGGGTGGACGATGAGACGGCCCACGCTCACCGTGCCGTCCTCGTCGAGGCTCGCGCGTACGGCGCCGACGATCTCCTCGCCGAGCCTCGCCACCAGCACCGTCGTACGGGCGAGTTGGGCGCGGAACTCCTCCTGCGTCTCGGTGAGCGGCGCGATGCCGTAGTCGCCGTACCGGGCGGCCTCGCTCTGGAAGCAGAGGTACTGGAGTTTGAGTATCTGTTCGGCGTCCCGCTCGCCCGCCGCAGAGATGGTCACGCTGGTGCCCATGTGCGCCTGCCTCCCCATTGCTCGTCTCACCCGGGCGTCAAGCGATCGAGGGTCTGCCGCACCGGGTCGGTGGCACCGGCCCGGCCGGTCGCCTCTCGCACCATTCCCTCGGGCCGCCGCGGCGGAACCTCGCTCGTGGGCATTGTGCGCAGGCATCCGGGACAACGGGAACGTAGCGGGGCGCCGGCCGCGTGTGACTTTGCCAACTCCCCGCGCCCGCACGGGTTTCGCCCGCCCGTGGAGGCGGCCCCGGCGCCCTCGCGCCGGGGCCGGTCCTCAGCCGCGGAACTCTTCGGCGGCGAGCAGGGCCGTGTCGCAGTTGTCCGAGAAGAGGCCGTCGATGCCGGTGGCGTAGAGCTTCCGGAAGTAGCCGAAGGCGTCGCCGTAGGCGTTGGGGTCCTCGCCCCTGCGGAAGTCGGCGGGGAGGAAGCTGTTCTCGTTCCGGACGGTGTACGGGTGGACGACGAG
>NZ_AJTQ01000023.1 GCF_000262345.1 Streptomyces xiaopingdaonensis | reverse complement strand
GTCGTCGTCGCGGCGCGGGATGACGAGTTCGAGCGTCGGGCCGATGCCGGCGGCGTACCCGGCGATCTCGGCGAGGCCCTCCGGCTCGATGAGGTCGGCGACGGTCCGCGGGTCGCCGGACTCCACGAAGTCCCACGGCTGCGAGTCGGCGCCGGAGAGCAGCACCACGCCCGGGCAGGCGACGAGGTCCGAGAGCCGCTCGATGCTGCTCGGCTCGAAGGACTGCACGAAGTTCGGCGAATCGGCCCGGTGGCGGCCGTACTTGCGGAGCAGCCTCGCCAGCGGCTTCTCCAGGGCGAGACCGAGTCCGCGGAAGTAGGTGGGGTGCTTGGTCTCGATGTGGAGCCAGACCGGACGCCCGCGCTCGCGGCCCTTCTCCCGCGCCCACCGCAGGACCTCCTCGAAGGTGGGAACCTCCCAACGGCCGTCGTAGAGCGTGTTGTGCTGGCGCTGCTCCGGGATGCGCTCGACGGCGCGGAGCGTCTTGAGCTCCCGCAGCGTGAAGTCCTCGGTGAACCAGCCGGTGAGTTCGACGCCGTCGACGCTCTTGGTGGTCCTGCGGTCGGCGAACTCGTCGTGGTCGGCGACGTCGGTGGTCCCGGTGATGTCGTTCTCGTGACGGCACACGAGGTGCCCGTCCTTGGTCGGGACGAGGTCCTGCTCGACGACGTCCGCGCCCATCTCGAGCGCCAGTCGGTACGAGCCGAAGGTGTGCTCCGGGCGGTAGCCGCTCGTGCCGCGGTGCGCGACGACCGCGGGGAGCGGCAGCCCCTTCCCCCCTCCCCGGTGCGCACGGGACGCCGCCTGGGCACCGCCCGCCGTCCCGATCGCTGTCGCACCTGCGGCACCGAGCACCGCGGCCGAGAGCAGGGTTCTTCGACCCGGACGCAACTGCTGACCCATGGGCCCTCCTCAACTCCGTGACGAGACGTGCATGGCGTTGCCGTCGTGCCGGACGTCCCCGTGCCGCCGCCCCTGTACGGAACGGCACGCCCGGGGTGCCTGGTACGCCTGACCGCTGCCGTGGCGGCGGACGGGCCGATCGTAGGGGTGCCCCCGGTACGTACGGGAGACCTCGGCGCGAACGCACGGCGAACGGAGCGGGAGCGCGGAGCGTGTCGCCTGCGTCAACTTCCCGTACCGACCCGGTGAACCCGGTGTGCAACCCGCGGGTAGCGGCGAGTATCGTCCTCAACCGCGCGTTCCTGCGCTGCTGTCGGCCGGCCTCCGCGGTCGGCCCCGGCGCGGCGGGAGGCGTCCAGCAAATGCCGCCGGGCGAGGCGGCGTAGACGAGAGTGGGCGGAGGATACGTTGTCCCGTTTCCTGCTGATCAAGGCAGTGCTCGGCCCGGTCCTCCGGGTGCTCTTCCGGCCGAAGGTCGAGGGCGGCGACCGCATCCCCGACGAGGGCCCCGTCATCCTCGCGGGGAACCACCTCACGTTCATCGACTCGCTGATCCTTCCGCTCGTCACCAAGCGGCAGGTCTTCTTCATCGGCAAGGACGAGTACGTCAGCGGGAAGGGCTTCAAGGGCCGCCTCATGGCGTGGTTCTTCACGGGCGTCGGCATGATCCCGGTCGACCGGGACGGCGGGCGCGGCGGCGTCGCCGCACTGATGACCGGCCGGCGGGTGCTGGAGGAGGGACAGCTTTTCGCGATCTACCCCGAGGGCACCCGCTCCCCCGACGGCCGCCTCTACCGCGGGCGTACGGGCATCGCCCGTCTGACGCTGATGACCGGGGCGCCCGTCGTGCCCTTCGCGATGATCGGCACCGACGAGGTGCAGCCGGGCGGGAAGGGCCTGCCCCGGCTCGGTGGCGGACGCCGCATCCGGGTGCGCTTCGGCGAACCGCTCGACTTCTCCCGCTACGACGGCATGGACCGCGACCGCTACGTCCTCCGCGCCGTCACCGACGAGGTGATGAGCGAGGTCATGGAGCTCTCCGGCCAGGAGTACGTCGACATCTACGCCACCAAGGCCCAGGCGGCCTGACCCGGGCCCGCCGGCCGACTGCCCTGCTGCTCGGGCGAGTCGGCCGCGTCCCCTGTCGCGCTCGTCCGACAGGCCGCCGTACCGCGCCCCGGCACCGAAGCCGGGCCGCTCACTCCTCCTCGGAGACCGTCTCCAGCCGTTGCCCGCGGAGCAGGTGCCAGGCGAGCACCGCCGCACCGAGGAGGACGACGGCACCGGTGCCGGCGCCCGCGCGCAAGCCCTCTGTGAAGGTCCCGCGTGCCGCGTCGAGGAGCTTCGCCCCTTCCGCGGGCGGGAGTTGGTGCGCACGCTGCACCGCTTCCCCCAGCGACTCGCGCGCCCCCTCGGCCGTCGACTCGTCGACGCCGTGCGGCGTGGCGAAGGAGCGGTAGAAGCCGGTGACCACGGAGCCGAGCAGCGCGATGCCGAGCGCCGAGCCGAGTTCGTACGCCGTCTCCGAGACGGCGGAGGCCGAGCCGGCCTGCTCCTTGGGGACGCTGGAGAGGATGACGTCCGCCGTGACCGTGAAGGCGAGCCCCGCGCCGACGCCGACGGTGAGGAGCACCGCGCCGAGGAGCCAGTACCCCGTCGTCGCCTGGAGCCACACGCAGGCGCCGAGCGCGACGCCGACCGCGGCGAGCCCCCCGGAGACGGCGCCGCGCACCGAGGTGCGCCGCGCCACCCGGCCGGCGAGCAGCCCCGCGACCACGGAACCCACCGTGGCGGGCAGTTCGGCGAGCCCGGCCTGCAACGGCGAGCGCCCCTGCACCATCTGAAGGAACTGCGAGAGGAAGAAGACCAGACCCGCGAGGCCGAGGATGGTGAGCAGGTCGGCGAGGACGGCCCCGCTGAAGCCGCGGTTGGCGAAGAGCCGCATGTTCAACAGGGGCGCGTCGAGCCGGAGTTGGCGCCGCACGAAAACGGTGACCGCGGCGACGCCGAGGACGACGGCCACGCCCGCCGGAAGCGTCGGCCCGTGCGCCGCCGCCTCCTTGATCCCGTAGACGACGGCGATCATGCCGATGGTGGAGAGCCCCACGCTCGGCAGGTCCCACGGCCCCGGATGCGGGTTCCGCGACTCGGGCAGCAGCCTGGCGCCGACGACGACGAGCACCGCCATCACGGGAAGGTTGATCAGGAAGACCGAGCCCCACCAGAAGTGCTCCAGCAGGAAGCCGCCGACCACGGGCCCGAGCGCGGCGCCCGCCGAGGCCATAGCGCCCCAGATCCCGATGGCGAGGCTGCGCTCCTTCGGGTCGGGGAAGATGTTGCGGATGAGCGCCAGCGTCGACGGCATGAGCGTGGCACCCGCGACGCCGAGCAGCGCCCGCCACACGATCATCGCCTCGGGGCTGTGCGCGTAGGCGGTGAGCACCGAGACGACGCCGAAGACGGCGGCGCCGGCCAGCAGCAGCCGCTTGCGGCCGATCCGGTCCCCGAGGCTGCCCATCGAGACGAGCAGCCCCGCGATGACGAACGAGTAGATGTCGCCGATCCACAGCAGCTGCGTGCTGGTGGGTCTGAGGTCCTCGCTGAGGAAGGGCGTCGCCAGCCCGAGCACCGTGGCGTCGACGGCGACGAGGAGGACGGCGAGCACGAGCACCGTGAGCGCCAACCAGCGGGCGCGACGCGAGAGCGGCGCGACGGCAGCGGCGAGCGGCGCCCCGCTCATCGGGTCCTCCGCAGGGCGCCGCCGAGGAGGAGTTCGGCCGTCATCGGGGTGGCGCTGCGGGCCGCGACCTTGCCGTCCTGGACCGCCCAGGCGGCGGCCGTGATCAGCGCGTAGAGCGCCTCGGTGAGGAAGGCGGCCGTCAGGTCGACGCGGAAGTGCCCCGACTCCTGGCCGCGTGTGAAGAGGGCGCAGAGCCGGTCGTCGATGCGGCGCCAGCCCTCGTGCTGCCGGCCGGGCTCGAAGAGCTGGTTCTCCGTGATGAGGAAGGCGAGGAAGCCCGCGAGCGGTTCGGCCCCGGCGATCACACGGCGGACGGCGTCCTGCGGGTCGCCCTCCTCGGGGCGGACGGCGTCGAGTGCCGTGTCGAGCCGGCTGAGGGCGAGCTCTTCGAGGGCGCGCACGAGGGCGTCGCGGCCTGCGTAGTAGCGGTGGAGCGTGGCGCGGCTGACGCCGGCCGCCTTGGCGATCTCGTCCATGGAGGCCGCCGGGCGTCGGGTGAGCAGCTCCGCCGTGGAGCTGAGCAACGCCTCTCGATCGGTGGTCATGAGACGAGACTACACCGTGTGAGACACTCTCGTCTCACGTCCAGGGAAGCCCCGCCCGGTGCGCCCAGTACGCCTCCGGGGCCTCCGCGAGGCGGCTCAGCCCGGCCTGCAACGTCGACTCCGGCTCTGCGACGGCACCGAGATTGCTCCCCAACTCCCCGACCGTCGCGGCTCCCGAGAGCACGACACCCGCCCACGGCTGGAGCAGGACGGCGGCGAGCGCGACGGCGTCCGGGCTCTCTCCCACCTGCTCGGCCGCCGCCAGCA
>NZ_AJTQ01000022.1 GCF_000262345.1 Streptomyces xiaopingdaonensis | reverse complement strand
GTGCGGCCCGGCCCGCGAGCCTGCCGTTGGCGAGCGCCTCCTTGACGATCACGGTCAACCCGGCGCCGTGCGCCTCGGCGAGCGCGTCCGACGCCGAGGGCTCCAACAGGTTCCAGGTGGACTGCACCGTGCGGAAGAGCGGCGCCCCACCGCTCTCGATGCGCAGGGCGGCGCGGATCGCCTCGGCCTGCGCCGGCCCCGAGGTGGAGAAGCCGACGGTGGTGCCCTCGGCCGCCAGTTCGGCGAGGAGGCCGTGGAGCTCCGGGTCGGTGAGCGCCGGGCTGTCGGGGGTGAGCGAGTGGACCTGGTACAGGTCGAGGCGGTCGCCGAGGAGCGCGCGGGTCTCCTCGATCTGGCGGCGGTAGGCGGCCGTGCCGTGGTCCTTCACCTCGTGCACCTCGGCGTCGGTGCGCCACTCCCCGACGTACGTGTACCCCCACTTGCTCCCGACGACGAGGTCGGACGCCTCCGGGTGCGCACGCAGCCACTCGGCGAGGAACTCCTCGGCCCGCCCGTACGAGCGCGCGGCGTCGACGTACCGGACGCCCTGCGCGTAGGCGGCGTCGAGGAGCTGGTGCGTCCTGGCCCGCAGCGCCTCGACGGTGCGCGGGGAGGGAAGCTCGCCGTCGCGGCCGAGGGTCAGGTAGGCGGGGCGTCCGACGGCGGCGAGGCCGAGGCCGACGTGCGCGGTCGGGGTGGTCGCTGCGGCGAGGCGGGCGAAGGACATCGCGGGCTCCTGCGCGGTCGGTTCACGGGGTAGGGCCGCGCCCCGCGCGCCGCGGAGCGCCGCACCACCGTACCGGCCGGGGCGGCGTGCAGGCGGACGTCTCGTCAGCGCAGCGGCGCCTCGGCCCACTTGCGCTGCGCCGCGAGGTCGGCGCGGAACTCCGCGAGCTGACGTGCGACGGCCTCGGGCGCCGTACCGCCGCGCCCGTTGCGCGCCGCCAGGGCCCCGGGGACGTTGAGGACCTCGCGGACCTCGGGGGTGAGGTGCTCCGAGATCTCGGCGAACTGCGCGTCGGTGAGCGCGTCGAGCTCGATCCCCTCGCGCTCGCAGACCTGTACGCACTCCCCCGCGACCTCGTGCGCGACGCGGAACGGCACGCCGCGCTTGACGAGCCATTCGGCGATGTCCGTCGCCAACGAGAAGTCCGCGGGCGCCAGTTCGGCCATCCGCTCCTCGTGCACCGTGAGCGTCGCGAGCATGCCGGTGAACGCGGGCATGAGGATCTCCAGCTGGTCGCAGGAGTCGAAGACGGGCTCCTTGTCCTCCTGCAGGTCGCGGTTGTACGCGAGCGGGAGCGCCTTGAGGGTGGCGAGGAGTCCCGTGAGGTTGCCGATCAGGCGGCCCGACTTGCCCCGCGCCAGCTCGGCGATGTCCGGGTTCTTCTTCTGCGGCATGATCGACGAGCCGGTGGAGAAGGCGTCGTCGAGCGTGACGAAGGAAAACTCCTTGGTGTTCCAGAGGATGACCTCTTCGGCGATCTTGGAGAGGTCGACGCCGATCATCGCGGTGACGAAGGCGAACTCGGCGACGAAGTCGCGCGAGGCCGTCCCGTCGATGGAGTTCGCCGAACTGCCGCCACCGAAACCGAGTTCGGCGGCGACCGCCTCGGGGTCGAGGCCGAGCGAGGAGCCGGCGAGCGCCCCCGAGCCGTACGGTGAGACGGCGGTGCGCTCGTCCCACTGGCGCAGCCGCTCGGCGTCCCGCGCGAGGGCCTGCGCGTGTGCGAGAACGTGGTGCGCGAAGAGGACGGGCTGCGCGTGCTGGAGGTGGGTGCGCCCCGGCATCGCGCCCTCCGGGTGCTCCTCGGCGAGCTTGACGAGCGCGCTCTGCACGTCGGCGAGGAGGCCGCCGATGAGCCGGGCGTGGTCGCGCAGGTACATCCGGAAGAGCGTCGCCACCTGGTCGTTGCGGGAGCGGCCCGCGCGCAGCTTGCCGCCGAGTTCGGCGCCGAGCCGCTCCAACAGACCTCGCTCGAGGGCCGTGTGGACGTCCTCGTCGGCGACCGTTCCCGTGAACGCGCCCGACTCGACGTCGGCGAGGAGCCGGTCGAGGCCCGCGTGCATCTGCTGGAGCTCCTCGTCGCCGAGGAGACCCGCCTTGTGCAGGACGCGGGCGTGGGCGCGGGAGCCGGCGATGTCGTAGGGGGCGAGTCGCCAGTCGAAGTGGACGGAGGCCGAGAGCTTCTCCAGCGCCTCCGCGGGGCCGTCGGCGAAGCGCCCGCCCCAGAGCTTCACGTCGCCGCTCTGCTCCCCGCTGACGGCTGCCTGCTCCGGCTCGTCGCCCTTGCTCACGTGGTGCTCCTCTGTTCCCTGCGGGCCGCCTGCGCGCGGACGCGTGCCCGTGCGGGCCGGCCGCCGCGGCGCGTTTCGGTGGTGGGGTACGCGTCCGCCTCCCCGCGGGGCGGGGAGGCGGACGGGGTTTCGCGCGGGCAGGCTACCGCCCGCGGGGCGGGGCGTGCCCGCAGCCGGTCAGGACTGGTCGCGCTTGGCGGCGATCTTCGAGGAGAGGCCGAAGATGTCGATGAAGCCCTTGGACATCGACTGGTCGAAGGTGTCGCCCGTGTCGTAGGTGGCGAGGTTGAAGTCGTAGAGCGACTGGCTCGACTTCCGGCCGGTGACGACGGCGCGGCCGCCGTGCAGCGTCATGCGCACGTCGCCGGAGACGTGCTGGTTGGACTCCTCGACGAAGCCGTCGAGCGCCTTCTTCAGCGGCGAGAACCAGAGCCCGTCGTACACCAGCTCCGTCCAGCGCTGCTCGACCTGCCGCTTGTACCGCGCGAGCTCCCGCTCGACCGTGACGTTCTCCAGCTCCTGGTGCGCGGTGATCAGCGCGATGGCGCCGGGGGACTCGTAGATCTCCCGGGACTTGATGCCGACGAGCCGGTCCTCGACCATGTCGATCCGACCCACGCCCTGCGCACCCGCGCGCTCGTTGAGCTGCTCGATCGCCTGGAGGACGGTGACCGGCCTGCCGTCGACCGCGACCGGGACGCCCTTGTCGAAGGTGACGACGACCTCGTCGGCCTCGCGCTGGGTGGCCGGGTTCTGGGTGTACTCGTAGACGTCCTCGACGGGGGCGTTCCAGATGTCCTCGAGGAAGCCCGTCTCCACGGCGCGGCCGAAGACGTTCTTGTCGATCGAGTACGGCGACTTCTTGGTCGTCTCGATCGGGAGGCCCTTCTCCTCGGCGAAGGCGATCGCCTTGTCACGCGTCATCGCGTAGTCGCGGACGGGGGCGATGCACTTCAGGTCGGGGGCGAGCGAGGAGATGCCGGCCTCGAAGCGGACCTGGTCGTTGCCCTTGCCCGTGCAGCCGTGCGCGACGGTGTCGGCGCCGTGCTTCCGCGCGGCGGCCACGAGGTGCTTGACGATGGTGGGCCGGGAGAGCGCCGAGACGAGCGGGTAGCGGTCCATGTAGAGCGCGTTGGCCTTGATCGCGGGGAGGCAGTACTCGTCGGCGAACTCCTCGCGGGCGTCCGCGACCTCGGCCTCGACGGCGCCGCACGCCAGCGCGCGCTTGCGGATGACGTCCAGATCCTCGCCGCCCTGGCCGACGTCGACGGCGACGGCGACGACCTCGGCCCCGGTCTCCTCCGCGATCCAGCCGATGCAGACGGAGGTGTCAAGGCCGCCTGAGTAGGCGAGTACGACGCGCTCGGTCACGGGGTTCTCCTTACGGTGCATGCGCTGACTGGTATAAGTATGCACCGCCCCGTATGGTTCGTCAACGCGCGAGGTCACGCCCCCGACGACGCCGAGGAGACCCCGACGGAGGCGTCAGCGGGTGTGCCGCAGCTCCTCCGCGAGCACTTTGGTGTGGCCGTGCTCCGGGTCCTTGACCGCGGTGAGGAGGGTCAGGGTGCCGGTCCCGGCTCGCCTGCGGAGCTCGCGAAGCGCCTCGCGCATCTCGGGGGTGGCCAGCTCCTCGCGGTAGCGGCGGGTGAACTCCGGCCAGCGCTGCGGGTCGTGGCCGTACCACTTGCGCAGCTCCGTCGAGGGGGCGATCTCCTTGTCCCACTCGTCGAACTCGGCGTCCGCCTTCGCGATGCCGCGCGGCCAGACGCGGTCGACGAGGACGCGCATCCCGTCGTGCTCGTGGTCCGGCTCCTCGTAGACGCGGCGCACCTGGACGTTCAGCTTCGGTTTCGTACTCATGCCTCCAGGCTGACGCAGGCCGGCGCGGGACGCAGCTCGCCCGCAGGAGTTACGCGGCGGCGCGCGAGAGCAGCTCCGCGGCGCGGTCCCGCGCCGCGGCGAAAGCCCCGTCGAAGAGGCGCATGCCGTGCGCGACGAGGGCGCCCTCGTAGAGCAGGAGCAGGGAGCGGCCGAGCTCCGCCGCCGACTCGGGGGCGACGTCGGCGGCGAGCTCGGTGAAGCGGGAGAGCATCCAGCGCTTGGCCTCCTCGATGAGCGCGAAGGCCGGGTGGGCCGGGTCGCTGATCTCGGCGTGCGCGTTGACCATGCTGCAGCCCCTCGGGCTGTACTCACCGGCCCACTCCTCGGCCGCATCGAAGACGGCGCGGACGCGGTCGGACGGGGAGCCGGCGGCCTCGACGCGGTCGGCGAGGAGGGCGCGCCAGCGGTCGTCGCGCTCGGCGAGGTACTCGACGACGATCCCGTCCTTCGAGCCGAAGCGGTCGTAGAGCGTCTTCTTGGTGACGCCGGCCTCTGCCGCGATGAGGTCGACGCCGACGGCGTGGATGCCGCGCTCGTAGAAGAGCCTGCCCGCGGCTTCCCGCACTCGTAGGGCGCCGGGGGTCATCACGGTCCGGTCAGGGCGCTGCGTCGTCTCGGTGGCCATGGCACCGATTGTAGACCGACCTGTATAGTGCGGGCCAGTCGAGTCCCTGGTGGCGGCCGCCGAACGCGCCGCAGGCGCCGTCCGGCCGCCGACTCCCTTGCTTCGGCAGCAGGTTCACCGAGCCGACTCCGAATGGCGGGGTACGGGCGCGGGGCAGTACTGACCGTATGGGAAAGACGTATCCGGGTATCGAGGGCCGGCTTCGGGACTTCGTACTCGCGCAGCCCCTCTTCTTCACGGCCACCGCCCCGCTCTCGCCGGACGGCACCGTCAACCTCTCCCCCAAGGGCCTCTCCGGCTCGCTCGCCGTCCTCGACCCGCACACCCTCGCCTACCTCGACTTCGCCGGGTCCAACGCCGAGACCGTCGCGCACCTCCGGGAGAACGGGCGCATCACACTGATGTGGTGCGCCTTCCACGGGCCGCCCACCATCGTGCGCGTACACGGCACGGGCGAGCCCGTCTTCCGCGACGACCCCCGGTTCGGTGGGCTGCTGGACCGCTTCACCGCGATCGACCCGGCAGACCACGGACTCCGGGCGATCGTCCTCGTCCACGCCGAACTCGTCAGGGACACCTGCGGGTTCGCCGTTCCGCTCATGGAGTACGTCGAGGACCGCCCCCTGCACGGCTCCCGCTTCGCACGCGAGGACGACGCCTCCCTCGACGCCTACTTCCGCGGCAAGGAGCACGTCGCCCGCAGCATCGACGGCCTGCCGGGCCTGCCGCTCCCCCTGCCGCCTTCTCCCACGACCGACGGCGGGAAGACGGAAGCTGCCGAGCACACCGTCCCAACTCGGGGCGGCTGAAGGCGGATCGGGGTGGCCGACCCCGATCGGGAACCCTAGCCTGACGGGATGACCGGTGCAGACGACCTTCCGACGCTCGCCCGCCGCGTGTGGCACCAGCTCGAACCGCTCTACGCAGGCGTGTACTTCGCGCCCGAGGTGGGTGAGGAGGTCGCGGCGCTCGGATACGGGACACAAGCGCGCTGGCCCTCGTACTTCGCCCTTCGGGCAGCGCCCCTGGGGCGCGCGACGGCGGAGCTGACCACGGCGACGTTCTACAGCTTCGCCCCGGCCCGCGTCGCCGCACACGTGCCGGCCGCCTGGCAGGTCGCCGACCCCGATGCCGTACTCGCCGCCCGCGCCCGCGGCGTCGACCGGGCGCTGCGCACCCTGCTCGGCTCCTCGATCGGCAGCGAGGGGATCGAGAAGGCCGCCCGGCTCGCGCGTACCGCCGCGGAGTCGGCCGACGTCGCCGGGCGCCCCCTCGCCGCCGCCAACCGGGCGCTCGGGTGGCCGCAGGAACCGCACATGGTGCTGTGGCACGCCGCCAACGTGCTGCGGGAGCACCGCGGTGACGGCCACCTCGCCGCACTCCTCGGTGCGCCTCTCGACGGCTGCGAGGCGCTCGTCTCGCTCGGCTCGACGGGAGCCGTACCCGTCGCCAACTTCGCCTCGCGCGGGTGGAGTTCGGCCCAGTGGGAGACTGCGGAGGAACGGCTGCGCGCACGCGGTCTCGTCGACGCGGAGGGAAACGCCGCACCGGCCGGCCACCGCCTCCGTGCCAACGTCGAGCGGACGACCGACGAACTCGCCGCGGCTCCGTACGCAGCACTGGGGCGGCCGGCGTGCGAGCGGCTCGTCGAACTGCTGCGTCCGCTCGTCCTCGACGTGGTGCGGTCGGGGTTGCTGCCGAGGGAATCGACGCTCGGCATCCTCACGGTTCCGGCTCCGGGGCCGCGGGAGTAGCGTCCACGTACACGACTGCCGGGCCGCGCCGGGGAGTCGGGCCGGTGACGGGAGCGCGGCGCTCCCCCGCTCGCGGTGGTGCCGTTCCGCTGCTGCTCCGAGGACGCGTTCGGCCGGCCCGCGGGTCAGCAGGCGCCCAGGCGGGCGATCGCGTCCGGCGGGTAGCCGGCTTCCCGCAACGGTCGGCGGACGTCGCGGGCGAGGTCGGGAAGGTAGCCGAAGAGGACGTCGGCAGGCCCGGAGATCTCGACCTCGCCGCAGACCGCGGGCAGCAAGAGCGTCTGCGCCGGGCCCAGTCGCTCGCTGTGGCCGCCCGTCCGCACGTGTACGGCGGAGCCGACGTTGGAGAGGATCTGCGCGGTCGCGAAGGAGCGGCGCAGGGGATCCGCCGTGCCGGCGCGCCAGCGCTCCAGAGCGAAGTGCGGCCCCGCGCAGAGGAAGACGCGGTCCACCCCGTCACCGACCGCGACGCCGAGCCCGGGCGTGAACTCCGGTCGTGACGCCGTGTCGACCTGCTGCATCAGCATGTCGAGGTTGGCGCCGAACTCGGCGTCGCCGACGGTCGAACCGTCCTCCATCCTCCACCGCATCGCGTGCTGTTGGACGTCGGACGTCTGCTCGATCTCGTAGACGAGCGTGTCGGGACCGAAGGTGTGCGGCGTGCCGCCCGGCACGTAGACGGTCTCCCCCGCGCGGACGGGCAGGCGGCGCAGTACCGCGTCGAAGTCCTGGGCCTCCAGCGCGGCGCGCAGCCGGTCCGGCGCCACCCCGTCGCGGACGCCGCAGAGGGCGGTCGCACCGGGGGCGGCGTCGAGGACGTGCCACGCCTCCGTCTTTCCGTTGTGCTGCCCCTCCAGCCGACGGGCGGCCTCGTCGTCCGCGTGCAGGTGCACCGGGAGGGCGCCGGTCGCGTCGATGAACTTGGTCAGCACGGGGAAGTACCGGCCCGACCATCCGGCGCCCATCACTTCCTCGGGGTGGTCGTTGATCACCCGGCGCAGCGGCCTTCCGGCCAGGGGGCCGGACTCCACGAAGGACTCGGAGCCGGTGACGTCGCTGCACTCCCACGTCTCCGCGATGCTCCGGTCCGGGAGGCCGCGCTTCCCCAGGCGGCGGGCTATCGCCCGGCCGCCGAAGACGAGCGGCTTGGCAGGGGCCGTCAGCCGCAGCGGGTGCGGGCCGACGCCGTTGCCGCTCACAGGATCGGCTGCCCGCCGGTGACGGCGATCCGGGCACCGGAGACGTAACTGGCCTCGTCGGAGGCGAGCATCACGTAGACCGGCGCCAGTTCGGCCGGCTGTCCCGGCCGTCCGAGCGGGACGCCGGACCCGAAGCTCTCCACCTGCTCGGGCGGCATCGTCGACGGGATGAGCGGTGTCCAGACGGGCCCGGGTGCCACGCTGTTGACGCGGATGCCCCTGGGCCCGAGCAGCTGCGACAGCGAGCCGGCCATGTTCGCGATCCCGGCCTTGGTGACGTTGTACGGGAGCAGTTGGGGCGGCGGGGCGTCGGAGTTGACCGAGGTGCTGCCGATGATCGCCGCACCTGCCTCCATGTGCGGGACGGCCGCCTTGGTCAGGTGGAAGAAGGCGCTGATGTTGATCGCGAGCGTCCGGTCCCACTCCTCGTCGGGCACGTCCTCGATCGAGTCGTGCGTCATCTGGAACGCGGCGTTGTTCACCAGCACGTCGATGCGGCCCAACTTCTCCAGCGCCTCGGCGACGATGGCACGGCAGTGCGCCGGTTCTGCCACGTCCCCGGGGACCAGCAGGCACCGGCGGCCCGCCTCCTCGACCCAGTCCCGCGTGTCGGATGCGTCCTCGTGCTCGTCTAGGTAGGAGAGGAGGATGTCCGCGCCCTCCCGCGCGTACGCGATGGCGACCGCGCGCCCGATCCCGCTGTCGCCACCGGTGATGACGGCCGCCTTGCCGGCGAGCCGCCCGCTTCCGCGGTAGCTCCGCTCGCCGTGGTCGGGGCGGGGGTCCATCTCGGAGGTGGTACCGGGCGGGGACTGCTGCTGTCGGGCCTTCGGCATGGTGCCTCCGATCCCCGCGAGCGGTGGGAGAGTCGGCGGTGGCAGGGCGGTGCTCGCCCCACCCATGCTGCCCGGCGGGCGGGTCGGCCACCACCTGGGAGGCGGCGGTGCGTTCCGCTGCGGGTGCAGCGCTGCCGGGCGCGGGACGGAGTCGAGTCGGGCGAAGGGCGCCGCACCACGAGGGGACTCGGCCCGGCCGGACCCCAACCGCCTTTTTCCGCGGCCGAGTCGGACGACGGGACGAGCGGCCCCGGCCTCGGCGCCCAAGTGCCGCCCGTCCCGTACGGCTTGACGAGAGGGTTCTCGCCGCAGCGGGTCAGCTCTCCTTCTGGGCCAGCGCGAGGAGGTGCCCGGCGAGCGCCTGGCCGCCCTCGGGGTCGCGGCTGATGAGGAGCAGCGTGTCGTCGCCCGCGATGGTGCCGATGATCTCGTGGACGCCGGCCTGGTCGATCGCGGAGGCGAGGAACTGGGCTGCGCCGGGCGGGGTGCGGAGCACCACGAGGTTCGCCGACGCCTCGGCGCTGATGAGGAGTTCGCCCGCGAGCCGCGCCATGCGGGCCTCGCTCGCCGACTCGCCGAGCGGGGCCCGCGGCGTCGGGTCGCCGCCCTCCGCGGGGACGGCGTAGATCAGCTCGCCGCCGGTGTTGCGGATCTTCACGGCGCCGAGTTCGTCGAGGTCCCTGGAGAGGGTCGCCTGGGTGACGTGGAGTCCGTCGTCGGCGAGGACCTTCGCCAACTGGCTCTGGGAGCGGACCGGTTGACGGTTGAGGATGTCGACGATCCGTCGATGCCTCGCCGTGCGGGTCTGCGGTACGGCCAGGCCCCCCGTCTGCTGC
>NZ_AJTQ01000021.1 GCF_000262345.1 Streptomyces xiaopingdaonensis | reverse complement strand
CCCCCGTCCCGCCGCTTCCGCGGCCGCCTGTGCGGCGTCGAGGACGGCGGGGAACGCCCGTACCAGCGCGTCCACCTCTTCCTCGCCCGCGATCAGCGGCGGCGCCAGCCGGATGACGTGCGGGGCCGGGGCGTTCACGAGGAAGCCGGCCTCCTGCGCGCTCTGCTGGACCTGCGGCGCCAAGGGTTCGGTGAGCACGATACCGAGCAGCAGTCCGGTACCGCGCACGTGGTCGAGGAGCGGGTGGGCGAGTTGGGTGAGGCCCTCGGCTAGCCGGGAACCGAGGCGCTTCACCTCGTCGAGGAGGCCGCCGTCGAGGGTGTCGAGGACGGCGAGCCCGGCGGCGCACGAGACGGGGTTGCCGCCGAACGTCGAACCGTGCTGGCCGGCGGTGAGCAGTTCGGCCGCCTCGCCGAAGGCGAGCGTCGCGCCGATCGGCAGGCCGCCGCCGAGCCCCTTGGCGAGCGTGATCACGTCGGGCTCGACGCCCTGGGCCTGGCAGGCGAACCACTGGCCCGTGCGGCCGATGCCGGTCTGCACCTCGTCGAGGATCAGCAGCGCTCCGGCCTCGCGCGTGATCTCGCGCGCGGCGGCGAGGTATCCCTCCGGCGGTACGACGACGCCGTTCTCGCCCTGGATCGGCTCCAGGATGACGAAAGCGGTGTCCTCGTCGACGGCCGCGCGCAGCGCCTCGGTGTCGCCGTAGGGCACGTGCGTGACGTCGCCGGGCAGCGGCGCGAACGGCTCCTGCTTACCCGGCTGCCCGGTGAGCGCCAGCGAGCCCATGGTGCGCCCGTGGAAGCCGCCCTCGCCGGCGACCATCCGGCGGCGGCCCGTCCGGCGCCCGATCTTGAAGGCCGCCTCGACCGCCTCCGCACCGGAGTTGGAGAAGAAGACCCGGCCCTCGCGCCCGGCGATCCCGAGCAGCCGCTCGGCGAGGCGGACGGTCGGCTCGGCGACGAAGAGGTTGGAGACGTGGCCGAGCCTCGCCACCTGCGCGCTGACGGCGTCGACGACGGCGGGGTGCGCGGTGCCGAGCGCGTTGACGGCGATGCCGGCGAAGAAGTCGAGGTACTCGTTGCCCTCCGCGTCCCGTACCCGCATGCCCTCGCCTTCCACGAGCGG
The DNA here is from genome assembly GCF_000262345.1 of Streptomyces xiaopingdaonensis. Classification (GTDB taxonomy): domain Bacteria; phylum Actinomycetota; class Actinomycetes; order Streptomycetales; family Streptomycetaceae; genus Streptomyces; species Streptomyces xiaopingdaonensis. The sequence continues at coordinate 4,133 of NZ_AJTQ01000021.1, read as the reverse complement.
GAGGCGCGGGGTGCCGTAGTTGTCCATCAGCGCCGCCTGCCAGCGGGCAGTGAGGGCCTGGTTGGTTCCGGGGGTCGGCTCTTCGGACGTCACGGGGTCTCCTCGGAAGCGGGTACGGCTCCGGTCCCGTCGGGCGTCCGCGGGGCCGGGGGCGGGTCGGGGAGCACCATGGTGCCGATCCCCTCGTCGGTGAAGATCTCCAGCAGGATGCTGTGCGGGACCCTGCCGTCGAGCACGCGTGCGGTGTGCACGCCGTTGCGGACGGCGTGGAGGCAGCCCTCCATCTTCGGCACCATGCCGCTGGAGAGGTCGGGGAGGAGCTTCTCCAGCTCGGCCGCGGTGAGTTGGCTGATCACGTCGTCGCTCCGGGGCCAGTCCGCGTAGAGCCCCTCGACGTCGGTGAGGACGATGAGCGTCTCGGCGTCGAGCCCCGCGGCGAGCGCGGCGGCGGCGGTGTCCGCGTTGACGTTGTAGACGCCGGGGTCCTCGCCCGCGCCGGTGTCCACGCTGTGGGCGATCGAGGAGATCACCGGGATGCGGCCGTCGTCGAGGAGCGCCTGGACGGCGCCCGTGTCGACCTCGGTGATCTCGCCGACCCGGCCGAGGTCGACCCGCTCGCCTTCCACGTCCGCGTAGTGCTTCGTCGCCGCCATGATGTGCGCGTCCTCGCCCGTCATACCGACGGCGAGCGGGCCGTGCCGGTTGAGGAGGTTGACGAGCTCGCGCTGGACCTGTCCCGCGAGGACCATCCGTACGACGTCCATCGTCTCGGGCGTGGTGACGCGGAGCCCGGCGCGGAACTCCGACTCCAGGCCGAGTCGGTCGAGTTGGGCGCTGATCTGCGGCCCTCCGCCGTGCACCACGACGGGGCGGAGGCCGGCGTGCCTGAGGAAGACCACGTCCTGGGCGAAGGCGGCCTTCAGCTCCTCGTCGACCATGGCGTTGCCGCCGAACTTCACGACGACGGTCTTGCCGTGGTGCCTGGTGAGCCAGGGCAGCGCCTCGATGAGGGTGCGGGCCTTGGGCAGGGCTGTGTGTTTGCGGGTGCTCATGAGGAGTAGGCGCTGTTCTCGTGGACGTAGTCGGCGGTGAGGTCGTTGGTCCAGATCGTCGCCGAGGCGTCGCCCGCGGAGAGTTCTGCGGTGATGCGCACCTCGCGGAAGCGCATGTCGACGAGGTCGCGGTCGTCGCCGATGGCGCCGCCCCTGCAGACCTGTACGCCGTTGATGGCGACGTCGAGCGCGTCGGGATCGAAGGCGGCGTCCGTCGTGCCGATCGCGGCGAGCACGCGGCCCCAGTTCGGGTCCTCGCCGTGGATGGCGCACTTGAGGAGGTTGTTGCGGGCGATCGTGCGGCCGACGAGGACCGCCTCGCTCTCGCTCGCCGCTCCCACGACGTCGACGCGGATGTCCTTCGAGGCACCCTCGGCGTCCCTGATGAGCTGCTGTCCCAGGTCGTCGCAGACCGCGCGGACGGCCTCCGCGAACTCCTCCTCCTCGGGGACGACGCCGGACGCGCCCGAGCCGAGGAGGAGGACGGTGTCGTTGGTCGACATGCAGCCGTCCGAGTCGACGCGGTCGAAGGTGGTGCGGGTCGCCTCGCGGAGCGCGCGGTCGAGGGCCCCGGACTCGACGTCGGCGTCGGTGGTGAGGACGACGAGCATGGTGGCGAGCCCGGGCGCGAGCATGCCCGCGCCCTTGGCCATGCCGCCGACCGTCCACCCCCCGCCCTCGGCGACGGCGGTCTTGTGCACCGTGTCCGTCGTCTTGATCGCGAGTGCCGCCTTCTCGCCGCCGTGCGGGGAGAGCGCCCCAGCCGCCGCGTCGACGCCGGCGAGGAGGCGGTCCATCGGCAGGCGCGTGCCGATCAGCCCCGTCGACGCCACGGCGACCTCGCCGGCGCTGTGGCCGAGGGCGTCCGCGACCCGCTCGGCCGTCGCGTGCGTGTCCTGGAAGCCCGCCGCCCCCGTACAGGCGTTGGCGCCACCGGAGTTGAGGACGACGGCCGAGACCTGGCCGCCCTTGAGTACCTGCTCGGACCAGACCACCGGCGCCGCCTTGACGCGGTTGCCGGTGAAGACGCCGGCAGCGGCGAGGCGCGGCCCGGTGTTGACGACGAGCGCGAGGTCGGGACCTCCGCTCTCCTTGATCCCGGCGGCCACGCCGGCCGCCGTGAACCCCTTGGCAGCGGTCACGCTCATGTGGATTCCTCGTTTCTCTTCGGGCCGCCGAGGGCCCGCGCGGGGCAGGTCGGGGTGCGGGCGCGGCCGTCCGGCCGGCACCGGGATGCGTTCCGTCAGGGGGCGACGGCTGCGGCGGTGAGGCCGAGGGTCTCCGGGAAGCCGAGGGCGAGGTTCATGCTCTGCACCGCGCCGCCCGCCGTGCCCTTGGTGAGGTTGTCGATCGCGCTGATCGCGATGATCCGGTCGGCGGCCTCGTCGTGGACGACCTGCACCTGGGCCGTGTTGGCGCCCTGGACGGCGGCCGTCGCCGGCCAGGTGCCCTCGGCGAGGAGGCGGACGAACGGCTCGTCCCCGTACGCCTTCTCGTAGGCGGCGCGGAGCTGCGCGCCGTCGGCGCCGGGGGCCGCCTTGGCGCTGCACGTGGCGAGGATGCCGCGGGACATCGGGGCGAGCGTCGGCGTGAAGGAGACGGTCACGGGCTCGCCCGCGGCCGCGGAGAGGTTCTGCGCCATCTCGGGGGTGTGCCGGTGGACGCCGCCGACGCCGTACGGGCTCATCGAGCCCATGACCTCGCTCCCGAGGAGGTGCGGCTTGAGCGACCTGCCGGCGCCCGAGGTGCCGGTCGCAGCGGTGATCACGGCCTCCGACGCGGCGAGTCCTGCCGCGTAGGCGGGGCAGAGCGCGAGCGAGACGGCGGTGGGGAAGCAGCCGGGCACGGCTATGCGACGGGCGCCGCGCAACGCCGCGCGGGCGCCGGGGAGTTCGGGGAGGCCGTAGGGCCAGGTGCCGGCGTGCTCGGTGCCGTAGAACCGCTGCCATGCTTCCGCGTCGGAGAGCCGGAAGTCGGCGCCGCAGTCGACGACGAGGACCTCCTCGCCAAGGGCCGCCGCGACCGCGGCCGACTGGCCGTGCGGCAGCGCGAGGAAGACGACGTCGTGCCCCGCGAGCACCTCGGGCGCCGTCTCCTCCAGCACCCGGTCGGCGAACGGCGCCAGGTGCGGCTGGAGTTCGCCGAGGCTGCGCCCGGCGTTGGACCCACCGGTGAGCGCGCCCACCTCGACCTGCGGATGCGCGTCGAGCAGGCGCAGTACTTCACCGCCCGCGTACCCGCTCGCCCCCGCCACCGCTGCTCGCACTGCCATGAGACCTCCATCCCTCGATGGATGACTATACGTTTTGCAGCAGTGTTATGCAATGGTGGTCTGCGGACACCGCCGGCGCTGAGCCGCTCACGTCGCCGAGATCGGCGAGACGCTCATGGCACCGGGGACGCCGCGACGGGCAACCTCGGCCCTGGTCGCGCTGACAGCCACGGTTCCTGAGCCGCGCCGGACGGGAGACCCGTCGCGCGCCCTACGCGGAGGCCGGCCGCACGACGAAGCCGCCGGACCGCCCGGCGGAGCACGGGGCCCGAGGGCGCGCCGCTCAGCCCTCGCGGCGCGCGCTCGCCGCCGGCGAACCGAGGAGCGCGAGCGCCCGGCTGCTCGGAGAGGCCGGTTCCGCGTGGTAGACGACGAGCTCCTGGCCCGGGGCCGAGCGGACGTCGAAGGTCTGCATGGTCAGCGTCAGCGGCCCGACGTCGCGGTGCGTGAAGCGCTTGCGGTCGAGCGCCTTGCCCCGCGCGTCGTGCCGGGACCACAGCTCGGCGAACTCCGGGCTGCGCGCGAGCAGTTCGCCGAGCACCTGCCGCACCCGCGGGTCCTCGGGCGCCGCGCCGCGGCCGAGGCGGAAGCCGGCCACCGCGTTGCGCGCGACGTCGTCCCAGTCGCGGTAGAAGGCGCGTGCGTTGGGGTCGGTGAACACGAGGTGCAGAAGGTTGCGCGCGTGGGTCCAGCCGTGGAAGAGCGCGTCGGCGAGGGCGTTGGCGGCCAGGACGTCGTAGGCGCGGTTGTGGACGACGGCGGGGTTGTCCGGCCATGCGTCCATGAGCGCCGCCAGGCTCGGCTCGACC
>NZ_AJTQ01000020.1 GCF_000262345.1 Streptomyces xiaopingdaonensis | reverse complement strand
TCGGCACGGCGGCGGCGAGGGGGCGCGGGCCGAGACCGGCGAGCCGGAAGAGGTGCCGGCGGCCGTCCTCGTCGAGCCGCAGGACGGCGGCGAGCGAGTCGAGCACCTGCGCGGACGGCGTGCGTTCGCGACCCTGCTCAAGGCGTACGTAGTAATCGGCGCTGACCCCGGCCAGCAGGGCGACCTCCTCGCGCCGCAGCCCCGGCACCCGGCGGGGCCCGGTGACGGGGAGGTTCGCCTCGCCCGGGGTGACGCGGGCGCGGCCGGCCATGAGGTACGAGCCGAGCTCCGAGCGTGCCATGGCCACCATGCTAGGCAGTGGTCCCCTCGCGCAGCCTGGGTGCGCTGCACCCAGGAGAACGCCGCCCCTCCCGCGGGCGGCCCGACGCGGCCAGTCTCGTCGCCATGACCACACAGAGATCCGAGGCAGCCGGTCGCAAGGTCGTCCTCGTCACCGGGGCAAGCAGCGGAATCGGCGCAGCCGTCGCCGAACGACTCGCGGGCGAAGGGCACCAGGTGGTGGCAGGCGCCCGCCGTCTCGACCGCCTGCGGACGCTCGCGGAGGAGGCGTCCGGGAGCGGCTCCGGCGGCGGCCTGCAACCGGTCCGGCTCGACGTGACCGACCGCGCCGACGTCGCGGCCTTCGTCGATGCCGCCCGCGAGCGCCACGGCCGGGTGGACGCCCTCGTCAACAACGCCGGCATCATGCCGCTTTCGCGGCTCGACTCCCTGCACGTCGACGAGTGGGACCGGATGATCGACGTCAACGTGCGCGGCCTGCTCCACGGCATCGCCGCGGCGCTGCCCGTCTTCGGCGCGCAGGGCCGGGGGCACTTCGTCACGGTCGCGAGCATCGGCGCCCACGAGGTCGTCCCCACCGGCGCCGTCTACTGCGGCACCAAGTACGCGGCTTGGGCGATCAGCGAGGGGCTGCGCCAGGAGGCCGACCCCTCGATCCGGGTCACGACCGTCTCGCCGGGCGTCGTCGAATCCGAGCTCGCCCGCACCATCACGGAGCCGGGGGCCGCCGAGGCGATGCGCACCTACCGCGCGCATGCGCTCGACCCGGCCGCCATCGCGGGCGCCGTCTCGTTCGCGCTCGCGCAGCCGGCGGATGTCGACGTCAACGAGATCGTCGTGCGCCCGGCTCGTCAGCGCTAGACCGGCGGGAGGAGCCGCATGACCCCGTCGCCGACGCCGGCCACGGGGCGGCCCGAGGGCGTCGCAAAAGCGTTCCCGCCTGCGGAATCCTTCACCGGAGCGCGGCTGCTCGCCGCCGCGGCTCGACCGCCCGCCGAGGCGCGCCGACCGCGCCGGCCTCCGGCGACGGTCGCCGCGTCCCGAGCACGGTGTTCGTCAACCGCCCCGCGGGGACGGGGAGTTGTCGGCACCGTCGGCCAGTCGGCGCACCTCCGAGACGACGCGGGGCCAGCAGGGCTCGGGGAGGTCGTGCCCGACACCGGGGAGCAGCGCCAGCCGGGCCCCCGGTATCCGCGCCGCTGTCGCCTCGGCGGCGCGGGGCTTGATCAAGGGGTCGTCGGCGCCGTGCAGCACGAGCGCGGGCCGCGCGATCCGTTCGATGGCGCCGCCGTGCCACACTGCGCCGATCTGCCGGCTCTGCGCCTGCGCGTCGTGGACGCCGCGGTCGGCGTTGCGCTCGGCTGCGGCCCGTGCGGCGCGCTCGTCGAACGGGCGCGAGGGGGAGGCGAGGAGGCGGGAGACGGCAACGCCCGCCTCGACGGCGCCCTCGCGGGTGTCGGGGAACCTGAGCCGCGCGAACCGCAGGAGAGTGGAGAGGCGCACGTACCGCAGGGCGCGCAGCCCCGCGGCGTCGCCCGGCACGGCCGCCATCGAGGTGAGCGTGCGGACGCGCGTCGGGTGCCGCAGTGCGACGCGCTGGGCCACGGCGCCGCCGAGCGAGACGCCGAGCAGGTGCGCCGTCCGCCATCCGAGGGCGTCGAGCACGGCGACCGCGTCGTCGGCCGTCTCCTCGGCTGTGTAGGCGACTTGGCGCCCGCGCACGAGCGCGGAGACGGGGTTGCGCGTGGGGGCGGGCGGCAGGTGCGTCGGCTCGCCGCCGTCCCGCTGGTCGTAGCGGGCGACGGCGAAGCCCTGCGCCGCCAGGAGTCGGCCGAGACCGTCCGGGAACCAGCGCCGGTTCGCGCCGAGCCCCGCGACGAGGAGCAGCGGCTCGCCCTCGCCGCCTTCGGTCAACCGGTCGTAGGCGAGGCGGACGTCGCCGTTCTCCGCCCAGCGCGTCGGGGCCCACGGGCGGTCGGGCGGAGGAGCAGGCACGGGGACTCCCAAAACCGAGAACAGTGTTCGCAGTTTCTATACTAGGCGGCCGGACGTCGGGACGGAAGGGCGGGTGACGAGGCGTGGCCGAAGGAGCGCCGAGCGTGTGGTCGCGTCCGGAGCAGGGCGCACGCGGCCCGGCCGCCGCGTACGGCCGGGCCGAACTCACCGCGGCCGCCGTCGACTTGGCCGACCGCCGCGGTCTGTCCGCGGTGTCCATGCGGCAGGTGGCCGGAGCCCTCGGCACGGGGCAGGCGTCGCTCTACCGCCACCTCTCGGGCCGCGACGACCTGCTCGACCTGATGACGGACGCCGTGACGGGCGAGATCGCACTCGACGTCCCGCTCTCCGGCGACCCCGTCGCCGACCTGCTCGCCCTCGCCCGCCGGACCAGGACGGTGCACCTGCGCCACCCATGGCTCTGCGAAGTCCCCCCGGAGCCCCTGCGGTTGGGGCCGCGCGGGCTCGACTTCCTGGAGTACGCGCTCGCCGCCACGGCACCGGCACCGCTCTCGGGCCGGGCCAGGATGGAGGTCGTCGCGCTGACCAACGCGCTCGTCTCGCTCTTCGCCAGGACCGAACTGGAGGCGCACCAGGGGCGGACGGACCGCCGGGCGGCCCAGGCCGCCTACCTCGCGTCGGCGGCGGAGACCGGAGGCCATCCGCTCGTGGCCGCGGCGATGGCGGAGGCCGACGCCGACGCCGACGTGCGGGCGCTCTTCGAGCGGGGAATGCACCGGGTCCTCACCGGGCTCCTCTCGCGCTGAGGCTCAACCGTCTGCACAGCAGGCGGAGTTGACGCCCATGTTCCTCTGAGTATCCCGACGGATACCGGAGTCCGGCGGCGGCTCCGTAACGTCGACGGCATGAGAAGCCAGGAGACGGACACGACTGCGCGGCGCGCCGACACCCGCCCGAACGCGGCCGATTGGGCCGGACGTGCGGTGCTGGTAGTGGTGCTCGTGGTGGCGGGCGCGTACGCCAGCGTCATCGGGCCGCTTTTCGCGGTAGCGTGTCCTCCCTCTTCTTCGTCATGCGAGGACGGCATCCAAAGCTCGCTGCCGCTCGGCGGCGCGCTGCTGATGGCCTGCGTCCTCCTCGCACCTGCGGTGACGCTCGCCTCCGTCGTCGGCGTCCTCGTGCCGCGCGGCGGCGCCAAGGCGGGAGCGATCGGATTCGCCGCGCTCGTCGGGGTGTTCGTGCTCACGGTCGCCTCCGGGCAGCTAGCCGCGGCCGGTTGAGCCGTCCGCCGACGGGAGCCTACGGAACCTGGAACCCGCTGTCCCGCGCGTCGGTGATCGCCATGTGGCCCGGCGCGTGGCCGATCGCGAAGGACGGGCGCGAATGCATCACGGCCGCCTGCGGGGTGACGCCGCACGCCCAGAAGACCGGGACCTCGCCGGGAGCGACCTCGACCCGGTCGCCGAAGTCCGGCGCGTCCAGGTCGTCGATGCCCAACTCCCCCGGCGCCCCGACGTGGACGGGGGCGCCGTGGACCGCGGGGTACCGCGAGGTGACCCGGACCGCCGTCGCGACCTGGTCGGCGGGGACGGGGCGCATCGAGACGACGAGCGGCCCCGCGAGCGCACCGGCCGGACGGCACGCACGGTTGGTGCGGTACATCGGGACGTTGCTCCCCGCCTCGATGTGCCGGACGGGGACGCCGGCCTCCAGCAGCGCCGCCTCGAAGGTGAAGCTGCACCCGATGAGGAAGGAGACGAGGTCCTCCCGCCACACGCCGGTGACCTCGGTACGCTCCTCGGCCAACTCGCCGTCCCGGTAGACGCGGTAGCCGGGCAGGTCCGTCCTCAGGTCCCCGGCGAATATCGACGCGGCCGTCTCCCCCGGCTCCGTCACGTCGAGGACGGGGCACGAGCGGGGGTTGCGCTGCGCGAAGAGAAGGAAGTCGTACGCCTCCGCGCGGGGCAGGCAGATCAGGTTGGCCTGGGTCCAGCCCGCGCTGTACCCGGAGGTCGGCGCCTTGAGCCCGCCGCGGAAGGCCGCCCGCGCCTGCTCGGGGGCGAGCTCGCGGGGCGCGGGGTTCGGGGTGTCGGTCATCTTGCCCTCACTTCTCTGCCTGTTGGGGTGGGTGCACCGCGTCAGTAGGTGCGGTGGCGCGACGCACGCGACGGGCTCGCGGTGAAGCGGACGCGCTGCCCCGGCCGCGCCTGCGCCGCCCGGTCGACGTCGCGCGAAGCGACGACGGCGATCACGGGGTAGCCGCCCGTGACGGGATGGTCGGCGAGGAAGAGCGTCGGCTGCCCCGAGGGCGGGACCTGGAGCGCACCGGCGACCATCCCCTCGCTCGGCAGCTCCTCGGCGCGTACACGCTCCAACACGGGCCCGTCGAGCCGCATGCCGACGCGGTTGCTCTCCGACGTCACCTCGTACGCACTGCTCAACAGCGCGTCGAGCGCCGCCTGTGTGAACCACTCGGCGCGCGGCCCCGGCACGACACGGAGGGTGAGCTCCCCGGAGACGGGCGCCTCGACAGGCGCCAGGTCGACGCAGGGGAACCGCTCCGGCGGCGGCCCCACGGGCAGCCGGGTCCCCGCGGTGAGGGGGTCGGGGCCGAGCCCGGCGAGGACATCGGTCGCCCGGGAGCCGAGCACCGGATCGACGGCGAGGCCACCACGCACCGCCAGGTAGCTGCGCAGCCCCGACCGCGGTACACCGAGCCGCAGTTCGGCACCCGCCGGCACCCGCACCACCGAGTGGGACGCGGCGGCGGCCCCGTCGACGGTGACGGGGCAGGGCGCACCGGTGACGGCGACGACCACCTCACGCCCGGCACGGACGGCGAGCCCGCCAAGCGTCGCCTCGATCGCCGCCGCGCCCTCGGGGTTGGCCACGAGGCGGTTGGCGAGGCGCAGAGCCCCGCGGTCGGCGGCGCCCGAGGCGCCGACGCCGATGTGCGCGAGGCCGGGTCGGCCGAGGTCCTGGAGCGTGGCGAGCGGGCCCGTCGAGACGACCTCGAGGGCTTCGGGCGCGGGGGCGTCCGTCGTCATGAGACCTCCTCGAAGCGGACGCGGACCCCGGGCCGCAGCAGGGCCGGAGGGTCGCGGTCCACCTGCCACATGGGCAGCTCCGTCCTGCCGATCAACTGCCAACCGCCCGGCGACTCCCGCGGGTAGACGCCGCTGAACTCGCCCGCGAGCCCGACGGCGCCCGCCGGCACGCGCGTCCGCGACTCGGCGCGCCGCGGCACCGTCAACTCCGGTGGCCCGCCCGCGAGGTAGCCGAAGCCGGGCGCGAAGCCGCCGAAGGCGACCGTCCACTCGGCCGCGGTGTGGCGGTCGACCACCTCGCGCCGGGTGAGTCCGGTGAGCTCGGCGACCTCGTCGAGGTCCGCCCCGTCGTAGACGACGGGGACGCGCAGCAGTTCGTCCCCGCCCTGCGACCCCGCCGTGGGCTCGGCGGCACGGACGGCGCGCTCCACACCGCCCGCGTCGGCGTCGGCGGCGAGGTGGAGAAGGAGGGTGCGGGCCGCGGGCACCAGGTCGGTGACGCCCGGCGGCGGCTCCGCCCGGAGAGCGGCGTAGAGCGCCAGGACCTCGTCGAGGTCGGCGAGTTCGACGAGCAGGCCGTGATCGGCGCAGCGCAGGAACCGCAACGCAGGTCACATCTCCCGCTCTGCCGCGAAGGGACGCAGCGCGACGCCCTCGGAGCGCAGCCGGTCGCGTACGGTCTCGGCGATCTGCACGGCACCGGGGCTGTCGCCGTGTACGCACAGCGAGTCGGCGGTGACGCGGAGCGCGGACCCGTCGATCGCGGTGATCGGCTCGCCCGCGGCGATGCGGACGCAGCGGTCGGCGATCTCCTGCGGATCGTGGAGGACGGCCCCCGGTTCGCGGCGCGGGACGAGGGTGCCCTCGGGCGTGTAGGCGCGGTCGGCGAACGCCTCGCGGTGGACCGGGAGTCCGGCTCGCTCGGCCTGCGCCAGCCACTGCGAGCCGGGCAGGCCGAGCACGGCGCACTCCGGGTCCCAGGCCCGCACCGCTTCGACGACGGCGGCGGCCTGTTCGGCGTGGTGCACGAGCGCGTTGTAGAGCGCACCGTGCGGCTTGACGTACCGGACGCGTGTGCCCGAGACGCGGGCGAGGCCGTCGAGCGCGCCGATCTGGTAGAGGACGTCGTTGGTGAGCTCCGGCGGCGGTACGTCGATGAACCTGCGCCCGAACCCGGGGAGATCGCGGTATCCGACCTGGGCGCCGACGGCGACGCCGTGGTGCGCCGCCTGCTCGCACGCGCGGCGGATCACCGTGGCGTCCCCCGCGTGGTAGCCGCAGGCGACGTTGGCGCTGGTGACGATCGCCAGCAGCGCCTCGTCGTCGCCGAGTTCCCAGCGGCCGAAGCCCTCCGCGAGGTCCGAGTTCAGGTCCATGCTCACCTCAGTTCTCCACAGCCCGGCCGTGCCGGGGCACTAGTTCCACAGGTCGGCGATACCGGTGATCGAGTTGGCCCCCAGGTAGACGGTGAGGGCGAAGACCAGGATGCCGACCACCAGCAGCCACCTCGGGTAGCGGTACCCGTGGAGCAGGTCGCGGCGGCGCCAGGCGATCCACATCAGCACCCCGAAGCCGATCGGGAGGATCAGGCCGTTGAGCGCGCCGGCGAGGACCAGCAGCGTCGTCGGGGCCTGGTCGAGGACGAGGAAGACGAGCAGCGAGATCAGGATGAACCCGAGCACGAGCCAGTTCCGCGACCGCTCGAGCCTCGGCCCGAAGCTGGAGACGAAGGAGATCGAGGTGTAGGCGGCACCGATGACCGAAGTGATGCCCGCGGCCCACATCACCATCCCGAAGAGCCGCAGCCCGACCTCGCCCGCCGCGTGCTGGAAGGCAGAGGCCGTCGGGTTGCCCTCGGCGAGCGAGATGCCCCCGCCCACGACACCGAGGAGCGCCAGGAAGAGCAGGACGCGCATGACACCCGTGACGAGCATGGAGACCACCGAGCTGCGGCTGATCTCCTTGATCCGCTCGGGCCCCGAGACACCCGCGTCCACGAGGCGGTGGGCACCGGCGTACGTGATGTAACCGCCGACGGTCCCGCCGATGAGCGTGGTGATCGCAAGGAAGCTGACGGTGTCGGGGAGCACGGCCTGCTTCATCGCCTCGCCGACCGGTGGCTCCGAGACGATCGCGACGTACGCCGTGAGCAGGATCATCAGCCCGCCCAGGGCGACGACGAGCTTGTCCATCGCGGCGCCCGCGCGCTTGCTGAGGAAGATGCCGACGGCGATCAGCGCGGAGAGGGCGCCGCCGATCTTCGTCTCCAGGCCGAACATGGCGTCGAGCCCGAGCGAGGCACCCGCGACGTTGCCGACGTTGAAGACGAGCCCGCCGAAGACGACGAGCGCGGCCATCAGGTACCCGAGGCCGGGCACGACCTTGTTCCCGAGGTCCTGGGCCTTCATCCCCGAGACGCCGATCACGCGCCAGACGTTCAGCTGCACGGCGATGTCGACGACGATCGACAGCAGGATCGCGAAGGCGAAGGCCGCCCCGAGTTCCAGGGTGAACTCGGTGGTCTGGGTGATGAACCCGGGCCCGATCGCGCTCGTCGCCATCAGGAAGACGGCGCCCATGAGCGCGCCGCGCTTCGCCGGCGAGCGGCGGGGCGGCGCTGCCTCGACCTCGTCTATCTCGTCAGCCATGGCTCTCCGATCCACGGGGCACCGCCGGCCGGCGGTGCTGGAGCACTGAAAACCGGCCACGGTGGCGCGGTCCGGCTCAACGTAGAGGATTGTTCAACAATCCTGCAATGGACGGAGCGGAATTTTCTCGGTCGGGGGGCCGAGGCCGCTCGGGACCCGCTGTGAGAATTCCTCGTTACACTGCGCTCCAGGCCGAGTTCGCCGAGATGGGGGGACGATGACCACCACGGACAAGTGGATGGATCTGCTTGCCGACGATCGCCTGCTGCTCGACCGCGCCAGTACCGCGGAGCGGGTCGCCGACATACTCCGGCAGCGGGTGATCGACGGTGCGCTGACGCCCGGTACGCAGCTCTCCGAGGAGGGCGTGGGCAAGGCGCTCGCCGTCTCCCGCAACACCCTGCGTGAGGCGTTCCGCCTGCTCGTCCACGAGCGTCTGGTGGTCCACGAGTTCCACCGCGGGGTCTTCGTCCGGGTGCTCTCCGTGGACGACGTCGTCGACCTCTACCGCGTACGGCGGCTGCTGGAGACGAGCTCGGTGCAGCGCGCCGCCGGGGCGCCGGGGCCGCTGGTGGAGGCGGTCTCCGAAGCCGTCACCGAGGGCGAGCGCGCCGCGTGGGACGAGCGCTGGTGGGACGTCGGCACTGCGAACATGCGCTTCCACGAGGCCCTCGTCGCACTTGCGTGCAGCCCCCGCGCCAACGAGACCATGCGCCAGGTCCTCGCCGAACTCCGCCTCGCCTTCCATGTGATGTCCCGCCCCCGCGAGTTCCACGAGCCCTACCTCGGCCTCAACCGCGAGATCGCCGACCTCCTCGCCGCTGCCTCCTGGCGCACGGCCGCCGAGCGGCTCGACGCCTACTTCGACGCCGCCGAGACCCAGCTCGTCGAGGGGTACGGCTCGTACCGGGCATGAAGGGCCCCGGCGGTCGCCCGGCTCGGCGGGCCTCCTGGCGGCCGGCGAGACGACGGTCGCGCGGCGTCTCTCCCGCCGCCTCGGCCTGCGCTGCTACAGCGCGCACGCCCACACCCGGGAGCACCGCGACCGCGCACTCGCCGCCGGCCACGAGGCCGCGGACCACCGGGAGTCGACGCCGCGCGAGGCGCGGTGGCGTGCGTCGGACAGGCGGCTCCTCGCCGAGTCGCTGCACCGCGAGCGCGGTGCGACGGTCGAGGAGGACCTCGCGCGCCTCTCCGCCGCCCCGCTCGTCCGCGCCGAGAGGACTCCCCTGACGCCGGCCGCGGTCGGCGTCGAGCGCGCCGTGTGGCTCCTCCCGACCGCCGCGGTGCGGCAGCGGCGGCTCCGTCGGCGGGGACTGGGGCCGGGCCAAGGCGCCTTCCGCCTCTACGAGTTGCTGCGCCGTGACGTCGCGGCGGAGGTTGCGGCCGCGGGCGGCGCCGTCGTGCACGTGGACGGTGAGCACGGCGCGGAGGCGACGTCGACGCAGGTGCACGCGGAGCTGGAGCAGCCGCTGGCGGCCGGGCCGCACGCGCGGGATCCGGCGGGTCGGCGCGGGTTGGCGAGGTATGCCGACCGTGCACTCGTCGTGCAGTACCGACAGTTCTTTGCGCGGCCGTGGGCACCGGTGCGGGAGTCGGTACGGCTCACCCTGTGCTGCGAGTGCGGGGCCGCCGGATGCCTCGCCGACGTCGAGCGCAACCTCGCCCCGCTGCCCGTCGGTTGGGAGGAGCGGGGGCCGCTCGTGGCGACGGCGCAGGGGCACCGCGCCCTCCGGGTGTGACGGCCTCGAGCGCGTCCGGAGGCGAGCACCGCGGTGCGGCGCAGCGCCAACTCGCCGCCGGGTGCGGCGAATCGACGGCTCAGTCGCACGAAGGCGTGCTGCGCCCCCTCCTGTACGGCCCGAGGTCGGGCGCGCAGTACGTGGCCCGTTGAGCGGACGCCCGCGGCCCGGGCTCCCACCACTCCGCGTGGGCCGTGCGGTGTGTCCAACGCAGCGTCGCACAGCGGACGTCGGAGAGCCCGGCGGCGTCCGCGAGCTTCCCGACCCCCTCTCCGGTACGGGCGAACTCCTCCCCCTTCGCCAACCGTGGCCGCTCTCCGGCGCCGGCCTCGTCGAGGGCGCGGCCGACGAGCGCCTGTCCGGCGGCGGGCGGCGCCGCCCGGACCGTCGCGGCGAAGCGGCCGCCCCTGCGCACCACGCGCCGCATCTCCCGGAACGCGGCCCGGGGGCGTGCCACGTGGTTGACGACGAAGTTGGCAACCGCCGCGTCGAAAACCCCGCTGCGGAAGGGGAGTTCGGGCAGCGCGCCGACGAGCAGCGGCGTCCCCGGCAGGGCGTCGGCAGCACGCGCAGCCATGTCGGGCCCGGCGTCGAGCGCGACGACGGCGGCGCCCCGCGCACGGATACCGCGGGCTGCCGCACCGGCGCCGGTGCCCACGTCGAGCGCCGCATCCCCGCACCGACCACCATGCAACGGTCGGCCGACGGAAGCCGCTCGTGGGGCAGCGGCAAGCCTCCGCGGCATCGTCCGCCTCGTCGGCAGGTCGTCGCCCGGAGCGTCCCGCGACCGGCCCGGAGCCGGAGCACGGCTCGTCGTCGTGTGTACCGAGCCTGAGGCACCGTCCGACCAACAACGGTGCGAGGAAAGGGGCTTGCACCGCATACGCACCCCGCACCCGTCGCGCAGCTCGCAGCAGCCTGAGCGTGTTTCGGCCCGGGACCGACGGGCACCCGTCCGCCAGGCCGTCCCAGCCGGAGCGCAGGGCGCTGCGTCGTCAGGCCGCCGCGCCGCGGGCTGGGGCCCGCGCCCGCCCGGACCGGAACCGGCGCGGGGGCGCAAAAACGAAGTGAGCAGGGGAAGTTGGCCGGCACCGCGAGCACGGGCGCCGGCCGTCCCCGTGGAGGTGAGCACCATGACCGTGGCACGCGACGTGATGTCCCCCGGCGCGGTCTGCGTACAGAGCGACGAGACCGCAGGTGACGCAGCGCGCCTCATGGCTCAGCACGGCCTCGGCGCCCTGCCCGTCTGCGGCAAGGACAACAAGCTGAAGGGCGTGGTCACCGACCGCGACCTCGTGACGAAGGTGCTGGCTCCCGGCCGCGACCCGGGAGGCATGGCCGCGGGCAGCCTCAACCAGGCCGAGGCCGTGACCGTCGGCGCGGACGACGACGCCGGGGAGGTGCTCGACACGATGACCCAGCACAAGGTCCGCCGGCTCCCGGTGATCGACGGCGACGCGCTCGTCGGCATGATCGCCCTCGCCGACATCGCCCACACGCTCCCCGAGTCCGAGACGGGGCGCCTCGTCGAAGCCGTCTCCGCAGACTGAACAGCGACGGAAGCGAGCGCCGGGACCGCGGGCCGGACGGACGGCCCGCGGTCCTGACGTGTTTGCCTCCGCTTCTCGCAGGTACCCGGGCGGGGAGCCCGCCGGGTCGAGCCGGCGGCAGACCGGTCCGCAGAGGAGTGGGTGATCGACGGTGCCGAACGCTCCGCAGCACGAGCCCGACCGCGACCGCACGGCCGGCGACGCGGACGCCCGGCGCGTCATGATCGACCCGGCCGGCCCGCTGCTCGTGGAAGGCCCCGTGGAGATCGCGCTCCCCGACGGCGGGACCGCGCATTCCGACCGCTTCATGGTGGCGCTCTGCACCTGCCACCGCAGCGCCGACTTTCCCTGGTGCGACACGAGCCACCGCCGCCGCCCGTGCCGCCGGGAGAGGAAGCGTTCCGCGGAGTAGGGGGTCAGTCGGCGAGGGGCCGCCGGAGCGAGGAGGCGCCCTCGTCCCAGGCACGCGTCAGGTGCGCGGCGAACCGGTCCTCCATCAACTCCGCCGCCTGGAGGCCGAGTACGACGTCCCCGGCGAGGTGCGGCTCCTCGTCGAGGAGGCCGTCCACCACATCCCGCCGCATGAGCTGTTCGTGGACCGCGTCGGCCGACACGTGTTCCCGGTAGAAGTGCACGCACTCCTCCGGTGCCTCCAGCTCTTCCAGAGCGCGGGCCAGGCGGGCGCACGCGGGAGAGGAGGTGATCTCGACCGCGGCGTAGTGCCCGACCATCGCGCCCCGCAGCGAGCGGTGGAGGCCGAAGAGGCTCATCGTGTTGACGATCGCGAGCGCGGGAGCCGAGGCATGCTCGAGGTAACGCAGGTATCCGGCGTCGAGCCCCGCACCCGTCAGCAGGTCCGCGTAGAGGCGGGCGTGGACGCGGGTCTCGTGTCCGGCGCCGAACTCGTCGAACTCCACGGCGACGAGGCCCGACTTGGCGCGTCCGCCGAGGCGCGGGATCACCCAGAGCTGCGGGTCCGCCTCCTTGAGGTGGTAGACGGAGCGGTGTGTGAGGAACTCCTGCATCTGCCACCAGCTACGGTCGTCGAGGAGCCGCCCCGAGAGTCCGGCGGCGCCCTCGGGCTCGGTGAGGAGGGCGGCGAGCGCGTTCTGCACGTCGTCTCCCCCGCTGACGGAGGAGCGGACGCCCGCCAGGAACTTCCGCTCCGCCGCCGAGCGCATCGCCAGCAGCCCCGGGTCCCACTCCCACTCCGGGTCGACGCCTGCGAGGCCGCGGTAGTGCAGCTCGTAACAGAGGTAGAGGGTCAGCTGGAGGTCCTCGCCGAACGGGTCGGCGCCGTCGACGAGGCCCTCCCAGTCGGCGAGCCGGCTGCCGGCGGGCCCGGCGCCGAGCACACCGACCAGCAGCTCCGAGAGCGGGCCTCGGGGCTCCGGCAGGGGGACGAGGCCGTCGGTCTGCGGGGTTGCGGAGGGCGCGTCTGCTGTCTTCATGGCGGACTCCCGGCACCGGTGGTGGTCGGCGCGCGCGTACCACCCGGCGCGCGCCCCGCTGTGCGACCGTCCGAAACGGCCGCGCAGCCTACGGACCCCGAGTTCCTCGGTCCCGGTGCGGCAAACCCGGGGCCGGCCTTCTACGGCGCGTAAGGGGTCGTCGTCGTGAGCCGGACGAAGCCGAGCCGCTCCAGGATGGGCCGGCTCTCCTCGGACGCGTCGACGTACAGGTAGGTGTACCCCCGCTCGACGGCGACGGCGGCCCGATGCGCGACGAGGGCGCGATAGACGCCGCGCCCGCGCCACCCGGGGAGGGTTCCGCCGCCCCAGAGCCCCGCGAAGCGCCCCCGCGGCGGCAGCTCCAACCGCGCCGCGCTCACGGGCCCCCGCGGCCCCTCGGCCGTGACGACGACCGTCTCCGCGTACAACCCCGTCTCCCCGGCGGCGAGTTGGGAGGCGAGCCGGTCCCGCAGCCCCGGCATGGGCCGGCCGAAGGCGCGCTCGTGCACCTCGCAGACCGCGTCGAGGTCGCCCGGACCCGCCGTGCGTATGCGCACCCCCTCGGGCAGCGCCTCGGGGACGGCTGTCGCCGCCGCCGGCGCGACCATCACCGTCTCCGGCGTACCCGGGCGCAGACCCGCAGCGCGGAGGACGTCCGGCAGGTGCGCCGGGCGGTCGTGGGCGTACAGCTTCCACTCGAAGCCGTGCCCCAGTCCGGTCAGATACGCGCACTGCTCGCGTACGACGCGGTCCGCGTCCTCGGCACCGAGATCGCTGTGGAGGACGGCGTTGCTCTCGCCGGGGCCGCCGACCTGGCGGACGACGCCGCCCACCGCCTCCACCCGCGCGCCCGGCACGTCGGGCGCCGCTCCCCGCCGGACCTCCGCGTCGAACTCCGCGAGCAGCGCGGCCCGTTCGTCCTGCAGCTCACTCGTCATGGCCCTCCTCCGCCGCCGTCCGGCCCGTCTTCGAGCCGCGCAGCGCAGCCAACACCGGGGCGCGAAGGGCCGCAACCGAAATACGCGCCTCAACTCCCCTTGCGTACCGCCCTGTTGGCGATCAGGACCACGAAGCTCACGCCTCCAGCCCGAGGCTCCAGTCCCCCGCCCTCCCGACGAGCGAGACGGAGCTGAGCGGGTTGGCCTCGATCCGCCAGTACGCGTGCGGCGGCGCCTTGAGCGCGTAGCACAGGGCGGCCCGCACGACCGCCGGCTCCGCCACGGCGACGATCCAGCCCGTCTCACCGGGCGGACGGGTGTCGAGCCATCCTCCGATCCGCTGGATGAAGCCGAGGAGCGACTCCCCGCCGTGCGCCGTGCTGCGCGGGTCGGCGACCCACTGGTCGACCGAGTGCGGCTCGACGGCCGCGACCTCCTGGAGCGTGTAGCCGCGCCAGCGGCCCATGTCGCAGTCGCGCAGGGCCGGTTGGGCGAGCGGGGCGAGTCCGAGGAGGTCGCCGGTCTCGCGGCAGCGGGGCGACGGCGAGCAGTAGCGCATCTCCGCCGCCGCGAGGTGCGCGAGGAGCGGGACCCTGCGGCGCACCTCGTGCCACCCGGGTTGGTCGAGCGGACGCTCGTCGTCGAAGCGCACGTCGAGCAGGCTCGAACTCCGCCCCGCCGCAAGCAGCGTCACACGAAGGTGCATCGGCCGATACTAGGCGCGGCACGCCGGTTGTTCGAGACCCCGTCGGCAGTTCGGGAGCCGTACGGGGGTCAGGTTTTCGTGCCCCCGAAGGCGGCCATCCACCGCTCGGGGTCGGCGAGTCGGGAGAAACCGCTCTTACGGTAGAGACCGTGCGCGTCCTCGGTGCACAGCAGGGTCCGCCGCACGCCGTACTCCTGCAGTCGCGCACGCACGGCCGCGACGAGCGCCGTCCCCACGCCTGCACCGCGCGCACCGCGTTCCACGTAGACGTCGCAGAGCCACGCGAACGTCGCGCCGTCCGTGACGACCCGCGCGTACGCCACCTGCTCCCCCGAACCGGCGTCGTACACACCGAAGTTGAGCGAGCCGTCGATCGCCCGGTCCTGTGTCTCCCGGGGACGCCCCAGCGCCCAGTACGCGTCCCGCGAGAGCCAGCCGTGGACCTTGTCGCGGTCCAACCTGTCCGTGTCCAGCGAGAGTTCGTAGGGCGCCGGGAAGGTCGGCTGCTCGTCCATGGCGGCCATCGTGCCACGCTCCCCGCCGGGCAGCCACGCTGCGTGAACGCGACGGGGCCCGCCCGCCGCCGTAGCCTGGAGGAGAGCCATCCGCCGGCCACGCGACCGTGCGGTCGCGGTCCGCCGGCCCCTGCGAGCGGCAAGGAGGACTTCGATGCAGGCGACAGCAGGCGACCGGCTCCTGATGCACGGCAGGGCGGTCGGACAGCACGACCGCGCCGCGCAGGTCCTGGAGGTCCTCGGCACGGAGGGCGCGCCGCCGTACCGCGTGCGCTTCGAGGACGACGGCCACGAAGCCGTCGTCGCGCCGGGACCCGACTGCGTCAAGGAGACACCGAACCAGCCGCGCCCCAACCGCTGAGCAGGGGCGGCTTCAGCCCCTGCCGGCGAACACCCCGTCGCCGGCGAAGACGCGTTCGGCGAAGCGCTCGCCGATGCGGCGGTGCGTGGTCGCGTCCGGGTGGAGACCGTCGGGGAGCGGCAGTTCGGACGCGTCCGCCTCGCCGTAGAGGTCGCGCCCGTCGAGGTAGGCGAGGTGCGCGTCCTCGACCGCCCGCTGCTCGACGATCCGGGACAGCTCCTCGCGCACGACGTTGAGCGTGAGCTTCCCCGCGGCCCGCGCCTCCGGGTCGCCCGTCGCCCGGAACCGCAGCCGCCCCTCGGCCACCAGGGAGAAGTCGGGTTCGGCCGGCCCCGGGGTGTCCTCGTGTATCGGGCACAGCAGGGGCGAGACCACCAGCAGCGGCGTCGTCGGGTGCCCCTCGCGGATCGTGTCGAGGAACCCGTGGACGGCGGGGACGAAGGCGCGCAGCCGCATCAGGTCCGCGTTGACGAGGTTGATGCCGATCTTGACGCTGATCATGTCGGCGGGGGTGTCCCTGAGCGTCCGCGCCGTGAACGGGTCGAGGAGGGCGCTGCCGCCGTAGCCGAGGTTGACGAGCTCCACGCCGCCGAGGGAGGCGGCGAGCGCGGGCCAGGTGGTCGTCGGACTCGCGGCGTCGGAGCCGTGGCTGATCGAACTGCCGTGGTGGAGCCAGACGTTGCGCCCGCGGTCGGCTGCCGGCTCGACGGGTGCGTCGGTGCGCAGGGCCACGAGCTCCGTCGCCTCGTTGTGCGGCAGCCAGATCTCGACGTCCTTCGCGCGGGCGGGCAGGCCGTCGAAGCGGAGGGTGCCGATCGGCCCGGAACGGGTCTCCGCGGTTCCGGCGGCCATGTCGATCACCAGGGTGTTCCCGCCCACCACGCTGCCCTGATCCGCCAGGCGGCCGTCGACGAGCAGGTCGTAGACGCCGTCCGGACGCGGCGGGGCGCCCACGTAGGCGCGCTTGGTGGGAAGGGTGTCGAGCTCGATCGCGGTGGCCCGGGTCCGGAAGACGAGCCGCACGCCCGACGTCTGGGCCTCGGCCATGAGGAGCTGCCCGTCGGCGCCCCGCGCGCGGGCGTGCGCCGGCAGCCTGTGCGGGCGGACGCCCTGGTCGGTGTAGTCCAACTCCAGGGCCCCGCGTACGAGTTCGGGAGTCAGAGGGGTGGTGGTCCAGTCGTTGCTCATTGCCTCAGCCTGTCGGTCAGGGGCTCCGTCCGCCGCGGACGGAGGCAAAGGTCAGGGAGTGGGACGCTGCCGTAGCAGCGCGTCGAGGCGGTCGAGGGCCCAGGTCCAGGACTCCTCGGCGGAGACAGCGGTGTGTTCGAACCCGCCGGACGCCTCCAGGCTGATGTAGCCGTGGAAGACGCTGCCCAACAGCCGGACGGCATGCGTCTCTTCGGGCTCGGTCAGGTCGTAGCCGCGCAGGATCGCGCGGGTCATCTGCGCGTGTTTCACGCCGGCGCTCCTCGCCGCCGTCTCGGGGTCGAGACGCAGGCGCGCCGCTGCGTAGCGCCCGGGATGCTCTCTTGCGTAGTCGCGGTAGGCGTGGGCGAACGCGGCGAGCGCGTCCCTGCCCGCGCGGCCCGCGAGGGCGTCGGCGACGCGGTCGGCGAGTTCGTCGAGCGCGAGGAGGGCGATCCTCGTCCTGAGGTCGTGCGAACCCTTGAGGTGCGAGTACAGACTCGCGACCTTGACGTCGAACCGCCGCGCCAGCGCCGAGACCGTCACGTGCTCGAAGCCGACCTCGTCGGCGAGTTCCGCGCCCGCCTCGGCGAGGCGCTCGGCCGTGAGTCCTGCGCGTACCATAAGGCGCCTCCCGTTTTCCGACAGCCACTATGCATCTACCTAATGCATTTAGGCAAACGGGAGACGGCCCACGCCCGCCGCGGGACGGGGGCCGGCACGTCTAGCGGAGCATCGCGCGGTGCCGGTAGTGGTCGCGGACGACGGCGTCCATAGCCCCGATCACGTCCTGCGAGACCTCCAGCGCGGAGAAGAAGGAGTGCCCCCGCACCTCGGGGAGCCGTCGGCAGAGGGAGAGGTGGCGCGAGAGCTCGTCCGGGTCCTGCCACTCGGCGGACTGCTCCGGGTCACCGGCCTTGTAGAGGGCCTCGCCCACGTAGAGGTCGACGCCCGTACCGCGCACCGTCCGCGCCCACCAGCGCGCCAACTCCGCGTAGTCGGCGGCGGGGAAGCCGATGTTCCAGTAAAGCTGCGGGACGAGGTAGTCGACCCACCCCCTGCGCGCCCACTTCCGGGTGTCCGCGTACAGGTCGTCGTACGTCGTGACCCCCGCCTCCGTCGCCGACCCCCGCGGATCGGCGGCTGCGTTCCGCCAGACGCCGAAGGGGCTGACGCCGAAGCGCACCCGCGGCCGCAGCCGCCGCACCCGCAGCGCCGTCTCCCGAACGAGCAGGTCGACGTTGGCCCGGCGCCAGGAGGCGACGTCGGGGAAGCCGCGGCCGTACTCGGCGAACGCCGCCGCGTCGTCGAACTCCTCGCCCTCGACCGGGTAGGGGTAGAAGTAGTCGTCCCAGTGGACGCCGTCGAGCGGATGCCGGCGGACCGCGTCGACCATCGCCACCTGCACGAACCGCCGCACCTCGGGGATGCCCGGGTTGTAGTAGAGCTGCCCGCCGTAGGAGACGGCCCACTCGGGGTGCAGGCGTGCGGGGTGGCCGGCGGCGAGCCGCGACGGATCGTCGTGCAGCGCGATGCGGTACGGGTTGAACCACCCCTCGATCCGCAGCCCCCTCCGGTGCGCCTCCCGGACGGCGAACTCGACGGGGCGCCAGCCGGGGTCGCGCCCCTGCTCCCCGGTGAGCCACTCCGACCACGGCTCGTACGGCGATTCCCACAGCGCGTCGGCGGTCGGACGGACCTGGAAGTAGACGGTGTTGAGGCGGCGCTCGACCGCCGCGTCGAGATGGGCGAGGAGCTCGGCCCGCTGCTCGGCCGGCGGGAGCCCCGGGGAGCTCGGCCAGTCGCGGTTGTCGACGGTCGCGAGCCACATGGCGCGCACCTCCGTCGCCCCGTGCCCGGCCGTTCCGCTCCCCGCGCCGCGCTCCGCCGCGGCGGCCGGCGGCGCGAGGGCACCGGTGAGGCCCGCCGCGGCGCCGAGGCCGCCGGCCGCGAAGGTTCTTCGTGTGAGATGACCCATGGGTTCCCCTCGTTCCTGGCCTCCCCGTTGAGGCCGCGCGGCAGATCATCGGCGCCCGCACCCAGCACGGACAACCCCGCGTGCACACCCGCACGCGGAGCGCTGCGTGCCGCGGGCCACACCCGGCGCGTGTGCGGGCAGAGTTCGGGGGTAACGTCGGGCGGCGAGACGGCGCGGGCCCGACCTGCGTCGGTGCAGGGGACCAGAGAGCAGCGAAAGGCACGATGTGACCGACATCGAACGCGTCGGAGTGGTGGGCTGTGGCCAGATGGGCGCCGGCATCGCCGAGGTCTGCGCCCGGGCCGGCCTGGAGGTCAAGGTCGCCGAGACCACGGGGGAGGCGCTGGAGTTCGGCCGTACACGGCTGGTGAACTCCCTGGAGAAGGCCGCGGAGCGCGGGAAGCTCGGCGCGGAGGAGCGGGACGCCGTCCTCGACCGCCTCACCTTCACCACCGACCTGGGCGACTTCGCCGACCGCGACCTGGTCATCGAGGCGGTGATCGAGAGCGAGCAGGTGAAGACGGAGATCTTCCAGGTCCTCGACCAGGTCGTCGTGCGCCCCGACGCGATCCTCGCCTCCAACACCTCCTCGATCCCGCTGGTGAAGCTCGCCGTGGCCACCTCCCGCCCGGACCAGGTCATCGGCATCCACTTCTTCAACCCCGCCCCCGTGCAGAAGCTCGTCGAGCTCATCCCCGCGCTGACCACCGGCGAGGAGACGATCCGCCGCGCCGAGGCCGCCGTCGGGGAGCTCCTCGGCAAGCACACGATCAGGGCGCAGGACCGGTCGGGCTTCGTCGTCAACGCGCTGCTCATCCCGTACCTTCTCTCCGCCATACGGATGTTCGAGTCCGGGATCGCCAGCCGGGAGGACATCGACGACGGCATGGAGCTCGGCTGCGCCCATCCCATGGGCCCGCTCAAGCTCTCCGACCTCATCGGCCTCGACACCGTCGCCTCGGTCGCCGACTCCATGTACGCCGAGTTCAAGGAGCCGCTCTACGCCGCTCCCCCGCTGCTCCAGCGGATGGTCGACGCGGGCCGCCTCGGCCGCAAGGCGCAGGCCGGGTTCTACACGTACTGACCTTCCGGGGTGCCGCGGGC
>NZ_AJTQ01000019.1 GCF_000262345.1 Streptomyces xiaopingdaonensis | reverse complement strand
GGCTTCCCTTGCAGCGGGTCGGCGCCCACCTCTGCGGCTTCTCCCGCCACTGGTCGCCGAGTTGAACCGCCGCATCACGCCTTCGTACCGCTGCCGCAGCCGCTCGGAGCAGAGGCCGTGCCCGCGGACCGGCGGGTACGGCTCGACGAACTGCCGTCGCCCGGCCGCGACGCGCGGCTGAGTCCGCCCACGCGGCGATCGACCGAGCGACGGCCTCCAGGGCTGGTCCCCAGCACGAGAAGGAGGCCGTCGAGGGGCTGATCAACACGCTCTCGGTCCGGCCGGGCGTCAGCGTCGGACAAGTGCCCGGACGGCTGCCTCGCCGTATACGTGGGCGCCTCGGTGATCTGGACCGAGGCGCCCACGCGGACCACCGGCAGCGCCGTGGTTTCCGAGCGCCGGCACGGGACTCCGGACTACGGGGTTCCGAGCCGCGGCCACGGGCAGCAGGTCGCGGGCCTCTGCGCAGAGGGCCTCAGCCTCGACGGAAACGGCTGCCTCCTCGCCGTCCTCGACTCTCGCTCCCGCCGGTGTCGCGTGCTTGACCGCGTTCGGCTGTACGGGCAGGACCTCGCCGTGAGAAGGACGAGCGTGGTGTGCCGCGGAAATGGCTGTGAACATCCGCCGGGCAGGGGGAGTTGGGCGGCACGGGAGGCTGTCGCCGGGCCGTCCGGCACGGGGCCGGATTCCACTGACTCGACGCCGGGCGGGCAAGGGTCTCGGGAGGCATGCGCACGGGGGTTGACCGCGCGTACCGCGCGCTTGCGAGGCCACTCCGGGGCTGGGGCGGAAGAGAGCAATCTGGAAGAAGCGCACGGCGTGCGGGGGTGCATACGGTTTCTCCGGTGCGGGGCGAAGTCCCGCTCGTCCACCGTCAGTTCCAGCTGTCCGTCCGGAGCCCCCATGCCGTTCGAAGTGGTACGCCTCGCCGCCCAGTGCCTCACCGGCCTCTTCCTCTCAAGGCGCTCCCTCGCGCGCGGCCGCCTCCCCGCGAGGGCCACCCTTCTTTCGCCGGATTCCTCCGGCACACCGCGCACGCCGGAGACAGCCGACCAGGACGCGCGACGCACCGGAGAGCGCTCCCCAGCGGGAAGCGCCCTCCGAAAACACGCCGGCCGACCGCTCGATCGCCCCGGCCGTACGCACTCACGCCCCGCGGAGCACCGCCCCCGTCTCCTCGACGGCGGCCGCTACCGCAGCGTCGCGGGCCTCGCTCGCCTCGGCCGCGGTGAGCGTCCGGTCACCGGCGCGGAAGCGGAGCGCGTAGGCCAGGGACTTCCTCCCGGCTCCGAGCTGCTCACCGGTGAACACGTCGAAGAGCCGCAACGACTCGAGGAGTTGGCCGGCGCCGCGGCGCAGCGCCCGCTCGACCTCGACCGCCGGCACCTGTCCGTCGACGACGAGCGCCACGTCCTGCGTCGCCACCGGAAAGGTCGAGATGTGCCGCGAGCGGACGGGTCCGGAGCCGGCCCTTGCGAGAAGGTCGAGGTCGAGCTCCATCGCACTGGTGCGGGCCGGCAGGCCGAGTTCCTTGAGCACCCCGGGGTGGAGCTCGCCCGCGTAGCCCACGAGCCGCCGCTCACCCTCGACCTGCACCGAGAGCACGGCGCACCTGCCCGGGTGCCAGGGCGCGTGCTGCCCGTTGCCGACGAGCAGTTCGGCCCCTGCCTCGTCCGCCACGCGGCGCGCCGCCTCCACTGCGTCGGCCCAACCGCCCGGCGTCTCACCGCCCCACCAGCCACCGCGATCGCGCGGTCCCGCGAGGACGGCGGCGACGTGCCGCGGCTGCTCCGGGAGGGCGGCGTCGAGTGCCGCGATCTCCTCCTCGGAGGGCCGACGGTCCACGGGCAGCCGCACCGCAGACGGCTCGTCGCCGCTCGGCAGGAAGACCAGACCCGTCTCGAAGAGCGCCACACCGGTGCCGTGCGCCTGGCTCCCGCGGCCCTCGTTGCGGCGGAGCGCCGTGAGCAGGCCGGGCAGCAGCGTGGTGCGCAGACCGGGCTCCTCCTCGGAGAGCGGGTTGGCGAGCACCACCGTCCGGCGCCTCGCATCGTCCGTCTCGAACCCGAGCGCGTCGAGGAGTTCCTGCCCGACGAAGGGGTAGGTCGGCGTCTCCACGTACCCGTCGGCCGCAAGCGCCCGGCCCACCCGGCGGTGGAGCCGCTGCCGTTCGGTGAGGCCGCGCCCGGACGGCGGACGGGGCAGCCGAACCGGCAGGTTGTGGTAACCCTCCAGCCGGATGACCTCCTCCGTGAGGTCCGCCGGGTCGGTGAGGTCCGGGCGCCAGGAGGGCGGCGTGACGGTCAACTCGTCCTGCCCGTAGACGTCGCAGCCCACCTGGTGGAGGCGGCGCACCACCGTCTCGCGACCGTACTCCTGCCCCGCGGTGCGGTCGGGCAGGTCCGCGGGGATGACGATCGTTCGCGGCTCCCGTGCGCTGCTCACCTCGGTGACACCGCGCCCGGCCGTCCCGCCTCCGAGGAGCTCCAGGAGATCGACGGTGCGCTGTGCGGCGGAGGCCGCAGCCTGCGGGTCGACACCGCGCTCCCACCGCTTCGCAGCCTCGCTCGGCAGCTTGTGGCGCCGCACGGACCGGGCGATCGGGACGGGCGCGAAGTGCGCCGCCTCGACGACGATCTCGGTCGTCCCCTCCCAGCGACCGCTCTCCGCGTCGAAGGCGGGGTCGACGATCTCGCTGTACGCCCCGCCCATCACGCCGGCGAGACCGATCGGCCCCCGAGCGTCGGCGATCACCAAGTCCTCGGCGTGCAGGGTGCGTTCGACGGCGTCGAGAGTGGTGAGCTTCTCGCCCTGCTCCGCGCGGCGCACGGTGATCGGCCCGTCGAGCCGGTCCCGGTCGTAGGCGTGGAGCGGGCTGCCCAGCTCGAGCATCACGTAGTTGGTGACATCCACCGGCAGCGAGACGGGACGCATCCCGGCCTTCTGCAACCGCCGCTTCATCCAGATCGGGGTCCGCGCCTCCGGCCGCACGCCGCTGACGGTCCGCGCCGTGAAGCGGTCGCAGGCGTGGCGGTCGACGACCTCGACGGGGTAGCCCTCGGCGTTCGGCGCCGGTACGTCGATCAGCGCCGGGTCACGCAGCGGGACCCCGTAGGCGGTCGCAGCCTCGCGGGCGAGGCCGCGCAGCGAGAGGCAGTAGCCGCGGTCGGGGGTGACGGCGATGTCGAGGACGTCGTCGACGAGTTCGAGGAGTGCGACCGCGTCCGTGCCCGCCTCGTGCTCCGGCGGGAGCACGATGATGCCGGCGTGGTCGTCTCCCATCTCCAGCTCGCGCTCGGAGCAGATCATGCCTTCGGAGACCTTGCCGTAGGTCTTCCGTGCCGAGATCACGAAGTCCCCGGGAAGCACGGCGCCGGGCAGCGCCACGACGACCTTGTCGCCGGCGGCGAAGTTGCGGGCGCCGCAGATGATGTTCTGCGGCTCGCCCGAGCCGTTGGCCTGACCGACATCGACCTGGCAGTACCGGATCGGCTTCTTGAACTCCGTCAACTCCTCGACGGCGAGGACCTCGCCGACGACGAGCGGCCCGGTCAGATCGGCACCGAGCCGGTCGACGGTCTCCACCTCGAGCCCCGCGTCGACGAGCCGGGCAGCGACCTGCCGCCCGGTCTCCCCCGCCGGCAGGTCCACGTACTCCCTGAGCCAGGAAAGGGGGGCGCGCATCAGATCTCCATCCCGAACGGCAGGGTGAAGCGCACGTCACCCTCGACCATGTCTCGCATGTCCTCGACGCTGTGGCGGAACATCAGCATCCGCTCGATGCCGAACCCGAAAGCGAACCCGCTGTACCGCTCCGGGTCGACCCCGCATGCCCTGAGCACGCGCGGGTTGACCATGCCGCAGCCACCGAGCTCGATCCAACCCTCGCTGTTGCAGGTACGGCAGGGCTGCTCCGGGTTGCCGACAGAAGCACCCCGGCACACGTAGCAGACCATGTCCATCTCGGCCGACGGCTCGGTGAACGGGAAGTAGCTCGGCCGCAGGCGCGTGTGCATGCCCTCGCCGAGCAGCGAGCGCACCATGTGGTCGAGCGTGCCGCGCAGATCGGCCATGGTGAGACCCTCGTCGACGGCGAGCAGCTCGACCTGGTTGAAGACCGGTGTGTGCGTGGCGTCGAGCTCGTCGGTCCGGTAGACCCGGCCGGGGCAGATCACGTACAGCGGCGGCTCGCGGTCGAGCATGCTGCGGATCTGCACGGGCGAGGTGTGCGTCCGCAGCACGACGCCGGAGTCTCCGGCAGCACTGCCGGAGTCCTTCGACGAGCGGCCCTCGCCCGCCTGGACGAAGAAGGTGTCCTGCATGGAACGCGCGGGGTGGTCGGGGTCGAGGTTGAGCGCGTCGAAGTTGAACCACTCCGCCTCCACCTCAGGCCCCTCGGCGACGGAGTAGCCCATCGCCACGAAGACGTCCTCGATCCGCTCGGAGAGGGTGGTGAGCGGATGACGCGCGCCCCGCGGACGGCGATCGTAGGGCAGCGTGACGTCGACGGACTCCTCGGCGAGGACCCGCTCGTCCCGTTCACGCTCCAGCTCCTCCTGCCGAGCCTTGAGCGCCTTGTTGACGGCGCCGCGCGCCTGTCCGACGCGCTTGCCCGCCTCCGCCTTGGCGTGCGGGGGCAGCGCACCGATCTCGCGGTTGGCGAGGGCGAGCGGGGAACGGTCGCCCGCGTGTGCGGTCTTGACCTCGCGCAGCTCCTCGAGATCGCCGGCCGCGGCGACGGCGGCGACGGCCTCGTCCCGCGCGCGGTCGATCTGTTCCGGTTTCAGTGCCTCGACCTCGACAGGGTCGTACGACTTGTTGGGTGCCGACATCTCTTCCCGTGTTTCCGATTGGATGGCTGCGCGCTCAGGAGGGCCGCTCGCAGACTGCCGTCCGGCTCGCGCCGGTGCCGGCTCGCGCCGGTCCCCGCGGCGTCCACACGCGAGTGTAATTGGGGGTGTCCGGCGCCCCTGAACGCGGATGACTTGGCGCACGGCCGGCACCTGCGGGAGAAGCAGGTGCGCGGCGGAATACGCCGGCTGGGAGAGCCCGTGGGCGGCGCTTCAGGCCAGTACGGCCGGGGCGCCCACGGGCAGGGTAAATCGGAACTCGGCGCCGCCCGCGGGCGAGCGGCCGACGGTGATGGTGCCGCCGTGCGCCTCCACGATGCCCTTCACGATGTAGAGGCCGAGGCCGGTGCCTCCGCGCTTGCTACCGCGCCAGAACCGGGTGAAGACGCGGCTCATCGACTCCTCGGGGATGCCGGGGCCTTCGTCTCGCACGGTCACTGCCGTCCCTTCCTCCTGGGCGCGGTTGGGGGCCGAGGTCACCTCGATGGTGACCGTTCCCTCCCCGTGGCGCACGGCGTTTTCCAGCAGGTTGCCGAGCACCTGGTCGATCTTGTCCGGGTCGGCCCAGAGCGCCGGAAGCTCCTCCGAGATGTGCACGGAGAACCGTTCCGCCCGCTCACCCGCCGCCAGATAACCGTCGACGTGCCGCCGGACCGCCTGCTCCAACCGTACCGGCTGCCGCCGCACCTCCAACCGCCCGGAGTCGATCCGCGAGATGTCGAGGAGCTCCGCGATGAGCCGGGTGACGCGGTTCGCGTCGGCGTGGACGGTCTCCAGCATCAGCCGCTTCTGGTCGTCGGTGAACCGCTGCCACTTCGCGAGGAGCGTGGCGGTGAACCCTTTCACCGAGGTGAGCGGCGAGCGCAGCTCGTGCGCGACGGTGGCGATCAGCTCCGCGTGGCTCCGCTCCGTCCGCCGCCGCGCCTCCGTCCCCCGCAGCGTGACGACGAGGCGCTCGACGGGGCCGAGCCGCCACGGTCTGACGTACCGGGCGGAGACGAGCACCTCGCGCCCGCCCGGCAGCAGCAGGTTCCGCTCCGGCTGGCCGCTGCGGATCGCGATCCCGCCGTAGGGGTCGGTCGAGGTCCACCAGCGGCAGCCCTCCATGTCCTCGAGCGGCAGGGCATGCTCGATCGGCTGCCCGATCGCCTCGCCGGCGCTGATGCCGGTGATCCGCACGGCCGCCGCGTTGAAGCAGACGACGAGGCCGGCGTCGTCCGCGATGACGAGGCCGTCGGGAAGATCGTCCGGGTGGAGACCGGCGAGCGAGCGCCGGAGTGCCGCCGCGGTACCCGGCTCTGAGAGCTGCGGCGGCTCGGTGCACGGCTCGTCCGGCTCCTCGACTCCGCTGCGCGACGCCGCCCCCGCGCCCCGCGCGGCACCGTACGCACGGCCGCCCGAAGCCGTCACGTCCATACGGGACCCCCTAGTCGCCCCTCCCGCCGGGCTCAGCAGCTCCCGACGCTCTGCGGGTCACACTACAAGCCATGGCCGACACGGGAACTCCCCGCAGTACAGCGGCAGATGGAGCGCTCCCGCCCGCTTCGCGGAGGGGCGCCCGCGCACCCGGCGTGCGAGACAGCGCCGCAGCAGCGGGACAGGTCAGCGCTGGGCGCGAGCCGAGGCGTAGAGGCAGACGGCGGCGGCCGTGGCGAGGTTGAGGCTCTCCGCCCTGCCGTGGAGCGGCACCCGGACCACCTCGTCGGCGAGCGCCGCGGTCTCCTTCGGCAGCCCCCACGCCTCGTTGCCGAAGACCCAGGCGGTGGGACGGCTCATGGCACCGGCGTCGAGCTCGTCGTCGAGGTCGCGCTCGCCGCCCCCGTCGGCGGCGAGCACCCGCACTCCGGCCGCGTTGAGCTCCCGCACCGCCTGCTCCGCGGGGACGCCGACGGCGACGGGCAGGTGGAAGAGCGAGCCGGCCGAGGCGCGCACCGCCTTGGGGTTGTACACGTCGACGGAAGCGTCGGTGAGCACGACCGCGTCGGCGCCCGCGGCATCCGCGCAGCGCAGCACGGTCCCGGCGTTCCCCGGGTCGCGGACGTGGGCGAGGACGGCCACGAGGGTCGGGCGCGCACCCGCGATCTCGCTCATCGGCCGGTCGAGGAACCGGCAGACGCCGATGAGCCCCTGCGGGGTGACCGTCTGCGCGATGTCTGCCATCGTCTCGTCGGCGGCGAAGTGCACCCGCGCACCTGCCTCGTGGGCGGCCGCGAGGATCTCCTCGTACCGCTCCGCGGCGTCGGCCGTCGCGAAGAGCTCGACGAGCGAGACCCCTCCCTCGGGCCCGCGGTACGTCACCGCCTCGCGCACCGCCTGCGGCCCCTCGGCGAGGAACCTGCGCTCCTTGGCCCGGAACCCTCTGCGCGCCAGCCGCCGAGCCGCAGCGACGTGCGGGGAACGCGGGGAGATCGGCTGAGGGCTGGCCATGTGCGGCGGCTCGCTTCCGGTGGGTGGGTGGCTGCGGAGAACGGGGCTCGACAGAACTGCGGACCCGCAGGTCGAGCCTGCGGGTCCGTCGCCGGGGACGCTACGTCCCGGACGTCAGGCGGCCTTCGGCGCGTTGACGTCGCTCGGGAGGGCCTTCTGCGCCACCTCGACGAGGGCGGTGAAGGCGGGAGCGTCGTTGACCGCGAGCTCGGCGAGCATCTTGCGGTCCACCTCGACGTTGGCGGCCTTCAGGCCCTGGATGAAGCGGTTGTACGTGATCCCGTTGGCGCGGGCGGCAGCATTGATCCGCTGAATCCACAGCTGGCGGAAGTCGCCCTTGCGGCGCTTCCGGTCGTTGTAGTTGTAGACGTAGGAGTGGGTGACCTGCTCCTTCGCCTTGCGGTACAGGCGCGAGCGCTGGCCGCGGTAGCCGCTGGCCTGCTCCAGGATCGCCCGGCGCTTCTTCTGAGCGTTGACTGCCCGCTTGACGCGTGCCACGTGAGTACTCCTTTAGGCGGGGTCGCGGAGCGCGAGGCTCACCGACCCATGACGGTGGGGTCCCGGTCGAGCGGGAGTCTTACTTGCCGAGAAGCTTCTTGATCTTCTTGGCGTTCGCCGGGGCCACCACGGTGTCGCCGGCGAGGCGACGCGTCAGCCTCGACGACTTGTGCTCGAGGTAGTGGCGGCGA
>NZ_AJTQ01000018.1 GCF_000262345.1 Streptomyces xiaopingdaonensis | reverse complement strand
CCAGCGCGCTGGCGCTTCACCTTGCCAGAGCCGGTGACCTTGAAGCGCTTGCGGGCCCCACTGTGGGTCTTGTTCTTCGGCATGTCGCCGTAGTCTCCTCGTCACGGTGCTTCCGTCCGCCGGCAGCGTGCCCGGCACGCGGAAGCACCGACTGGTTCGGTTGGTTTCTGACGCGGTCCCCGGAGGATCACGCCTCGGCAGGCTCCTCGGCGGACTCCTCGTCCTCGGCGGAGTCCTGCTGACGGCCGGCCTTGCGCGCGGCCTGTGCCTCGCGGGCCTCCGCCATGGCCTCGGTCTTCTTCTTGTGCGGACCCAGAACCATGATCATGTTCCGGCCGTCCTGCTTCGGGTTGGACTCCACGAAGCCCAGGTCGGCCACGTCGTCTGCGAGCCGCTGGAGCAGCCGGAAGCCGAGCTCGGGACGGGACTGCTCACGACCACGGAACATGATCGTGATCTTGACCTTGTCACCCTGCTTCAGGAACCGGACGACATGACCCTTCTTGGTGTCGTAGTCGTGCGGATCGATCTTCGGCCGGAGCTTCATCTCCTTGATGACCGTGTGCGCCTGGTTCTTGCGCGCTTCACGAGCCTTCATGGCCGACTCGTACTTGAACTTTCCGTAGTCCATGAGCTTGCAGACCGGCGGGCGGGCGTTCGCCGCCACCTCGACGAGGTCGAGGTCGTACTCCTGTGCAAGCTCCAGGGCCTTGGCAAGCGGCACGATGCCGACCTGCTCGCCACTGGGACCGACGAGTCGCACCTCTGGGACGCGAATCCGGTCGTTGATGCGGGGCTCGGCGCTGATGGGGCCTCCTCGGGTACGCCGCGCGGCGGTCTGGCGGACGGCCGCGCTATGAGTCTGTGATCGGGATGACCGCCCGTACCCAGGCGCACAAAACGCCCCGGACGGAACACAGGCGGGGCTCCTCGTAGACCGGGAGCACCGCCGCGGAATCCGCGGGGCGCAACCTGACCTGAGACCCGGGTCCTGGGGACCCAAGGTGGGAGAACGGAGCCTCCACTTGCGGGCTGGGAAGATGCGGTACGGCGGCGGGCACCAGTGCTGCAGTTCTTTTCAGCCGGTCGACCACCAACCATACCAGGGGCAGCGCGGTAGCCCACACGGACGCGGGGGCCTCCCCCGGCAGGCAGCGCCTTAGGCTTGCCCGCATGACCGACGCCGTACCCGCCGGCCCCGCCGGCGAGAACCCCGACTTCGACAGCATGACCCGCGACATCGCGGACGTCCCGGCGGTCGAGGTGATCACCACGGTGGCCGTGCACCTCATGAGCTCGGCCGCCGTCAACCTCGGCCTCGCCGAGGAGGGCGAGGCGCACAAGGACCTCGACGAGGCGCGGAAGCTGATCCACTCCCTCGCGGGGCTGGTCACGGCGAGCGCGACGGAGATCGGCTCGTACCACGCGGCCCCGCTGCGCGACGGCCTCAAGTCGCTCCAGCTCGCCTTCCGCGAGGCGTCCACCGTCCCCGACGAGCCCGGACAGGGCCCCGGCGAGAAGTACACGGGTCCCGTCTTCGGCTGACCCGGCAGGCGCTGAGCCGTCCGGCCGTGGGCGGGGCGGCCGTCGCGACGGCCGCCCCGCCCAGGCCCTTCCCTCCCCGGCCGTCCCCGGGGGTCGAGCCGCGCGTTCACTCGGGCTCGGCGTTGAGTGTCTCGGTGCCCCTCGTCACCTGGGGATGAGTGAGGCGGTGCACGGCGGCGGCGAGCGCTCCGCCGATCAGCGGCGCGACGATGAAGAGCCAGAGCTGCGTGATGGCGGCTCCTCCCGCGAAGAGCGCGGGGCCGATGCTGCGCGCCGGGTTCACGGAAGTGCCGGTGAGCGGGATGCCGACGAGGTGCACGGTCGCGAGGGCGATGCCCATCGGGAGCCCGTCGAAGCCGACCACCGCGATCTTGTGCGTCACCGAGAGGACGACGTAGACGAAGAGGAAGGTGAGCACCAGCTCCGCGACGAAGGCGCCGCCGGTGTTGATCTGCACCGCCGAGCGGTCGGCGAAGCCGTTGCTCCCGAACGTCTCGTGCGTGTCCAGTCCCGGGACCTGCTTCGCGACGAGGAAGAGGATCGCCGCACCCGCGATACCGCCGAGGATCTGCGCGATCCAGTAGCGGACCGCGCGCTCGACGCTGATGCGGCCCGCGAGGAGCATGCCGAACGTCACGGCCGGGTTGACGTGGCTGCCGGAGATCGAGCCGATCGAGTAGGCGAGGGCGAGCATCACGAAACCGAAGGTGAGAGCGATGCCGAGGGTCCCGACGTACTCGCCGGAGAGGACCGCAGCGCCGACGCCGAAGAAGACGAGCAGCAGCGTCCCGAGGAACTCGGCGGCGAGCGGCTTGGGGTCCTTCTCCTGCTCTAGGAGCGCCGTTCTGATCTCCGTGGCCTGCATGGAGCCTCCCGTGAGGGATGCGGAGAGCGGGTGCGGTCCCGCTTGACCCTCACGAGCATGCGACAGCGCGCGGGGGCTCGCACGCCGGGAGCCGCTCCCGCTGCCCCACGCCGGTCAGGTCCGGGGTCCGCGGCGGTAGAAGGGCTCGGCAGGCAGCTCGCTCCCGGGCGGCAGGAGGGCGAGGTCGAGGCCGTGGACGAGGCCGGCGCGCAGCGTCTCGTCGGCCGCGAGCGAATCGGCGAGGCCGCGGGCGACCTCGGGTGCGGCTTCCTCGGCGTCCAGAGCGAGGACGAGCGTGCCGTCGGAGTCGCGGCCGCCAGGGGTCAAGTGGGCGGCGCGCACCCGCGGTTGGTCCGCGAGGAGACCGCGGAGAGCCGCAGCCACCTCCGGGCTCTCGGCGAGCGGGGTGCCGGTGCGGCCCGCGGCGAGGGCGCGCAGTGCGCGGCCGGTCACCTCGTAGGCGACGGGCCCCGACAGGTCGAGGAGGAGCGTGTCGGCGCCCTCCTGCGCGAGCGCGTGGAGTGCCTGGCGGAGGGGGACGGCGACCGGGCGCGCGTCGGGGCGCCAGCGTGCGAGCGCGTCGGTGGAGGTGAAGGCGGGGAGCGCACGGCTGCCGTCGGGCGCGGTGAGCGTGGGGACGGCCATGTCGCTGCTCTTCTCCTGCCGCAGGCCGCTCTCCGTGCGCTCCTCCTCCGTCAGGACGGCGACGACCGGTACCAACAGCCGCGCCCCCGCGAGTGCTTCGAGGACGCGGGCCTCGGCGTGCGGGGCCTCCGCGTCGGCCCGCCAGGCGGCGAGGGCGGCGGTGAGCGCGGGGTCGGCGGAGCCGTCGTCGTCGGCGAAAGCGGGGGCGGGGATGTTCTTCGTGGACACCTCAGGAGCGTATCCGCAGGGCCGGGCGGGCCTGCGCCGTGGGTCACACGGCGGCCGCCTCGTCGTCAGCCGTTCTTCGGCCGTCTCATCGCGGCCGGGACGCCGCCCCTCCACAGCGCGAGGGACGCGGCGATCAGCACGGCGCCCGCGACGGCGGCCACGGGGGCGAACCAGCCGATACCGGAGCCGTCGGTCGGGCCGTCGCCGAAGTACTGCTGCTTGTGCGGCTGCGGACTCGGAAGCTGCTTCCGGGGTTTGACGTTGGTGCCCATCTCGATCGCCGCCGCCGGATCGACGACGCCGGTGCCCAGCGCGTCGCTGCGCCCGCCCTCCGGGGTGTTCCGTGCGGTGTCGGCGAGGAGCTCCTTGACCTGTGCGGGGCTCAGCTCGGGGTGGGCCGCGCGGACGAGTGCGACGGCGCCCGAGACGAAGGCCGCCGCCGCGCTGGTGCCCCAGCCCTCGTAGTAGTCGCGGTCGGGGTCGGCGATGAGGACGTCCTTGCCGGGCGCCGAGACGGTGGCGTACCAGCGGCGGGTGGAGAAGGCCGCGCGCGCGTCGTAGCGGTCGACGGCGGCGGCCGCGATCACGCCGGGGTAGGCGGCCGGGTAGGAGACGTGGTCGCCCTTGGCACCTCCGTTGCCGGCCGAGGCGACGACAACCGCGCCCTTGCGCAGCGCGTACCGCACCGCCGCGTCCTCGTGGGCGTCCGGGTGCGCCGAGCGGCTGTCGTCCCCGAGGCTGAGGTTGATGACGTCCGCGCCGTGGTCGGCGGCCCAGCGGATGCCCTCGGAAAGGGCGTGGGGGTGCTTCTTGCGGGCCGCGCCGCGCTTGGGGTCGGTGTCCTCCAGCAGCACGCGGACGGGGAGGATCCTCGCCTCGGGGGCGACGCCGAGCACGCCCTCCTTGCCGTCCTTGCCGTGGCCGTGCCCCGCGACGATCCCCGCCATGGCCGTACCGTGCCGGGCCCAGGCGCGGTCGCCGCGCGAGGCGCCCATGCCGAGCACGTCCTTGCCCTGGACGGTGTTCTGCTCCAGGTCGGGGTGGGTGGCGTCGACGCCGGTGTCGAGGACGGCGACGGTGACGCCGCTGCCCTTCGTCGTCTTCCACGCGTCCTTGGCCTGGATCGCCTTCAGGCCCCACTGGCGGGCCTGGATGTCGCCGTCCTCCGCGTGCGCCGCCGGGGCCGCGACGCCGGCGAGCAGCAGCGCCACGGCGCCCGACGCGGCGTACGCCCTCCAACTGCGCGCCCGGCAGGGCGTCTTGCGCCCGGGCATCCCCGACACCTCGGCTCCTTCCTTCACCGCGCCGACGAACGGTGCGTCCGCGTACCGTCCCCGCCGTCCTCGCCCGTGCCCGAACCGCCGCCCGTGGAGCCTGGGACGGCGTCCGGGTCGCCCGCCGCCTGGCGGAGCGCCTGTTCGACGCGGTCGGCGACGCCCTGCGCGTCGTGTCCCAGCCCGGACTGGGCCGCCGCCGACGTCTCCCCCTTCTCCGTCGCCTCGGCCGCCGCCTGCGGGTCGCTGACGGTGCGTCCGTCGGCGAAGCCGGTGACCGAGTAGACGACGACGGGCGCGTCCGCGAGGACGTGCACGGTCCAGCTCGCCCGCTGCGCGTCGCCGAAGTCGGCGGCGACCGTGCCGCGCGCCGCGTACGGACGGGGCATCAAGTCGGTGCGTTCGGTGAGGTTCTCGACCGCGAAGCGCTTTCGCAGCGCCTTCATTCCGTCCTCGTCGGCCTTGGTGAAGAGCAGGCCGACGGTGGTGACGCCGCTGGTCGTCTCGTCGACGTAGGTGGCGCGGACGAGGCGGCCGCAGCCGACCTGCGAGAGCGCCTTGGTGAGCATGGGGTCGAAGGCGTGGGCGCAGCCGCTGTCGGGGGCGACGGCGACGCGGGTCCACCTCCGGTCGGAGCCGCCGGGTCCCGCCGCCTCGCTCCGCAGCACCTCGGGGAAGAGTTCGTCGACGGGTACGTCGCGCCACAGGGTGCGCGCTCCGTTGAAGTCGTCGGGTCCGCCAGGTCCGCCCGAAGGGCCGGAGAGCCAGGCGCCCGCCGCCGCGCCGCCGAGGAGGCCGATGCCCATGACGAGGCACACCGCGGCTGCGAGGGTGCGCGGAGCGGGGGCGCGGCGCTCGCCTTCGCGCCGGGGCAGCAGGCGTCGGGGGCCGTGGAGCGGGGGGCTCGCGGGCGGATCGGTCGGCGGCTCCGGAGCGGGGTGAGGCTCCTGCCGAATGCGGGGGCTCGGCGTCGTGCGGGGGCGCGCGGCGCCGAGGGGCTCGCCGGTGGGCGGCGCCGGTTGCGGGGGCACGGCGGACACGGGCGGTCGTGCGCTGCGGTCCGGCGCTAGGGATGCCGCATCCCTGCGCCCCTCCGCCTCCGGGTACTTCGGCATCGGTCCTGTCGGCTCGGCTTCCGTTCTCTGCGGCCCGCCGCTCTGCTTCGACCCGCCGCGCGCCGATCCGTTCCCCCGGGGCGGGGAGGCGGGAGGCGGCGGGAACTCCGTGCCGGGGGCCGCGCTCGGGCGCGGTGGTGCCGCGGGGGGCGGCGGTATGCGGGGGCGGCCCGAGTCCCTGCTCACCCTGTGCACTCCTCCCGGCCGGTACCACCCCACGCGAACACCCGCTGAACGCAGGCATGTTCGCATCGGACAGCACACCGGTGCACCCTCGGGCACGGCGTGCTGCGTCACTCTACGGTGCCCACGGGGAGGGTCGGCAACCCGGAGCCCGGTCGGGGTGTGCTGCGTGCTCAGGCTCTGGCAAGCTGCTGACGTGTTCGATACCAGCAGGCAACTCCCCGCGGACCGGCTGCGATACGACCGTGCGACGGCCCACCTCGACGCCCCGTTCGCCGTCGTCGACCTGGACGCGTTCGACGCCAACGCGGCCGCTCTCGAACGCCGGGCCGCCGGCAAGCCGTTGCGGGTGGCGAGCAAGTCGCTGCGCTGCCGGGCGCTCCTCGACAGGGCGCTGGCCCGCGAGGGCTTCAGCGGCGTCATGGCCTTCACCCTGCCCGAGGCGCTGTGGCTGGCGCGCTCGGGGATCGAGGACGTGCTCGTCGCCTACCCCTCGGCGGACCGCGCTTCGTACGCCGAGCTCACGGCCGACCCGAAGTTCGCCGGCGCCGTCACCGTGATGGTCGACGACCCCGCCCAACTCGCCCTGATCGACGCCGCGCGGGAGGGGGGCGCCGAAGAGGTCCGTGTCTGCCTGGAGTTGGACGCCTCGCTGCGTCTCCTCGGCGGCCGGGTACGCGTCGGGGCACGCCGCTCCCCGCTCCACTCCCCCGCCGAGGTGGCCGAGTTGGCGCGCCGGGTGGAGGCGCGGCCCGGCTTCCGTGTCGTGGGTCTGATGGCGTACGAGGCGCAGGTGGCGGGCGTCGGGGACGCGGTGCCCGGACGTCCGCTCCGCTCGCGGGCCGTGCGGCTGATGCAGCAGGCGGCCAGGCGCGAACTCGCGACGCGGCGCGACGCCGTGGTGCGCGCGGTGCGGGCCGTCTGCCCGGGGCTGGAGTTCGTCAACGGGGGCGGTACGGGCAGCGTGCAGCACACGGCGGCGGAACCGGCGGTGACCGAGGTGGCGGCCGGCTCGGGGCTCTACGTGCCGCGGCTCTTCGACAACTACCGCTCCTTCACCGGGACTCCGGCGGCCCTCTTCGCCGCGCCCGTGGTGCGGCGTCCGGGCGTCGGCGTCGTCACGGTGCTCGGTGGCGGGTACCCGGCCTCCGGTGTCGCGGGGGCCGACCGGCTTCCCCAGCCCTACCTGCCGGAGGGGCTGCGGTACGACCCGCAAGAGGGTCCGGGCGAGGTGCAGACGCCGCTCCTCGGCGCCCCCGCGGACGACCTGCTCCTCGGTGATCGCGTGTGGTTCCGGCACGCCAAGTCCGGTGAACTGTGCGAGCGTTTCGACGCGCTCCACCTGATCGAGGGCGACCGCGTGCGCGAGACCGTGCCGACCTACCGGGGCGAGGGGCACACCTTCCTCTGACGGCGGCCGGGGACGCGCGCCGTCCCCGGCCGCCGCGGCTCAGACGGCCTCGCGCGAGCCGCCGTCGTCCGAACCGCCCCCGGACGGCCCGCCGTCGCCTTCACGCAGCCCCGCGATGAGCCGGGAGAGGTCGCTGAGCGGCGGCGAGTCGGCGTGGAGGTCGATGCTGGAGCGGACGACGAGGATCTGCCCCGACCCGTCCGGGTGCGGGAAGGCGACCGACTCGACGTACGCGTCGGGGTTGAGCTTGTTCTCTATCTTCCACCGGACCCGGTAGCCGACCTCGCCGGCGATCTTCGTACGCCCCGAGGTGACGACGGAGTGCGAGGTGATCCCGCCGAACGTCTCCGTGCTGTAGGAACGGACCGCGTTCTCCCGTATGTCCCGCTTGGCCACCTCGGCGAGGTCGCCCTGCGTCGTCGCCTCTATGACGAGCGAGGAGCCGCGCACGCAGCGCTTCCCGTCGCCGCCGGGGCAGGTGTACTCGCCGCTGTTGACGGCGATCCCGTCGAGGTCCTCGCTGGGCTCCCATCCCTCGGGGACCGGGAGGCGGACGCCGCGCGCAGGATCGGGGTCCACGCCCCTGTCCCTTTCGCCGGGTTGCCCCCCGCCGTCCTCGGAGGAGTCCGGTCCCGGCTTGCCGTCGCCCGCCTCGTCGTCGGTGCCGCCCGGCAGGAAGAAGAGGACGGTGCCGACGAGCAACGCGGCCACGAGTACCGCCGCGCCCGTGATCATCGCGATCATCGGCCCCCGGCGGCTCGCCCGCTCCGGCTGAGGCACGTGGGGCGAGGGGCCGTAGGGCGGCGGGGGAGCCGGGCGGCTCTGCTGCGTCCAGGTGCCCCCGTCCCACCAGCGTTCCTGCGGCGAAGAGTTGGGGGGTTGTGCGGGATCTGGGTACCAGCCGGGAGGCGTCGACATGCTCACGGAACGACCTTAGGCCAACACGTGTGCGAACCGCAGGGCGCCCGGAAAGCCCCGCACGCTCAGCCGAGCGCCGCGCGCACCGCGCGCCGGAGCACTCCGGGCGCCTCCCGCAACGACGGCCCGTACCAGGTGAGTTCCCGCCCCGGGACGAGAGCGGCGGGCAGCCCGGGGAACGCCTCCGGGCCGTCCTGCGCGGAGAACGGGTACGGCTCGTCCGGCAGGACGACGAGCCCGGCGCCGGCGGAGCCGAGCTCCTCGACGGGGACGCGCGGGTACCGCTCCGGGTGCGAGGCGAGGACGTTGCGGACGCCGAGCACGGCGAGGAGCGCGCCGGCGAAGGTCTCCCGGCCCAACGCCATCCAGGGCCGCCGCCAGATCGGCACGACGGCCGGGACGTCGAACTCGGCCGGCGTCGCGGCCCACGCCTCCTCCGCCTCGTCGAGCCAGGCCGGGCGGCGCAGCCGGCAGCCGACCGTGAGCGCGCGGTCGAGCTCGGTGAACGCCTGGGGCAGCGACCGCACTTCGGTGACGAGCACGGGCAGCCCCGCGGCGCGCAGCGCGTCGAGATCGGGCGCGCGGTTCTCCTCCTCGTTGGCGAGGACGAGATCGGGCGCGAGTGCGGCGACGCGGCGCACGTCTGGGTTCTTCGTGCCGCCCACGCGCGCGGCGTCCAGCTCGGCAGGGTGCGTACACCAGTCGGTGACGCCGACGAGCAGCCCGGGCTCCGTCGCCGCGACCGCCTCCGTCAGCGAGGGGACGAGCGAGACCACCCGGCGTACACGCGGAGCACGCCCCGCACGCAGGCTGCCGCTCGCGCCCTGTGCGTCCTCGTCCGCCATGTCCGGCACTCTACGCGCCCCTGCGCACACGCGAGTGCCG
>NZ_AJTQ01000017.1 GCF_000262345.1 Streptomyces xiaopingdaonensis | reverse complement strand
CCGGCGGCGGCACTCGCGGGTGGAAACCGCGAACTAGCAGTTCAGCGGCGTCACTTCACCGGTGCAAGCTTGTCGACGAGCCCGGGTCGCTCGTCCATCCACTTGCGGACCGACTTCTTCTCCTCGCCCTTGGCGCCGTTCTGGATCTCGGCTTCAAGGGAGTTGAGGTCGTCCTCGGACATCTTGAAGTCCTTCAGCCAGCCGTGCAGCTCGGGGAAGTCCTTCTTGAAGTCCTTCTTGGCGGTCACGCGGATCGAGTCGCCCTCGCCCCACGCGCCCTTCGGGTCCTCGATCTTCTTCAGCGGGTACTTGTTGTAGACCCAGTGCGGAGACCAAGTCGTCGCCAGGACGGGCTTCTTCTGCTTCACCGAGCGCTCGACCTCGGCGATCATCGAGGAGGTGCTGGAAGAGACGACCTTGTACTCCTTGTCGAGGCCGTACTCCTTGAGCACATCCTTGAGGATCTTCATCTCGCCGGCGCTCGACTCGATGCCGGTGATCTTGTTGTCGAAGAGATCGCCCTTGCCCTTGAGGTCCTCCATCGAGTTGATCCCCTTGACGTACTCGGGGGTCGACAGCTCCAGGGAGGTCTCGTCGTACCAGGCACCCAGATCCGACATCTTCGAGCCGTACTTCTTCCAGTACTGCTCGTGCGTGGTCGGTAGCCAGCCGTCCATCTGGAAGTCCATCTTGCCCTGGGCGAGCGAGGTGTAGAGCGGACCGGGGTCGAGCTGCTTGACGTTCGGCTTGTAGCCGCGGTCCTCCAGGACGTTCTCCCAGAGGTACGTCGTCGCGATCGCCTCGTCCCACGGGAAGAATCCCATGTTGACGGGCTTCCCCGCGTCCTTGCCCTTCTTGACGTCACCGCCGGGGACCGGAGCCGCCTTGTCGGCGAAGTCCGGGTTGTCCTTCAGCCAGGTCTTGACGCCTTCCTGCTCCTGCCCCTTGGGCGCGTTCTGGATCTCGTTCTCCAGCGACGTCAGCTCATCTTCCGTCATCTTGAAGTTGGAGAGCCAGGAGGCGACCGTCGGGTTCTCCTCGGAGAAGCCCTTGCGGGAGACGGTGTGGAGCTTCTCTCCCTCGCCGAAGGCACCCTCCGGGTCGTCCAGCTTCGTCAGGTCGTACTCGTTGTACGCCCAGTGCGGCGACCAGAGCGTGACGACGACGGGCTCCTTCTTCTGGTACGAGCGCTTCAGCTCGGCGAGCATCGAGGAGGTGCTCGACGAGACCACGTCGTACTCGCCCTCGAGGCCGTACTCGGGGAGCACCTTGTCCTTGAGGATCTTCATCTCGCCCGCGCTGGACTCGATGCCGATGATCTTGCCGTTGAACTTCTTGCCCTGACCCTTCAAGTCCTCAAGGGAGTCGATGCCCTTGACGTACTTGGGGGTCGCCAGCTCGAGCGACGTGGGGCCGTACCAAGCGCCCAGGTCCTCCATTTTGGACTTGTACTTGCTCCAGTACTGCTCGTGGGTGGTCGGCAGCCAGGCGTCCGTCTGGAAATCGACGTCGCCCTGCGCGATGCCGGAGTACAGCGGGCCGGCGTCGAGCTGCTTGACGTCGGGCTTGTAGCCGCGCTGCTCCAGCAGCTCCTTCCAGAGGTACGTGGTGGCGATGCCCTCGTCCCACGGGATGTACCCCATGCTGACCTTCTGGCCCTTGCCGACGTTGGACGAGCCGCCGCCTGCGGTGTCGTCGTCCCCGCTGCCGGCGATGTTGATCCCGCCGGCGACGAGCGCCAGGACCACGACGCCGCTGAGTGCGACGGCGGTGCCCGGCTTGTACCTGACGAAGCGCAGGCTGCCCATGGCAGCGGCGGCCTTGGCCGCAGCACGCCGGCCGAGCGGCGAGACGCGCTGGTTGAGCGCGCCCGTCATGCGGTCGAGGTACATCGCGAGAATGACGACGGCGATGCCGGACTCGACGCCGAGACCCACCTGGACCTGCGTCACCGCCGCGTAGACCCGCTCACCGAGGCCGGAGGCACCGGACATGCCGGCGATGACGACCATCGAGAGCGCGAGCATGATGACCTGGTTGATACCGGCCATGATCGTCGGGAGCGCCAGCGGGAACTGGACCCTGGTGAGGGTCTCCCGCGGGCTGGTGCCGAACGCCTCGGCCGCCTCGACGAGCTCGCCGTCGACCTGCCGCACGCCGAGCTCGGTCATGCGGACGCCGGGCGGCATCGCGAAGATGATCGTGGCGATCAGACCG
Organism: Streptomyces xiaopingdaonensis; assembly: GCF_000262345.1. GTDB lineage: Bacteria > Actinomycetota > Actinomycetes > Streptomycetales > Streptomycetaceae > Streptomyces > Streptomyces xiaopingdaonensis. The sequence goes on along the minus strand of NZ_AJTQ01000017.1, from coordinate 43,003 downwards.
GGCGTCGTACCGATCGAGAAGAACATGACGCCCGGGATCAGGTAGACGAACGCAGGCATCGTCTGCATCACATCGAGGACCGGACGGAGGACTCCGCTGACGGCCTTGTTCCGGGCTGCCCAGATACCGAGCGGTACGGCGATCACGATGGTTATCACCGCTGCGGCGATGACCAGCGACAGCGTCGACATCGCGTCGCTCCACAGACCGAACGAGTCGATCAGAGCGAATCCGAGGAAAGTGGCGACTGCTCCCAGCAGCCCCCTCAGCCAGAACGCGATCACGGCGAAGATGCCGGCCATCAGCAGCGGTTCGCCTCCGCCGAGCACGGCGTTGACACCGTCGTACAGACCGGTGAGAACCGAGTTGATGAAGTCGAAGAGCCAGGCGAGATGCCCCTGCAGCCAGTCGACCGCGCTCTCGACCCACTCTCCGGGGTGGAAGTCAGGCACCTGCCTTCACCTCTGTCCCGTCCTCCTGTTCTCCGTCGCGCGGCTCGCTGGAGCCCTGCGCGACCTGCGGCTCTTCGGCGAGCGCGCTGAGCAGCCGCTCGCGGTCGACGACGCCGACCGGGGTGCCGTTCTCGTCGGTTACGACCATCTCGGCGTCGTCGCTGGCGAGCGGGTTGAAGAGGTCGGCGAGGGGGGTCTCGGCCGTGACGTGGGCACTCCCCGCGCCGTCGACCGAGGTACCGTCCCGGCGGCCCTCCATGATCGAACCCGCGGTGAGCACCCGGGAGCGATCGACATCCTGAATGAAGGAGGCCACGTAGTCGTTGGCGGGGCGCACGAGGATGTCCTCGGCCGTCCCGGTCTGGACGATGCGGCCGTCGCGCATCACCGCGATCCGGTCACCGAGGCGCATGGCCTCGTTGAGGTCGTGGGTGATGAAGACGATCGTCTTCTTCAACGTCTTCTGCAGTTCGAGCAGTTGGTCCTGCATGTCGCGGCGGATCAGCGGGTCGAGCGCGCTGAACGACTCGTCCATGAGCATCAGCTCGGCGTCGGTCGCGAGCGCACGAGCCAGGCCTACGCGCTGCTGCATACCGCCGGAGAGCTCGTCGGGCCAGGACTTCTCCCAGCCCTTCAGCCCGGCCAGCTCGAGCGCCTCCAGCGCACGCTCCTGCCGCTCCTCGCGCGGGACGCCCTGGACCTCGAGCCCGTAGGCGGCGTTCTCCAGCACGCTGCGGTGCGGGAAGAGCGCGAAGTGCTGGAAGACCATGCTGATCTGCTTCGAGCGGACCTCGCGCAGCTCCTTCGGAGGGAGCGAGGTGACCTCCTGCCCGTCGAAGAGCACGCGGCCCGAGGTGGGCTGCAGCAGCCCGTTGAGCATCCGGAGCAGCGTGGACTTGCCGGAGCCTGACAGGCCCATCACCACGAAGATGTGGCCCTCTTCGACCTCGAAGGAAGCGTCGACGACGGCCGCGGTGGTGCCCTCGCCGCGCAGCTCCTCGCGATCCACCCCCTGCTGGAGCCGGGACACCGCTTCTTCTGGCCTTCGTCCGAAGACCTTGTACAAGTGCTCGGCTTTGAGCCTAGACACATTCACCTCTTGGGTCAGACGACAGAAAAACCCGGCACCCCCTCAGGGGAGAAACAGCACACTTCAACAGTAAAAGGCGCATACCAGAACTACGCACCTTACATCAGAGGCGCACCAGGCCGCGCCTGCTCGGAGCCCACCGCTCCAAACAAGACGTGACCCAATCTTTACGCACTTGAATGCACTATGCACAGAATTCCTGCTCAGAGGCCGCTCGGGGACCGCCCCTCCCTCCGTCGGGCATCATCGGGCGCGTGACGACCAACACAACCGACACCGCATCGTTGCCGAAGCTGATGCTCCTCGACACGGCCTCGCTCTACTTCCGGGCCTACTTCGGCGTCCCCGAGAGCGTGCGCAGCCCCGACGGCGCCCCCGTCAACGCCGTGCGCGGCCTCCTCGACTTCCTCGCCAGGCTCCTCCGCGACCACCGCCCGGACGCCCTCGTCGCCTGCATGGACGCCGACTGGCGCCCCCGGTGGAGAGTCGAGCTGCTCCCGAGCTACAAGGCCCACCGGGTCGCCGAGCCGGACGCGGGACCCGGCGGCGTCGACGTCGAGGAGACGCCGGACACCCTCGCTCCCCAGGTACCCGTGATCGAGGAGGTGCTCGACGCGCTCGGCGTCGCGCGGATCGGCGCAGCCGGATACGAGGCCGACGACGTCATCGGCACGCTCTCGGCACGCGCCACGGGACCGGTCGACGTCGTCACGGGCGACCGCGACCTCTTCCAGCTCGTCGACGACGCCCGCGGCGTCCGCGTCCTCTACCCCGTGAAGGGCGTGGGCAACCTGGACGTCTACGACGAGGCGGCGCTGCGCGCCAAGTACGGCGTGGACGGGCGGAGTTACGCCGATCTCGCGCTGCTGCGCGGTGATCCGAGCGACGGCCTCCCCGGCGTGCGAGGCGTCGGCGAGAAGACGGCGGCGAGACTGCTGGAGACCTACGGCGACCTGGGCGCGATCCGTGCCGCCGTCGACGACCCCGCCTCGGCACTCACCCCGGCGCAGCGCCGCAGGCTCCACGAGGCGAGCGGCTATCTCGACGTCGCGCCCGACGTGGTCAGGGTCGCGAGGGACATCGACCTGCCCGCGCACGACGCGACGGTGCCCGGCGCACCGCGCCGCCCCGAGGCGCTCGCTGCGCTCGCCGAACACTGGGGCCTGGGCGGTTCGTTGGAGCGCCTCCTCTCGGCGCTCGGGGAGAACGCCGGACGGTAAGGGCCGCACGGCGGCCGTGACGGGGAACCGTGCGGAGCACGCCACCTCCGTGCGCGGCACAACGGCCACTACAGGTACGGTTAGGTATACCTAAGTTGACCGTCGCCGCAGTCGCTGGAGGCCCACGTGCCCGATCGTCCCGCCCGCAAGCAGCCGCAGCAGCACCGCGCGACGGTACTGCACAAGGAGCAGCTCTCCCCGCACATGGTGCGGGTGGTCCTCGGCGGCGACGGCCTCTCCGCCTTCGCCGCCGGGGAGTTCACCGACCACTACGTCAAGCTCGTCTTCCCCAGGCCCGAGGTCACCTACCCGCAGCCCTTCGACCTGGCCCAGGCACGCGCCGAACTCCCCCGGCACGAGTGGCCGCTCACACGGACGTACACCGTGCGCTCCTGGGACCCCCGACTGCGCGAGCTCGCCATCGACTTCGTGGTCCACGGCGACGAGGGGATCGCCGGCCCCTGGGCCGAGGCCGCCCGACCCGGCGACGAGCTGGTCCTCGCCGGCCCCGGCGGCGCCTACCGCCCCTCCCCCGAGGCCGACTGGCACCTCCTCGCCGGTGACGAGAGCGCCCTGCCTGCGATCGCCGCGTCACTCGAAGAGATGCCCGAGGGCGCACGGGCCACCGTCCTCGTAGAGGTGGCAGGGCCCGAGGAGGAGCAGAAGCTGGCGGTGCCCGAAGGCGCCGAGGTCGTGTGGCTGCATCGGAACGGGGCACGGGTCGGCTCGCTGCTCACCCGGGCGGTGCGCGAACTCGACTGGCCGCAGGGCGACTTGCAGGCTTTCGTGCACGGGGAGGCCGGCTTCGTCAAGGAGCTCCGACGGTACCTGCGCGTCGAGCGCCAGGTGCCGAGGGAGCGGCTCTCCGTCTCCGGGTACTGGCGCCTCGGCTCCGACGAGGACGGCTGGCAGGCGGCGAAGCGGGAGTGGAACGCGCAGGTCGAGGCGGAGCAGGAGAGCGGCGGGACCGTCAGCGCTCCGGCCGGCCGCTAGAGCGGGTGTCGCGGGGCACGGTGACCGGGTTGCGGCGCACCGGCCCCGCGCGGCCGGCGGTGCGGTCGCAGCCGTGGAGTGCCGCGACGGCACCGCACGCCGACACCGCGCGGGTTCAGCCGACGCTCGTGTACGCCACGACCCCGCGCTTCATCGCGTCCATCGCCTTGCGCGCGTTGGTGCGCACCGTCCCGCCCTCCGGGGCGGCGACGGCGATCTGCCCCAGGACGTCGAGGACCTGCTTGCACCAGCGGACGAAGTCGCCCGCCGGCATCTCCGCCTCGCGCAGCACCTCGTCGAGGCCGTGGCCCTCGGCCCAGCGGTAGGCGGGCCAGGCGAAGCCGAGGTCCGGCTCGCGCTGGCCCACGCCCTCCGTGGCGTTGATGCGGTGCTCCTCCTCCAGCGCGTCGAGGCGTCCCCAGATCCGGACCATCTCGCCCAGCGCCGAACGGGCCCTGCCGCCCGGCAGCTTGGGCGGCATCGTGTCGTCGCCGCTGCGCGCCTCGAAGACGAGCGCCGAGATGCACGCGGCGAGCTCCGAGGGCGGAAGCCCCTCCCAGACGCCCTCGCGCAGGCACTCGGAGGCGAGGAGGTCGAGCTCGCCGTAGAGGCGGGCGAGGACCTTGCCGTCGTCGGTGACGTGGTCGCCTTCGAGGTAGTCGAGGTCGGAGAGGAGGGCGTAGACGCGGTCGAAGGTGCGCGCGATCGTGTTGGTGCGCCCCTCCACGCGTCGCTCCAACTGCCGGGTGTCCCGCTTCAGTCGGTGGTAGCGCTCCGCCCACCGTGCGTGGTCCTCGCGCTCCTCGCAGCCGTGGCAGGGGTGCTGGCGGATCTCCCGGCGCAGACGTGCGATCTCCTCGTCCTCGGCGGCCTCCGAGCGACGGCGCCGGTGGCGCGGGGGCGCGTAGTGGCCTGCCTTGGTGCGCAGGGCGGAGGCGAGGTCGCGCCGGGACTGCGGGCTGCGCGGGTTGAACGAGCGCGGGATGCGCATCCGCTCGAACGGCTCGACGGCGGCCGGGAAGTCGATCAACGCGAGCCGCTTCACCTGCCGTTGCGCGGTGAGGACGAGCGGACGCGGGCCCTCCGGGTGGTCGTCGTGGCCGCCCGCCCTGCGCCGGTGCCCAGGGCCCTGCTGCGAGCCGCCGGTACCCGGATCGAGGACGAGCGCGAGCCCGGCGAACTTCCCCGTGGGGACGTGGATGACGTCGCCCGGCTTCAGCTTCTCAAGCGACGCGGCTGCCTGCGCCCTGCGCTGTGCCGTGCCCTGCTTCGCCAGCTCCGTCTCGCGGTCCTTGAGCCGGCGGCGCAGCGCCGCGTATTCCCCGAAGTCACCGAGGTGGCACGTCATCGACGTGCGATAGCCCTCCAGCCCCTCCTCGTTGCGCTGGATCTGGCGCGAGATCCCGACCACCGAGCGGTCCGCCTGGAACTGCGCGAACGACGTCTCCAGCAGCTCGCGCGAGCGGTGGCGCCCGAACTGGCCGACGAGGTTCACCGCCATGTTGTACGACGGCTTGAACGAGGAGCGCAGCGGATAGGTGCGCGCTCCCGCGAGCCCGGCCACGACCCCCGGATCCATTCCGCGCTGCCAGAGCACCACCGCGTGCCCCTCGATGTCGATGCCCCGGCGCCCCGCACGCCCCGTAAGCTGCGTGTACTCGCCGGGCGTGATGTCGGCGTGCTGCTCGCCGTTCCACTTGACGAGCTTCTCCAACACCACGGAGCGCGCAGGCATGTTGATGCCGAGCGCGAGCGTCTCCGTGGCGAAGACCGCCTTCACGAGACCGCGGACGAAGAGCTCCTCGACGACCTCCTTGAAGGTGGGGAGCATCCCCGCGTGGTGTGCGGCTATGCCGCGCTCCAGCCCCTCCAGCCACTCGAAGTAGCCGAGGACGTGGAGGTCGGCGTCGGGGATGTCGGCCGTGCGCTCCTCGACGATCTGGCGGACACGGGCACGCCCGGCGTTGTCGTTGAGCCGCAGTCCTGCGGCGAGGCACTGCTGGACGGCCGCCTCGCAGCCGGCGCGGCTGAAGATGAAGGTGATCGCCGGGAGGAGGCCCTCGGCGTCGAGCCTGTCGATCACTTCCGGGCGGCTGGGCGTCCAGATCCGTGCACGCTGCCGCCGCTCCCGCTCCCGGTCGGCCTCGCGCTTGGGGCGGCCGCCGCGACGCCGGTCCCTGACGCTGGTGGGGCGGGTGTTCTCCATCCGCGCCATGCGCACCAGGTCGGGGTTGACCTCCTTCTTCTCCCCCTTCTCCTCGAAGAGGTCGTACATCCGCCGCCCCGCGAGCACGTGCTGCCACAGCGGGACCGGCCGGTGCTCGGAAACGATCACCTTTGTGTCACCGCGGACGGTGTCGAGCCAGTCGCCGAACTCCTCGGCGTTGGAGACGGTCGCGGAGAGCGAGACGAGCGTGACCGACTCGGGGAGGTGGATGATCACTTCCTCCCACACCGCGCCCCGGAAGCGGTCGGAGAGGTAGTGCACCTCGTCCATCACGACGTACCCGAGGCCGACGAGCGACTGCGAGCCCGCGTAGAGCATGTTCCGCAGCACCTCGGTCGTCATCACGACGATCGGGGCATCGGAGTTGACGCTGTTGTCCCCGGTGAGCAGACCGACCTTCTGCGCGCCGTACCGTTTCACGAGGTCGCCGTACTTCTGGTTGGAGAGCGCCTTGATCGGCGTCGTGTAGAAGCACTTGCGCCCCTGGGAGAGCGCCAGGTGGACGGCGAACTCGCCGACGATGGTCTTGCCCGAGCCGGTCGGCGCGGCGACGAGCACCCCGGAGCCGGCCTCGAGGGACTGGCAGGCCTCGATCTGGAAGCCGTCGAGGTCGAAGTCGTACAGGTCCTGGAAAGGAGCGAGAGCGGTGGCCTGCTCCGCCGCCCGCCTGCGCGCGGCGGCGTAACGCTCTGCTGGGGAGAGGTCGTCGGTCATCGTGCCTACGACCCTACCGGTCATGGCCCGGATAGCTCACGATCTTTACCGGGCCATGAGCCGGGACGTACTCAGGAAACGCTGGTCAACAGGCGTACGGCGGCCGGATACGACTCCGCTCTCAGGGGAAGCGGACCGAGTGGTTCCCCGTCCGCGTACCCGGTCACTCCGGGCGCCTCCAACGTGACACTGCGTGCGCGGTGGAGGGTGACGAGGGGATGGTCGAGATGAGTCCCGCGGTAGATGCGCGGGAAGGCCCGGAGGAGTGCCGTACGGCTGCACGCGCCGACGACGGCGACGTCGAAGAGGCCGTCCTCCATCGACGCCGCCGCGCATATCCGCATCCCGCCCCCGTACGACGGACCGTTGCCCACCGCCACGAGGGTCGCGCGGAGCTCCATGGGCGCGCCCCCGTCGAGCGTCAACCGGTAGTCGAAGGCGCGGAGCGCCGCCACCTCGGCGAGGACGGCGAGGTCGTAGCGGAGCTTGCCCTTGGGCCAACGCATGCGGTTGCCGCGGTCGTTGACCCTGGAGTCGAGTCCCGAGGCGAGCACCGAGCCGAACCAGCGGTCTCCGACACGCCCCAGGTCGAGCGGCCGGGTGCGGTCCTCCTTGAGTGCCTCGGCGACGACCCTGCCGGCTGCGGCGGGGTCGAGCACCGGGAGCCCGGTGGCCCGCGCGAAGTCGTTCCCCGTGCCGACGGCGACCATGCCCAGCGGCGTCCCCGTGCAGGCGACGGCCTGCAAGGCGAGCGACGCCATGCCGTCGCCGCCGACGGCGATCAGTGCGCCCGTGCCCTCGTCGACGGCCTTGTGGGCGAGGCTGAGCGCGTCATCGGCGTCGGTGCCGACGAGCATGCGGACGGAGAAACCCGCTGCGCGGAGCGCCTCGGCCGCGGCCCTGGCACCTTGCGCGCCGCGGCCGCGGCCGGCCACCGGGTTGACGAAGAGGGAGACGTCGCTGGTCACGAGCGGAGGTTAGCGGGTCAGGTGGCGTCGTCGTAACCGCCGGTTCCGCTGTCGTTGCCGTCGTCGCGGCGCCGCCTTCCCTGCTCGCCGCTCTGCTCGTCCTCGCTGAGTCGGCGCGGCGGGGGCACGGTGTCGGTGCCGATCGATTCGGGGCGGTGGTCGAGGCTCGATGCCTCGTCGTCGTCGAGGCCGGCGTACGGGTCGTTGTGCGCACGGCGCCTGTCGTTGAAGAAGCAGATGCCGACAGCGGCGAAGTAGAGCACGACGATCGGTGCCGCCAGCGCCAGCATGGTGAGCGGGTCGCCGGTCGGGGTGGCGACGGCCGAGAAGATCGTGATGCAGAGGACCATCACGCGCCACCAGCCGAGCAGCCGCTTGCCCGTGAGGATGCCGCCGAAGTTCAACATCACGAGCAGCAGCGGGAGTTCGAAAGCGAGACCGAAGACGATCACCAGCCGCGTGACGATGTCGAGGAAGTCGTCGAGCGGGATGAGGTTGCCCGTGCCCTCGGGGCTGAAGTCGAGCAGCGTGCGCGCGGCGGCGGGGAGCAGGATGTAGGCGAGGCAGGCGCCGCCCACGAAGAGCGGGACACCCGCGGCGACGAAGGAACGCGCGTACTTCTTCTCGCTCTTGTGCAGACCGGGCGCGAGGAAGCCCCAGAGCTGGTAGAGCCAGACCGGCGAGGCGGCGACGACACCGGTGGTGAGCGCCACCTTCAGCATGATGGTGAAGGGGGCGATCAGGCCGTTGATGGTGATCTCGGCGCAGGTCTCGCCGTCCTTCGCGGCCTCGCCGAAGCCCTCGGTGCAACCGACGGCGTCCCGGACCGGGCCCATGAGGAAGTCGGCGATCTGCTGGTAGAAGACCATCGCTACGATGGTGACGACGAGCACGGCCAGCACGGACTTCAGAAGCCGGTTGCGCAGCTCCCGCAGGTGGTCGGCGAGGGGCATGCGTCCCTCGGGGTCCTTGCGCTGGCTACTGCCCTGTTTCCGGGCGGACTTGAGCACCCCACGTCCTCGGTGTCGAAGTGTCGGAACGGGCCTGGATCAGTTCTTCTGCTGCTGCGTCTCGTTGACGGGGCGGGCGCTGGTGACGTCGCCGGGGGCGGCCTGAATGGTCCGGGGAGCGGCCTGCGTCTCGCTGTTCTGCGCCGGCTCGCTCTCCTCCGCGCTGCCGCCGCTGCTGCTGCCGCCCTCCTTCTTCATCTGCTTGGCCTCGCTCTTGAGAATCCGCGCCGACTTGCCGAGTGAACGCGCCATGTCGGGGAGCTTCTTGGCGCCGAACAGCAGCAGGATGACAACGAGGATCAGAACGATCTCCATGGGCTTCAAGTTGCCAATCATGTGCCACTACCTTCTCGCCGGGGAGGCGTGTGTCCGTGCCTGCCGAGTGATTCGGACGGGTGCGTCAGCTTTTCGTGCTCCGAGAGATCGTACCCCCGGGGTCTGAACGCAAGGCAATCCCCATGCGTCCTCCGCCTGGCGCACGCGACGGCCGCCGGCAGCTCGGCCGCTGCCCCGGCGGAGCCGCCCCCTCGACGGGTGACGCAGCGGGGCTACCGCCGTGTCGGGCCCTGCCCGCGTGCCTGGCCGGTGCGGGCGGCGAGAGGCTCCGCCGACCGCTCCAACTCCTCGGCCGCGACGGCGATCCGCTCGGCGCCGTCCCCGACCGCCTTCGAGAAGCGGCGCACCTCCAGCCCGACGCGGACGGCGAGGACACCGAGGACCGCGATACCGCAGAAGGCAAACGTGAGGAAGAACATGGGCCAGAGCATGCCCGCAGCCTAACGAAGCCGCTCGGCGAACCCGCCGGCCGCGCCCCCGGCGTCTGCTCACTCGCCGTATGCCGCGAGAGCCTCGCGCGACGCCGCACGCGCGCTCTCCGCGAGCTCGGGCGGCGAGAGGATGCGCCCGTCGGCGCCGAGCCGGAGGCCGAGCCGGCGGAGCGAGGCCGGATCGGGGGTCCGCAGCGTGATGCGGAGCCCGCCGTCGGGCAGCTCCTCGGCGCTGTCGTGCGGGTAGTACTCGGCGACCCAGCGCCCGCCGGGGCCGACCTCCACGACGACCTCCGGGTCGTCGGCGGCCGGCTGGACGAGCCCGGCGCTCAGATCGCGCGGCTCGACGCGCGGTGGTTCCGCAGCCTCGTCGAGGAGCCGTATCTCCGCGACGCGATCGAGGCGGAAGGTGCGCCGGTCCTCGGAGAGCCGGCACCACGCCTCCAGATAGGTGCGCCCGACGGTGAAGAGGCGGACGGGGTCGACCTCGCGCTCGGTCAACCGGTCGCGCGCCGGCGAGTAGTAGCGCAGCCAGACCCGTCGGCGCTCGGCGATCGCCCGGTCGAGGTCGGCGAAGACGCCGCCCTCCGACTCGAAGGTGACCGAGAGCCGGGAGCTCGCGCCTGCGCTCTCCCCCGCCGCGGCTTCCAGCTTCGCGGTCGCACGCCGGAGCGCCTCCCGGTCGCTCTCGCGCAGCCCCGGCAGGTTCGCCACGGCGCGCGCGGCGACGAGCAGGGCCGTCGCCTCGTCGGCCGCGAGGCGTAGCGGTTGCGCGGTGTCGGCGCCGAGCGCGTCGGCGTTGCGCCACCAGATGTGCTCACCGTCGGACTCGATCTCCAGGAGGTCCCCGCCGCGGAAGCTGGTGCCGCACATCGGCAGGACGTTGAGGTCGGAGATGAGCTCGTCCGCCGTGATGCCGAACGCGCGCGCGACCTCCTCGACGGCGGCGCCGGGCCGGTCACGGAGATAGGTGACGAGGGAGAGCATCCGCCGGGTCCGGTCGATGGCGTTGGTGGCCATGTCCGCTCCTCCTAGTCCTTCGCCACGGCGCGGAGCCGGTCGACGACCTCGGCGCGCAGCTCGTCGGGGCCGAGGACGACGACGTCCGGGCCGAACTCGACGAGCCAGGCGTCCATGCCGTGCCCGTACGGCAGCTCCAACTCGTCCCACTCGTCGTCTAGTCGGCGCTGGACGGTGGCCCGGGCGCGGAGCGGGTAGCCGCAGCCGCGCCGCAGCCTGATCCGCGCGCTCCCCGTCGCACTCTCCCCTGCCCAGTGCTCCACCGTGCCGCGGACGCTGACCTGCTCGGGCACCGGCGCGGTGAAGGCGCCGGCGCGCGACCGGACGGCGGAGGTGATCCGCGAGAGGCGGAAGACGCGCTGCTCTCCGCGGTCCCTGTCGAAGCCGGCGAGGTACCACTGGCCCCGCCAGCACTCCAGCTTCCAGGGCTCGACCAGCCGGCGCTCGGGGCGGGCCGCGTTGGACTTGCGGTACTCGAAGGCGACGGCACGACGGTCCCGGCAGGCGAGCATCAGCGGCTCGAACGCGGTCTCGCGTGCGGGGATGTGCGGCTCCAGCGAGCTGTACGGCTGCCGCTGCGCAGCTCCGCGGCCACTCGCACCGTCCGCGGGCGCCGGCATACCGCCGGCGGCGTGCAGCTTCTGGAGCGCGCCGCTCGCCGCGCCGGCGAGCCTGGCCTGCTGCCAGACGCGCGCCGCGAGTCCGAGCGCCGCCGCCTCCTCCGCGTCGAGCGCGACGGGCGGGAGGCGGTTGCTGTCACGGTGCGCGAGGTACCCCGTCTCCCCCTCGTCCGTCTCCGACGTCTCGATGACGAGACCGAGTTCGCGGAGGTCGTCCTTGTCCCGCTCGAACATCCGGTTGAAGGAGTCGTCGCCGCCGGCCTCCGCGCGCTGGCCGGGGAGGCGCCCGGAGGGGCCGAACGCTTCCAGGTACGCCTCGATGGAGTCGCGGAGCTCCCTTTTGGTGAGCGCGCGGCTGGCGCCGAGAAGGCACAGCGCGAGGTTCATCAGCCGCTCGGCCTTGGCGATCGCCATGGGTCCTGGGTGCCTCTCTCACGCTCTCGTGCTGTGGTTACGTACGCGGCCCGCTGCCGACTCGGAGGGGTCCCGGTCGAAGGTGGCGGTCTCCGCCCCGCCCCGCGGACCGCCTGCGACAGACTCCCGACCGTACCGCCCGCGGGAGGCCGGGAAAAGCCGAGGGCCCCGCCGAAGCGGGACCCTCGCGGCCGCGGTCACAAAGGGACCGCGGCATCGGAAGCGATCAGTCGGACCCGGACACTTACGGTCGGTCCCGGACCGATACAGCGGTCGCTCAGACCGCGATCAAGTCGCAGACGAAGATCAGCGACTCGTTGGGCTTGATCCGGCCGCCGCCCGCGCCCTGCTCGCCGTACGCGAGGTGCGGCGGGATGGTCAGCCGGCGCCGGCCTCCGACCTTCATGCCCTGGACCCCGCGGTCCCAGCCGGCGATGACCTGCCCGGCCCCGAGCTGGAACTGGAGCGGCTTGCCGCGGTTCCAACTGGCGTCGAACTCCTCACCGGTCGAGAAGGAGACCCCGACGTAGTGCACGGAGACGGTGTCCCCTGCCTTCGCCTCGGGCCCGTTGCCCTCCCACAGGTCCTGGATCTCCAGATCGCTGGGGACGGGGCCTTCGGGGAACTCGACCTCGGGCTTGTCGATGCTCACGGATTAGCTCCTACGTACGTAATCGGGGACAACCTCGCCAGTCTGCCACGGCGCGGGGGTCGGGCTCGCTCCGCGCCCGCCCCGCAGGTCAGTTGATGTCGAGGATGTCGACGGAGAAGACCACGCCGGACTTGAACTGCTTCTGCTGCTGCTTGGGGAACTCGCTGCCGGGGACGGAGAAGACGACGCGGCTGCCCGCCTTGGCGCCCTTGAGCCCCTCCTTCCAGCCGGGGATCTGGTCGAGCGCGATCTCCTGCGGACCGCCCTGCTCCCAGGTGTTGTCGAGCTGCTTGGAGTCCTTCCAGAGCTTCGCCGTGAAGTGCGCGAGGACCGTCTTCTTCTTGCCGACCTTCTCGCCGTCGCCCTCGACGACGGTCTGCTTCACGAGCTCGTCGGGACCCTCCTCCTTGCCCTTCGGCATCTCGATCTTCGGGGCCTTCCCCTTCTCCACCTTGCTGCTCACCACAGGCAGTTCGGAGTTGGGCTCCTCCTCGGAGGGCTTGCCGTCGATCTGGCTCGGCATGATCTTCTTCAGGTCGACGACGAAGACGAGCGTCGAGTTGGCCGGGATCGTCGGCGGCTGCCCCTGCTTGCCGTACGCCTTCGCCGGCGGAGCGATGATCTGGACGCGGCTGCCGATCTTCTGGCCGACGAGCGCCTCGTCCCAACCCTTGATCACCTTGCCGGTGCCGATCTCGAAGGTGGTCGGGTCACCGCGCTTCCAGCTGCTGTCGAACTCCTTGCCGTTCCAGAGCTGTCCGACGTAGTGGGCGTTGAGCGCATCGCCCTTCTGCACCTTCTCGCCCTTGCCCTGCTTGAGGACCTTCGACTCCAGCTTCTTCGGCGGATCGCCCTCCGCCTTCTTGATCTTCGGCTTCTGCTCCAGGGCACCGGTGACGACGGGGCGGGAGTTCTTGTCGTCGCCGGAACCGTCCTCGGTGCCGCAGGCGGCCGCGGCGAGCAGCAGCGGGAGCGCCAGCAGAGCGGTGGCGGAGCGGCGCACGGTCTGCCGTGCCGGACGGGATGCGCGGGGGGACTTGCCCCCGGAACGTTGCAGCATGAGTCCAACTCGCGGTGTGTAGGGGTGTGGGTCGGGCAGTCACGCCAGCCTACGACTCCACGCGCCCCTCGCGGACCACCGGCGACACGTTCGGCGCACCCGCACACGGGCACGCCCCGGGGGCACGGTCTCCGCGCTCCCCGGGGCGTGCCTCCGCGGCCGCCGCCCTCACATGCCGGCGATCAGCTTCTCCACCCGCTCGTCGACGGAGCGGAACGGGTCCTTGCACAGGACGGTGCGCTGTGCCTGGTCGTTGAGCTTGAGGTGGACCCAGTCGACGGTGAAGTCGCGCCGCTGCTCCTGGGCACGCCGGATGAAGTCGCCGCGCAACCGCGCCCGCGTCGTCTGCGGGGGCACGGACTTGCCCTCGAAGATCTTGACATCGTTGCAGATGCGCTTCGCCCTTCCGCTCCGCTCCAGCAGGTAGTACAGGCCGCGTCGGCGATGGATGTCGTGGTAGGCGAGATCTATCTGCGCGATCCGCGGATGCGACATCGTGATGTTGTTGCGTTCGCGGTAGCGCTCGATGAGCTGGTACTTCATCACCCAGTCGATCTCGGTGTTGATGCGGTCGAGCTCCTGGGTGCGGATCGCCTCCAGCGTGCGGCCCCACAGCTCCAGCACCTGTTCGACCAGGCCGCTGCGGATGCCGCGGCGCTCGCAGAAGTCGACGGCCTTCTCGTAGTACTCCTCCTGCACCTCCAGCGCGGAGGCTTCGCGTCCGCTGGCGAGGCGCACCTTGCGCTGCCCCGTGGTGTCGTGGCTGACCTCGCGGATCGCGCGGATCGGGTTCTCCAGAGTGAGGTCGCGCATCACGGTGCCCGCCTCGATCATGCGGAGCACCAGATCGGTCGCGCCGACCTTGAGCAGCATCGTCGTCTCGGACATGTTGGAGTCGCCGACGATCACGTGGAGCCTGCGGTAGCGCTCGGCGTCCGCGTGCGGCTCGTCCCTGGTGTTGATGATCGGGCGGGAGCGCGTCGTGGCCGAGCTGACGCCCTCCCAGATGTGCTCGGCACGCTGGCTGACGCAGTAGACGGCGCCGCGCGGCGTCTGGAGCACCTTGCCCGCGCCGCACATGAGTTGGCGGGTGACGAGGAAGGGGATGAGGACGTCGGCGAGCCGGGAGAACTCCCCGTGCCTGGCGACGAGGTAGTTCTCGTGGCAACCGTAGGAGTTGCCTGCCGAGTCGGTGTTGTTCTTGAAGAGGTAGACGTCGCCGGCGATCCCCTCCTCGTGGAGCCGGCGCTCGGCGTCGACCAGCAGCCCCTCGAGGATGCGCTCGCCGGACTTGTCGTGGGTGACCAACTCGGTCACGCTGTCGCACTCGGGAGTCGCGTACTCCGGGTGTGAGCCCACGTCCAGGTAGAGGCGGGCGCCGTTCCGCAGGAAGACGTTGCTGCTGCGGCCCCATGACACGACACGGCGGAAGAGGTACCGCGCCACTTCGTCGGGGGACAGCCGCCGCTGTCCCCGGAACGTACACGTGACGCCGTACTCGTTCTCCAGCCCGAAGATTCGGCGGTCCATGACTGAACATTACGCCCGAAGCCCTGATCTGAAACCGGGTTCGGGGCACCGTTGCGATCATTTTCAGCAGGCGGAGCGGGAAGCACCGGCGGAGCCCGACACGGCTTCGACGGGGGCGAGGACGCGCCGCGTCGCCGCGAGGACGAGGAAGGCGGCCACCCCTGCGGCCCCCGCCACGGCGAACCCCAGTGCGGCACCGCCGAGTTCGACGGCCGGCCCCGCGGCAGCGGTGCCGACCGCCGCCCCCACCCCGAACGTCGTCACGAGCCAGGAGAACGCCTCCGTGACGGTCCCCACCGGCGCGTGCCGGTCCACCACGACGAACGAGCAGGCGAGCGCCGGTGCGAGAAAGAGGCCCGCGACCCCCGCGAGGAGCGTCATGGCACCGACGCCGCCCGGCGTGAGCGCGAGCGGCAGGTACCCGGCGGCGAGCGCCACCGAGAGCCGCCGCAGCCGTACCTCGGGGGCGCCCGACCACTGCCGCGCCCCGTAGACGAGGCCGCCTAGGAGCGCACCGGCGCCGTTGGCGGCGAGCAGGTAGCTGGAGACGCGCTCGCTCCCCGCCTCGTCGGCGTAGGCCACCGCGTCCACCGCGATCGAGCCGAGCGCCAGGCCGACGAAGAAGAACGCACCGAGCAGCGCGAGCAGGCCCCGGGAGCGCAGGGCGCCGAGCCAGTGCGCCGTGCGCGGCGCCGAGCGCCAGGCGCGTGAGGGACGCGAGAGCACCACCGACAGGGCGCCGAGCACCCCGATCACGTTGATCACGAGCAGCGCGGCACCGGCGCTCCAGAATCCGACGAGAAGGGTGACGAGCAACGGACCGACCGTGAACATGACTTCCTGTGCCGCCGCGTCCAACGCGTAGGCGGCGTGCACCCGTTCGCCGCGTCCGAGGACGTCGGGCCAGAGCGCGCGCAGCCCGCCCTCCAGCGGCGGGGTGCAGACGCCTGCGATCAGCACGGCGAGGTGGGCGAGCACGACCGGCTCCACTCCCCCGACCGCGAGGAGGCACATGCCGCCGGCCGACACGACGGCTGCGGGGAGCATCACGACCGGCTGCCCGTAGAGGTCGACGAGCCGTCCGAGCGCCGGTTGTCCGACGGCCGTCGCGACGCCGTAGACGGCGGCGAGGGCGCCGGCGAGGCTGTAACTGCCGCCCTCGGAGCGGGCGAAGAGGACGATGGCGAGCGCCGCGGTGGCGTTGGGGAGCCGCCCCACGAGGGTGCCGGCGAGGAGTCGCGCGGCGTACCGCACCCGGAGCAGCTCCCAGTAGCCCGCCATCGCGCACTCCTTCCCACCGGGTCCCGACCCGACGTGATACGTATGAACAGAACCCGTCATACGTATCATCGACTCCAACTCCCGGTCCACCCGGTGGTGTTGTGTCGAAAGGAGGCCGCGTGCCGCAAGGTCAACCGGACGCCGCGCTCGGACGGGCCCGCCCCACCAGCAAAGACGTGGCGCAGGACGCCGGGGTCTCGCAGGCGACCGTCTCGCTCGTCCTCTCCGGCAAGGGCGAGGGCCGGATCTCCGCGAGCACCTCGGAGGCAGTGCGCCGGAGCGCGGCGCGGCTCGGCTACCGGCCCAACCTCGCCGCGCGCACCCTGCGCGCGGGCCGCACCAGGACGGGGATGCTCGTCGTACCCGCGCTCAACAGCGACTTCTTCGCCCGCGTCCACTTCGGCGCCGCGCGCGAGGCGGCCCGGCACGACTTCGGCCTGCTCCTGTACCCGACGCACTCGACACCGCCCGCGCCCGGCGCGACCGAGCCGGACACCGGCGGCCGCGTCCAGGACCCGCTCGGCTCCGCCGGCGCCGCGCTCGACGGCGTGATCGCGTCCTCGCTCACACCCGGCACCCTGCCGGCGCTGCGCAGCGGCACACCCGTCGTGATGCTCGACGACGATCCCGCGCTCACCGGCACCGCGGCCACCGTCAACCTCGACATCGCCGACGGGATGCGCCAGGCCGCCGAGCACCTCCTCGCCCTCGGGCACCGCAGGATCGGACACGTCGCAGCGGCGATCGACTCGTGGACGTTCCGGGTACGGGCGCGCGCGCTCGGGCGCACCCTCGCGGACGGCGGCGCCGCCCAACCGCCCACGGCGTCGGCACCGTTGAACGTCCCCGGCGGCCTCCGCGCGGCCACCGAACTCCTCACGTCCGACCCGCGCCCGACCGCGCTCGTCTGCGACGACGGCTTCCTCGCCGCCGGCGCCTCCAAGGCCGCCGGCCGCCTGGGTCTGCGCGTACCGCAGGACGTCTCGCTCACCGGCGTCGACGGCGTCACGCTCGCGACCGCGCTGGAGCCGGAGTTGACGACGGTGGACCTGCCGGCCGAGGAGTTCGGCGCCGCGGGGATGCGCGCGCTCCTCGACGTCGTCGACGGGCGCGCGCCCCGGCCCGGCGTGCTGCCGGTGTCACTCGCCGTCCGCGGGTCCACGGGGCCTGCACCCGACTGAACCGCTCCGAGCGGACGGCGGGCACGAACGCGGGGCGGGGCGGGCCCGTTCGGCCCGCCCCGCCCCGTGCGCCCTCAGCAGGGCGGGCGGAGGATCACTCCTCGGAGCCCTCCGCGCTGTCGGCCTCGTCGTCCGGGGAGGAGCCGTTCGCGCCTCCGAGGAGCCTGGCGACCTGCCCCGCCGCGACCCGCTTGAACTTGCGCTGCTGCGGGCGGGAGCGGTCGAGGAGGGCGACCTCCAACTGGTCGGCCGTCAGCTCGCGTTCGCCGCCGCTGCCGTCCCTGACGAGCCCCGCGACCGCGAGCTTCAGCGCCTCGCCGAGGGACATGTCCTCGCGGTAGTTCTGATCGAGGTGGCTCCCGATCTGGTCGGAGTTGCCGCCGACGGCGACGGAACCGTGCTCGTCGACGATCGAGCCGTCGTGCGGGAGGCGGTAGATCTGGTCCTCGGAGGAGTCGGCACCGACCTCGGCGACGATCAGCTCGACCTCGTACGGCTTCTCCGCGTTGGCCGAGAAGATGGTGCCCAGCGTCTGCGCGTAGACATTGGCGAGGCCCCTCGCCGTCACGTCGGTGCGGTCGTAGGTGTAGCCGCGCAGGTCCGCGTAGCGGACACCGCCGATTCTGAGGTTCTCGAACTCGTTGTACTTGCCGACCGCCGCGAAGGCGATCCGGTCGTAGATCTCGCTGACCTTGTGCAGCGCCCGCGAGGGGTTCTCGGCGACGAACACGATGCCGTCGGCGTACTGCAACACGACCACGCTGCGACCGCGCGCGATGCCCTTGCGGGCGTACTCGGCGCGGTCCGCCATGGCCTGCTGGGGTGAGACATAGAACGGCGTCGACACCGGCTATCCGTCCCTTCCTGTCCGTCTGTCGAAGTGGGCCTGGGAGATCGGGGCCTGCGGCCCGTCGGGAAGCTGGAGACGGTCCTCGTGCACGCGTCGCACGAGGCGGGAGACCTCGGACTGCTCCAGCCCGCGGTAGCCGTCCTCGGTGATCGCCGCAACCACCGGGGGGATCCGTCGGCTGGAGTCGGAGCCGTCCGCGGCGTCGCGGAGAGCCTGCACCGCAGCGGTCGCCGCCTGCTCCTCGCTGAGGTCCTCGCCGTGCAGCTTCTTCAACGAGCCGCGGGCGTGGACGGCGCCGGGGCCGACCGCCGCGAAACGGGCCTCGGAGCGCCCACCCGTCACGTCGTACGTGAAGAGGCGGGCCTTGCGGCGCTCCTTGTCCCAGCCGGCGAAGAGCGGGACGACCGCGAGGCCGTGGAACGCACCGGCGAGGTGCCCGCGGACCAGCGCGGCGAGGCGGTTCGCCTTGCCTTCCAGGGAGAGCCGGGAGCCCTCCGCCTTCTCGGAGTGCTCCAGCTCCGACCGGAAGAGCCGCACCACTTCCGCTGCGGGACCCGTCGCGCCCGGGATGCCGAGGCCGGAGTGCTCGTCGGCCGGGAAGACGTTCTCCAGGTTCTGTTGTGCGAGGACGCTGCCCGTCGTGGCCGGGCGGTCGCCGGCGAGCACGACGCCGCCGGGGAACGTCGCAGCGACGACGGTGGTGCCGTACGGGGCCTCCTCGGCGCCCTCGGAGGGCAACGGGCGGTCGCCCGGAAAACCCCCGTTCACCTGCGCAGAGGGCGAAGACGGGCCCGGCGTCAGGAAGGCCGCCGGCGCGCGCCCGGCGCTACGAGTTTCGGCTGCCACACGTTTCCTTCCTGGTGTACGACGGCCCGGTTCGCCGCTCCCCGGTCTCCATGTGCCCCGCGCGTACTCCCGGTTGGGGCGCGGTGCACGCCGGGACTCTACCCGCCCCGTGATCGCGAACCACGTGCTCCGGCGAACCGCGAGGCGGACGCAGACAGTAGCCGACCGCACGGTCCGTGCCGCGTCCCGGCACCGCAGGCGAGACTGCGTCCGGTGGGCGGACGGCGCACCGGCGGACCGGTGCGCCGTCGAGCGAAGTCCGCCCGCACCGGGGCCGGTTCGGCCGCTCGGCACCGTCGGGCACGGGTCCTACTCGCCGCCCTTCTGCACGAACGACCTGACGAAGTCCTCGGCGTTCTCCTCCAGGACGTCGTCGATCTCGTCGAGGACCGAGTCGACGTCGTCGGAGAGTGCCTCCTGGCGCTCCTTGAGGTCCTCGGACGCCTGCGCGTCCTGGGTTTCCTCCTCGGTCTCCTCGGTCTGCCGGGTGGACTTCTGCTGTCCGCCGCCGGTGTCCTTGGTCGCCATTTCCCTCACCCCGCTCGGTTCGGTTGTACGCGAGACGTACAAGATCAGACCCTACAAGCCGCGACTGACTTCGGCCCCTCGGTTGGTGCAACGTCCGGGGTCCCCCGCAGTGATTCCCCGCCTCATGGTGATTCCCCGAGAACGGCGACCGCGCACCTGGTGAGGGCGGGTTCGTGAACTCTCGGTGTCGGAAGAGGACCTCGATGCAGCCTGGGAACGGTTAGTTTCCGGACAGTACGCGCACAAGTTCGTCCGCCGTTCTGCATCGGTCGAGCAGATCCTTGACGTGTTCCCGCGTACCCCGCAGCGGCTCGAGGGTGGGGACGCGCTGCAGGGAGTCGCGGCCCTGGAGGTCGAAGATGACCGAGTCCCACGACGCCGCCGCGACGTCGTCCGCGTACTGCTCCAAGCAACGCCCGCGGAAGTACGCCCTGGTGTCCTCGGGCGGGCGCAGCACTGCCCTGTCCACGTCCTCCTCCGCGAGCAGCCGCTGCATCTTCCCGCGGTTGGCGAGCCGGTTGTAGAGACCCTTGTCGGCGCGGACGTCGGCGTACTGGAGGTCCACCAGGTGCAGGCGGGCCGCGTCCCAGCCGAGGCCGTCGCGGCGGCGGTAGCCCTCCAGGAGTTCGCGCTTGGCGACCCAGTCGAGCTCGCCGCTGAGGCTCATCGGGTCGTCCTCGAGGCGCGTCAGCACCGACTCCCAGCGGCTGAGGACGTCCTTCGTCTGCTCGTCGGCGTCCTGGCCCCAGCGTTCCTCGACGTACTTGCGGGCCAGCTCGCAGTACTCCATCTGAAGCTGGACGGCCGTGAGCCGGCGGCCGCTGCGGAGCGTGACGAGGTGTCCGAGGCCGGCGTCGTGCGACACCTCGTGGAGCGTGCGCACGGGCTGGTCGACGGCGAGGTCGACCGCGATGAAGCCGTCCTCGATCATCGAGAGGACGAGGGAGGTCGTGCCGAGCTTGAGATAGGTGGAGACCTCGGAGAGGTTGGCGTCGCCGACGATGACGTGGAGCCTGCGGTACTTCTCCGCGTCCGCGTGGGGCTCGTCCCTGGTGTTGATCAGCGGACGCTTCAGGGTGGTCTCCAGGCCCACCTCGACCTCGAAGTAGTCGGCGCGCTGGCTGAGTTGGAAGCCCTGCTCGGTGCCGTCCTGACCGATGCCGACGCGGCCGGCGCCGCAGACGACGGGCCGGGAGACGAAGAACGGCGTCAGGTGGCGGACGATGTCGGAGAACGGGGTCTCCCGCTTCATCAGGTAGTTCTCGTGGGTGCCGTAGGAGGCGCCCTTGTTGTCGGTGTTGTTCTTGTACAGGTGGATGGGCTGCGTGCCCGGCACCTCGGCGGCGCGCAGCGCGGCCTCCGCCATCACGCGCTCCCCGGCCTTGTCCCAGAGCACGGCGTCCCTGGGGTTGGTGACCTCGGGGGCGCTGTACTCCGGGTGCGCGTGGTCGACGTAGAGGCGGGCGCCGTTGGTGAGAATGACGTTGGCGAGGCCGATGTCCTCGTCGGTGAGCTGGCTGGCGTCAGCGGTCTCGCGCGCGAGGTCGAAGCCGCGCGCGTCACGCAGCGGGTTCTCCTCCTCGAAATCCCAACGTGCGCGGCGCGCCCGCTGCATCGCGGCCGCGTAGGCGTTGACGACCTGCGAGGAGGTGAGCATGGCGTTCGCGTTGGGGTGACCCGGAACGGAGATCCCGTACTCGGTCTCGATGCCCATTACCCGCCGTACGGTCATCGCATTCTCCTTGCGTGGATACACGGCTCTGTCAACGCGCATTGCCAAGGTACTGCCCGGCACCGACATGCCCGCGGCGTGCTCCGGGCGCCGCATACGGCGGCGAGTCCGACGAGACTACCCCCGGGGCGCGCGCCGGGGAGCCCACCTGCGGCATCCGTCCGCCGGGGCAGCCGGCGCCGCGCCACCAGGCGCCAGGGCCCCGCCTGGTGGGCGGGGCCCTGGGCCGCGGCGTCGGTGGGGGCGGTGCCTGCTAGAGGTACTGGCCCGTGTTGGCGACCGTGTCGATCGAGCGACCGGTGTCCGCACCCTGCTTGCCGGTGACGAGGGTGCGGATGTAGACGATCCGCTCGCCCTTCTTGCCGGAGATGCGGGCCCAGTCGTCGGGGTTGGTGGTGTTGGGGAGGTCCTCGTTCTCCTTGAACTCGTCGACGCAGGCGGCGAGGAGGTGGGAGACGCGCAGGCCCTTCTGGTTGTGGTCGAGGTACGCCTTGATCGCCATCTTCTTCGCCCGGCCGACGATGTTCTCGATCATGGCGCCGGAGTTGAAGTCCTTGAAGTACAGGACCTCCTTGTCCCCGTTGGCGTACGTGACCTCCAGGAAGCGGTTCTCCTCGGACTCCGCGTACATCTGCTCGACGACGGACTGGATCATCGCCGCGCAGGCCGCCTCGACGTTCCCGCCGTGCTCCGCGACGTCGTCGGCGTGCAGCGGCAGGTTCGCCGTGAGGTACTTGGAGAAGATGTCCTTCGCCGCCTCGGCGTCCGGGCGCTCGATCTTGATCTTCACGTCGAGGCGCCCGGGCCTCAGGATCGCCGGGTCGATCATGTCCTCGCGGTTCGAGGCGCCGATGACGATGACGTTCTCCAGGCCCTCCACGCCGTCGATCTCGGAGAGCAGCTGCGGCACGATGGTGTTCTCCACGTCCGAGCTGACTCCGGAGCCGCGGGTGCGGAAGAGGGAGTCCATCTCGTCGAAGAAGACGATGACGGGCGTCCCCTCGCTGGCCTTCTCGCGCGCCCGCTGGAAGACGAGGCGGATGTGCCGCTCGGTCTCGCCGACGTACTTGTTGAGCAGCTCGGGGCCCTTGATATTGAGGAAGTAGCTCTTCCCCTGCGGCTTGCCCGTGACCTCGGCGACCTTCTTGGCAAGCGAGTTGGCGACCGCCTTCGCGATGAGCGTCTTTCCGCAGCCGGGCGGGCCGTAGAGCAGCACGCCCTTGGGCGGCCGGAGTTCGTGCTCCTTGAAGAGGTCCGGGTAGAGGTAGGGGAGTTCGACGGCGTCGCGGATCGCCTCGATCTGACCGCCTAGGCCGCCGATCTTGTTGTAATCGATATCGGGGACTTCTTCGAGGACGAGCTCCTCGACCTCGCTCTTGGGGACGACCTCGAAGACGTAGCCGGAACGCGGTTCGAGCAGCAGCGCGTCCCCCGCGCGCAGGGTGCTGCTGAGCAACGGCTCGGCGAGGCGCACGACGCGCTCCTCGTCGGTGTGGCCGACGACGAGTGCCCGCTCGCCGTCCTCCAGGACCTCCTTGAGGGTCACGATGTCGCCGGCCGTCTCGAACTCCATGGCCTCGACCACGTTGAGCGCCTCGTTGAGCATGAGCTCCTGGCCGCGGCGGAGTTCGTCGAGTTCGACGTTGGGGCTGACGTTCACCCTGAGCTTGCGGCCCCCGGTGAAGATGTCGGCGGTGCCGTCCTCGTTGGGCTTGAGGAAGACGCCGAACCCGGCGGGGGGCTGAGCGAGGCGGTCGACCTCCTCCTTGAGCGCCACGATCTGGTCGCGGGCTTCGCGCAGTGTGTTGGAGAGCCGTTCGTTCTGCGCGGAGACCCCGGCCAAGTTGGTCTGGAGCTCGACGATCCGTTCTTCGAGAACCCGGGTGTGCCGCGGAGAGTCGGCGAGCTTCCGGCGCAGGACGGCGATTTCCTGCTCTAGCTGGGCAACCTGGCCTTCCGGGTCCTCTGAACCCCGACCGGCCTTGATGCCGCGGTTGATGTCGTCGTCGTGGGCTGCCACGGTCCTCACCTCCTCCAGGGGGAGCTGGACGCTTCGACCCTACCTGGGCCGGTGCGGGTTGAAACCCCTAGATCACAAAGACGTAAGGGGAGTGTCCGATCTTCACCCTTGCGCGCTCCCTCCCGTCTGGGGGATACCCACGAGTTCCGGTCCGAAAGCGGCCCGCCTTGTGCTTGCACACCCCAATACCCTTACGGGGGTGCGAATTCCGACCTCCGGCCCGAGAGGGAGGACGCGGCAGACACCGCCGCCCCGCTCCGTCGCCGCCGTCCGCATGCTCGACGCCCGTACACCGCAGGGGTCTTGCACCCGACCGCCCTCAGGCGGCGCCCGCGACCGGCCCCGGCACCAGCACGAACCGTCCGTCGCGCCACTCCCAACGCACCTTGCGCTGCTTGTCGGGGCAGCACCTCGGGACGTCGGACGAGGAGTAGCCGAGGAGCGTCGCGGAGATTGCGTGCGGGGTGACCTTCAACCCCTGCACGCTCATGCCCTCGCTCGCCGGAACGAGTGTGGCGACGACCTCGGGCCGCTCGTCCTCCGCTGCGGGCGCGAGGACGAAGACCGCGCTGGGCGGCGTCCCGCCCGCCGAGCCGCACCGTGCGACCGCCACGGCCTCCGCGCGCCCGTCCCCGTCGAAGTCGGCCGAACCGCTCGCCAGCACCTCCGCCTCGTCGGCACCGCAGTCGAGCGGGTAGCTGGCCGCCTCGGGGGCGGGGCCGCGGGCCGCCTCGCCCGACGGGTTCGCCGTGGCGCCGGACGGTTGGAGGAGGGCCGTACCGCCGAGGAGGGCGGCGAGCGCGAGGGCGGTGGCGGCCCAGTGGGCCGTGCGGGAACGGGTGTGCGGCAGTGCTGTCACGCGGGGCGACTCCTGGGCGTGCTCGAACGCGCCGGCGCATCGGCGCGGAGGGCTGGCGGGTGCCAGCATGGTGCCATACGTCACACCGTGGCGGAACGGCGGGCCCCCGGTCTCCGCGTCTCCTCAACGCAGCGGCCCCGCAGCGGAGTTCCTCGTCGGAACGGTGCTGCGGGGCCGGTCGGTCGTGCGGGGTCAGCGGGAGGTGCTGCCGGGGCCCTTGTAGTCCTCGCCGTACGCGCCCTTGGACGGGCGGCGGCGGCGCAGCGGCGGCTCGACGCCGTCGGCGAGGCGGCGGGCGGTGAGCAGGAACCCGGTGTGTCCGATCATGCGGTGGTCGGGACGGACGGCGAGGCCCTCGACGTGCCAGTTGCGGAGCATCGTCTCCCACGCCTGCGGCTCGTTGAAGGTGCCGTGCTCGCGGATCGACTCGACCATGCGCGCGAGCTGGGTCGTCGTGGCGACGTAGCAGCAGACGATGCCGCCGGGCACGAGCGCCTTGGAGACGGCGTCGAGGCACTCCCAGGGGGCGAGCATGTCGAGGATGACGCGGTCGACCTCGGTGTCCGAGAGGTTGTCCTGGAGATCGCCGACGGTGAGCGTCCACGCCGGGTGCGGGCTGCCGAAGTACCGCTCGACGTTCTGCCGGGCGATCCCGGCGAAGTCCTCGCGACGCTCGTACGAGTGGAGCATGCCCTGGTCGCCGATGGCGCGCAGCAGGAACGCGCTGAGCGAACCGGAACCGACGCCTGCCTCGACGACGCGGGCGCCGGGGAAGATGTCGGCCATCGCCAGCACCTGCCCCGCGTCCTTGGGGTAGACGACGGCCGCTCCGCGCGGCATGGACAGGACGTAGTCGGGGAGCAGGGGGCGCAACGCCAGGTAGGCGACGTTGCCCGTGGTGCGGACGACGCTGCCCTCGGGCGCACCGATCAACTCGTCGTGCGGGAAGGCTCCCTTGTGGGTGTGGAAGCTCTTCCCCTCTTCGAGGGTGATCGTGTAGTGGCGGCCCTTGGGGTCGGTGAGCTGGACCTGGTCCCCGACCTGGAAGGGCCCGCGACGGCGGGCGGCACCGGTCGGTTCGGACATGCGGACACACTAACGGGTCGTCGGAGCTGCTCCGCGCGGAGGGCCGGCCCCGGTCAGGAAGGATGCTTCGCCATCGCCTTGACGAAGGCGCGCTCCACGTCGCCGGTCGAGAGGACGCCGTAGATCGCGCCCGTCTCCTCGACGACGAGGTACTCGGTGGCCGGCGTCGTGCGCAGGTACTCCAGCAGCTCGTCGCCGGCGAGCTCCACCGGCACCCGCATCCCCTCCTTGAGGTCCTGCGCCAGAGTGCTCACCGCGACCCACGGCCGCCGGTGCTCCGGCACCCCGACGATCGCGGACTCCCGTACGAGCGAGAGCGGCTCGCCCCTGCCGCCCACGACGACGAGCGCCCTGGCGCCCGCGTCGTTGGCACGCCTGAGCGCCTCGGAGAGCGGGGTGTCGCCGGAGACGGGGACGGCCCGGCGCGTCAGCGCGCGGGCGCTCAACTCCGGGAGCCGCTCGCGGAGTCGCGCCATCCGGAGGCTGTTGCCCGCACCCGTCCAGATGATCGCGGCGAGGATCGCGGCGAGGAGGGCGTCGGTGAGCGTCGAGACACCGCCCATGCCCTCCGTGCCGGCGCGGGACCGGGTGGCGAGCGGCAGCCCGACGAGCACGGCGAGCGCGAGCACCCGGCCCGTCCACACCGCGGCGACGGTGCCGGTCATCGGCCGGCCGCTCAGCTTCCACACGACGGCGCGCAGCATCCGCCCGCCGTCGAGCGGCAGCCCCGGAAGGAGGTTGAAGACGGCGACGATCAGGTTGGAGAGCATCAGGGCCGCGAGGATCACACCGGGCACGGTGCCGGCCTCGACCCCCTGCATCCCGCCGTAGAAGACGGCGGCGAGGACGAGGGAGAGCAGCGGCCCGACGAAGGCGAGGACGAACTCCCTGCCCGGCGTCTCCGCCTCCTTCTCGATCTCCGAGACGCCGCCGAAGAACTGGAGCTGGATACGGCGCACCGGCAGCCGGAAGCGGAGCGCGGCGACGGTGTGCGCCAGCTCGTGGACGAGTACGGAGGCGTAGAAGGCGACCGCGAAGAAGAGGGCGATGAGGTAGCGCTCGATGCCCAAGTGGGGCAGGACGCGGTCGAGTTGCCCGCCGAAGACCCAGGTGATGAGCGCGGCGACGAGGAACCAGCTCGGTGCCACGTACACGGGGACGCCGAAGGGCCGCCCCATGAGGAGGCCGCCGCCGCGGGGGCGTGCGGCCGCGCCCTTCGTCTCGCCCGGACGGCCGGTGCCGGGCCGGCCCGCGGCGGGGAGGCCGGGGGGCGTGGGGCCGGACTCGCCCGTGGGGCCCTCGCTGCCGGAGGCTTCGCCCGGGCGGGGGCGCTCCTCCGGTTCCGTGGGCTCGAGAGGTGTCGACTCCGCGTCGGGGCGCGGCTGTTCGGGCGAGGGGTGTTCGTCCGCTCCGGTCGGCTGCGGGGCGTCCGCGGGTTCGTCCTCGGGCGCCGACGGACGGTCGGGCGACGGTTCGCCCGAGGGCTCCCGCTCGCCGGCGTCCGCGTCCGTGACGGGGCTTCGGGTGCCTTCGGGCTCTTCGCCGGCGGACGGGCGCTCGGCGTCCGTCTCCTGTTCGCCCGCGTCGGTTTCGCCGAGGGCGGGCGCCGGCTCCTCCGTGCCGCCGGGCGACGCAGGCGGCGCGGTACGCCGGGGCGTGCCGCACTCGCCGTCCGTGCCCTCGGGGCCGCCGGCCCGCGGTTTCCCGCCGCTGTCCGTGTCCGCCACGGGTTCCCCTCTGCCGCTTGCCTGGTGTCCCCCGCCCGCCTGCACGGTCGCACGCGGTGGAGGTGTGGTGATCATGCAGGGTGAGCGCTGCTGCCGTCCGAGGACGATGGTATGTGCCCGGTGTCGGTGACGGGGCTTAGGGTCGTTGCCCATGAACACCGGTGCCTCCTCCCCCTCCCCCGCGGACGCCCGCCGTCCGGCCCCGCCGAACGGCCTTTCCCCTTCTCGCGCCGGTGACTTCATGCAGTGCCCGCTGCTCTACCGCTTCCGGGTGATCGACAAACTGCCCGAGGAGCCGTCCGCCGCGGCCACCCGCGGCACCGTCGTCCATTCGGTCCTGGAACGCCTCTTCGACGCGCCGGCGGCTGAGCGCAGCATCGAGCGGGCACGGTCGATGGTCGGACCGGAGTGGGAGAAGCTGCTCGCCAAACGGCCCGAGCTCGCCCGGTTGTTCGCGCCCGAACCGCCCGCCGGGCCGCCGGAGCCGGAGGACGCGCAGAGCCCCGCGCTCGACGCCGCGCAGCTCGCCGAGTGGCTCGCGGAGGTCGAGGCACTCGTCGAGCGCTGGTTCGAACTGGAGGACCCGACCCGCCTGGAGCCCGCCGAACGCGAGCTCTTCGTGCAGACGACGCTCTCCTCGGGGCTGCGCCTGCGGGGCGTGATCGACCGGGTCGACGTCGCCCCCACCGGCGAAGTCCGCGTCGTCGACTACAAGACGGGCAAGGCTCCCCGTCCGGAGTACGCCGAAGGACCGCTCTTTCAGATGAAGTTCTACGCGCTCGTGCTCTGGCGCCTCCGCGGAGTCGTCCCCCGGCGCCTGCAACTCGTCTTCCTCGGCAGCGGGGACGTCCTCACCTGGGATCCCGAGGAGTCCGAGCTCCTCGCCGTCGAGCGCAAGCTCCACGCACTGTGGGACGCGATCACCCGCGCCACCGAGACCGGTGACTGGCGCCCGAGACCCAGCAAGCTCTGCAACTGGTGCGACCACCGCTCCCGCTGCCCCGAGTTCGGCGGCATCCCGCCCGAGTACCCGTTGACGATCCAGCCCCGCCTCCCCCTGCCCCGCGAGGCCGAGGAATCGGCCTGAGCGTTCGACCGCTGCCCGGGAGCCCGGCGGTGTACGCACCGCGGGTTGGGTGAGAATGGGAACGCCCGCCGCCTGCCGCCCCCTTGGAGGAGATCCCGTGGCAATCCGCGTACTGCTCGTGGACGACCAGCCGCTGCTGCGTACCGGCTTCCGGATGATCCTGGAGGCCGAGCAGGACGTGGCGGTGGTGGGCGAGGCCGGCGACGGTCAGCAGGCGCTCGATCAGGTGCGCGCCCTCCAGCCCGACGTGGTGCTGATGGACATCCGGATGCCGCGGATGGACGGCGTCGAGGCGACACGGCGCATCACGGGCCCCGAGAAGGACGGGCCGGCGAAGGTGCTCGTGCTCACCACCTTCGACCTCGACGAGTACGTGGTCGAGGCGCTGCGCGCCGGGGCGAGCGGCTTCCTGCTCAAGGACGCCCCGGCCGACGAACTCGTCCAGGCGCTCCGGGTCGTGGCCGCGGGCGAGGCGATGCTGGCGCCGAGCATCACCCGCCGCCTGCTCGACAAGTACGCGGAGAAGCTGCCTTCCGGCGAGGAGCCCGTCCCCGACAGCCTCGACCAGCTCACCGAGCGCGAGGTGGAGGTGCTGAAGCTCGTCGCACGCGGCCTGTCGAACGCGGAGATCGCCGCGGACCTCTTCGTCAGCGAGACGACCGTCAAGACGCACGTCGGGCACGTGCTCACCAAGCTCGGCCTCCGCGACCGCGTACAGGCGGCGGTCTACGCCTACGAGAGCGGGCTCGTGCGCCCGGGCGCCGCCTGACGCCCGAACGAAGGAACGGGCTCCCGCCCCGGCGCGGCGCGCCAGGGACGAGAGCCCGTCGAGGGAGGGTCCGTCAGTCGGAGACGCCGCGGCCCAGCTCCCAGAACTGGTTGAGCGACGAGGCGTTGAGCGCCCACTCGACGCCGGTGATGTCGTCGCGCGCGGCGACGTACTGCTTGCCCTGCCAGAGCGGGAGGATCGGCACGTCCTCCGCGACGAGGTCCTGAGCGCGGCCGAACTGCTGCGACGCGTTGGCGCGTTCGGTCTGGCGGCGGCTCTGGGGGATGAGCTTGTCGCGGATCTCCCGGTTGATGTACGACGAGTTGAGGTGGTTGTTCTCCTCCATGAAGGGCGCCAGGTAGTTGTCGGCGTCGGGAAAGTCGGGGAACCAGCCGTAACCGAAGACCTGGTACTTGCCCTTCAGCGCGGCCGGCTGGAAATTCTTCCACTTGGTGCCCGTGGTCGTCACCTCGAAGAGCCCGGTGTCGTTGAGCTGCTTCTTGAGGATCTTGAACTCCTCGGCCGTCGCTTCGCCGTAGTGGTCGGTGGTGTAGGCGAGTTGCAACTTCACCGGGGTGTCGATGCCCGCCTTCTCCAGCGTGGCGCGGGCGGCGGCGGGGCTGGGCCTGCCGTACTCGTTGAAGAACGCGTTGTTGTGACCGGGCAGACCGCTGGGCACGGGTGAGTAGAGCGGCTCGGAGGTACGCGAGTAGGCGTCGCGCACGAGCTTCTGACGGTCCACCACCTGCGCCACGGCCCGGCGTACGGCCTTGCGGCCCGCGGTGCGGTCGTCGGTGTCGAAGACGAGGTAGCGGATCTCCTGGCCCGGCTGCTCGACGAGTTGGACGCCCTCGTCCTTCGCCGTGCCGAGCCGATCCACCTGGCTCGGCGAGATGGTCCGGTTCATGACGTCGATGTCGCCGGCGGTGAGCGCCTGCTCCATGCTCTTCGCGCTCTTGAAGAAGCGGAGCTCGATGCCCTTGTTCCGGACGTTCAGCCCGCCGTCGTAGTCGGGGTTCCTGCTGAGGACGGCCTTGCCTTCCGAGGGCTCGAAGGAGTCGACGACGTACGGGCCCGAGCCGGTCACGGAGAAGCCGTCGACGAAGCCGTCCTTCGGGTACGTCTCGCTGTCGACGATCGCGGCCGCCGGGGTGGTGAGCTTCAGCGGGAAGGTCGCGTCCGGCTTCTTGAGGTGGAAGACGACCTGCTTCTCGTCGACCGCCTCCACCTTGTCGACGTTGGAGAAGAGCGATGCGGGGCCGTTGACGTAGTTGATGGAGAGCTGCCGCCGCATGGAGAACTCGACATCCTCGGCGTCGAGTTGATTGCCGTTGGAGAAGTGCTGACCGTCCTTGAGCGTGCAGCGGTACTGCTCGTTGTGCGAGTCGGTGAAACCGCACTTCTCGGCCGCGTCGGCCTCGGGCTCGGTGCCGGAGCGGGGTATGCGCACCAGGGTCTGGAAGGTGCTGCGCATGATGTTCCACCCGGCGATGTCGTACGAAGCGGCCGGGTCGAACGGCGCCGGGTTGTCCTTGCTGACGGCGAACTCGTCGGTGGTGCCCACGACGACGGTGTCATCCCCGCCGCTTCCCGACCCGTCCCCACAGGCGGCGAGCAGAGGCGCGAGCAACCCGGCCAGCACGGGCAGCACCACGGTTTTACGGTTCATGGTCGACGATCTCCCTCGTCCGGCCGCGAGTTGTGCAGGAATGGAATGGCCGGGCAACAGACATTAGTAGTTCGCTCGGACCCCCCTTGAAGTGGAAGGCGCAGAGCGGTTTCACGCACCGATATCGCCGCGCCACCATCCGCTATACGGACAAGGGAACGTACCGCACCTTCGGTGAACCAATGCGGACACATGGACAGCCGCCCGAAGCGCACGAAGGGCCGCGGAGCAGGTCCGCGGCCCCCTGTCGACACCGCTTCCCGTGACGAACATCACACGATCAACTCACCTGCGCACGCCGGGAATTGACGGCCCCACAGTCACCGAAAATGAGCACTCCGGCGCATTGGGTTTCCCCGCTATTCCCCCGCGGGAAGGGCACGTGGCGTTCCCTACGCTCAGTGCGCGACCGCTCTCAGAGAGCGCAGAAATGCGAGATCGACTTCTTCGAGCGATCGGACGATCGTCCGCCCGGGCGCCGGTTCGATCGGCGCGACCGACGGCACGGCGACGACCCGGCAACCGGCCGCCTCCGCCGACGCGACCCCCGTCGCGGTGTCCTCGAGCACCGCGCACCTGCGCGGGTCGACGCCGAGCTGCTCGGCGGCCGTCAGGTACGGGTCGGGGTGCGGCTTGGTGCGCACCAGCTCGTCACCGGCCACCGTGCAGGCGAAGTTGGCGTTCCCGAGCGAGCCGAGCATGTGGTCGACGACGTGGCGGTGCGAGGCGGAGACGAGCGCGGCGGGCAGCCCGTGCTCGGCCAGCTCGGCGAGCAGCCGGCCAGCGCCCGGCATCAGCGGCACGCTTTGACCCATCCGTGCGACGCACTCGACGAACCGGGCGTTGAGGAGCCTGCTCACCTCCTCCAGGCCGATGTCTGCCTTGGTCGCCTCGATGAGGAAGCCGGCGCTGCGCGCCATGGGCCCGCCGACGACCACCTGCCGCCACTCCTCCCGCAGCGAGTGCCCCAGCTCGGCGAAGACCTCCCGCTCGGCCTGCCACCAGCAACCCTCGGTGTCCACCAGGGTGCCGTCCATGTCGAGCAGGACGGCCTGTAGACCCGGCCCCTCCTCCAGAAGGGTGCCGAGCGCCGAGACGGAACTGGACATCCGCATGCACCTCCCACGGGGCGAGAAGGCCGGCCGCCCCGCTGTGCGGCGAGGGCGGCCGGCCTGTTGTCGGATCGATCAGTCTACGTCCTGCGCTTACCTGGCGTTGAAGTACTTCGCCTCGGGATGGTGCAGGACGATGGCGTCGGTCGACTGCTCGGGATGGAGCTGGAACTCCTCGGAGAGCTCGACGCCGATCCGCTCCGGCTGGAGCATCTCCGCGATCTTCGCGCGGTCCTCCAGGTTCGGGCAGGCACCGTAGCCGAGCGAGAAGCGCGCGCCCCGGTACTGGAGGTCGAACATGCCCTGCATCTGCGCCGGGTCCTGGCCGGAGAAGCCGAGCTCGTTGCGGACGCGGGCGTGGAAGTACTCGGCGAGGGCCTCGGCCAACTGCACGGAAAGGCCGTGGAGTTCGAGGTACTCACGGTAGGCGTTCGCCTCGAAGAGTTCCTGCGTGACCTCGCCGATGCGGTTGCCGACCGTCACGACCTGGAAGCCGACGACGTCCGTCTCCCCCGACTCCTCCGGACGGAAGAAGTCGGCGAGGCAGAGCCGGCGACCGCGCCGCTGCCGCGGGAAGGTGAAGCGGGTCCGCTCGGAGCCGTCCTCGTTGAGGACGATCAGGTCGTCGCCCTTGGAGTGGCACGGGTAGTACCCGTAGACGACGGCGGCCTCCAGCATGTTCTCGGTGTGCAGCCGGTCGAGCAGGCCGCGCAGCCGCGGCCGGCCCTCGGACTCCACGAGCTCCTCGTAGGACGGACCGTTGCCCTTGCGGGACTCCTTCAGGCCCCACTGCCCCTTGAAGAGCGCGCCCTCGTCGATCCAGGCGGCGTAGTCCCGCAGCCCGATCCCCTTGACGACGCGGCTGCCCCAGAACGGCGGCTCGGGAACCGGGTTGTCCACGGCGACGTCGGAGCGCACGGAGCCGTCGTTGGGCGGGGGCTCCTCGATCTGGAGGTCGCGCTTGGGCACGCGCCGCTGCTTGAGCGCAGGCAGCTCGGCGCCGGGGACGCCGCGCTTGACGTCCATCAGCTTGTCCATGAGCGAGAGGCCCTCGAAGGCGTCCTTCGCGTACCGGACCTCGCCCTCGTAGACCTCGTGGAGGTCCTGCTCGACGTAGGCGCGGGTGAGCGCGGCACCACCGAGGATGACGGGGAAGTCCGCCGCCATCTTCCGCTGGTTCAGTTCCTCCAGGTTCTCCTTCATGATCACCGTGGACTTCACCAGCAGGCCCGACATCCCGATCACGTCGGCCCGGTTCTCCTCCGCCGCCTCCAGAATCGCCGAAACCGGCTGCTTGATACCGATGTTGACGACGTTGTAGCCGTTGTTGGAGAGGATGATGTCCACGAGGTTCTTGCCGATGTCGTGGACGTCGCCGCGGACCGTGGCGAGCACGATCGTGCCCTTGCCCTCGTCGTCCTCGCTCTTCTCCATGTGCGGCTCCAGGTGGGCCACCGCGGTCTTCATCACCTCGGCGGACTGGAGCACGAACGGCAGCTGCATCTGCCCGGAGCCGAAGAGCTCGCCGACGACCTTCATGCCCTCGAGGAGCGTGTCGTTGACGATGTCGAGGGCCGGGCGCTCCTGGAGCGCCTCGTCGAGGTCGGCCTCCAGGCCGTTGCGCTCACCGTCGATGATGCGCCGCTGGAGCCGCTCTTCCAGGGGCAGTTCGAGGAGTTCCTCGGCCCTGCCCGCCTTCATCGACTTGGTGTCGACGCCCTCGAAGAGCTCCAGCAGCTTCTGGAGCGGGTCGTACCCCTCGCTGCGGCGGTCGTAGACGAGGTCGAGCGCGACCTGGACCTGCTCCTCCTCCAGCCGTGCGATCGGCAGGATCTTCGAGGCGTGGACGATCGCCGAGTCGAGTCCGGCCTTGACGCACTCGTCGAGGAAGACCGAGTTGAGGACGATCCGCGCGGCCGGGTTGAGGCCGAAGGAGATGTTGGAGAGCCCGAGGGTGGTCTGCACGTCGGGGTGGCGGCGCTTGAGTTCGCGGATCGCCTCGATCGTGTGGATACCGTCCTTGCGGGACTCCTCCTGGCCCGTGCAGATGGTGAAGGTGAGGCAGTCGATGAGGATCGCCGACTCCTTGAGGCCCCAGTTGGTCGTGAGGTCCTCGATGAGCCGCTCGGCGATGGCGACCTTGTGCTCGGCCGTACGGGCCTGGCCCTCCTCGTCGATGGTGAGCGCCATGAGCCCGGCACCGTGCTCCCGCGCGAGGCCCGCGACCTTGGCGAAGCGGGACTCGGGGCCGTCGCCGTCCTCGTAGTTGACGGAGTTGATCACGGCGCGGCCGCCGAGCTTCTCCAGGCCGGCGCGGATCACCGGGACCTCGGTTGAGTCGAGGACGAGCGGCAGCGTGGAGGCGGTGGCGAACCGGCCCGCGAGCTCCTCCATGTCCGCGACGCCGTCCCGGCCGACGTAGTCGACGCAGAGGTCGAGCATGTGGGCGCCCTCGCGGATCTGGTCCTTCGCCATCTCCACGCAGTCCTCCCACCGCCCTTCGAGCATCGCGGTGCGGAACTTCTTCGAGCCGTTGGCGTTGGTCCGCTCACCGATCGCCATGTACGAGCTGTCCTGGCGGAACGGGACCGTCTGGTACAGCGAGGCGGCGCCCGGCTCCGGCTGCGGGGAGCGCTGCGTCTGCTCCGCGCCACGGACGCGCTCCACCAGCTGGCGCAGGTGCTCGGGCGTCGTGCCGCAGCAGCCGCCGACGAGCGAGAGGCCGTAGTCCCGTACGAACCCCTCGTGCGCGTCGGCGAGTTCGGGCGCGGTGAGCGGGTAGGTGGCGCCGTGCTTGCCCAGTTCGGGGAGGCCGGCGTTGGGCATGCAGGAGATCGGAATGGTGGAGTGCTGCGCGAGGTAGCGCAGGTGCTCGCTCATCTCGGCGGGGCCCGTGGCGCAGTTGAGGCCGATCATGTCGATGCCGAGCGGCTCCAGCGCGGTGAGCGCCGCCCCGATCTCGGAGCCGAGCAGCATCGTGCCGGTGGTCTCGACGGTCACGGAGCAGAGCAGCGGCACCCGGTAGCCGGCCGCCTCCATCGCCCGGTGGGCGCCGATGATCGCCGCCTTCGTCTGGAGAAGGTCCTGGGTCGTCTCGACGAGCAGCGCGTCGGCGCCGCCGGCCATCATGCCCTCGGCGTTCTGCTGGTAGGCGTCGCGGAGGGTGGCGTAGGGCGCGTGCCCCAGTGTCGGCAGTTTGGTGCCGGGGCCCATCGAGCCGAGGACCCAGCGCATGCGGCCGTCCCCCGACTCGAACGCCTCGGCGGCGTCGCGGGCGATCCGCACGCCCTTCTCGGAGAGTTCAAAGATCCGTTCGGTGATGTCGTACTCGCCCAGCGCCGCGTGGTTGGCGCCGAAGGTGTTGGTCTCCACGCAGTCGACTCCGGCCGCGAAGTACTCGTCGTGCACCGAGCGGATGATGTCGGGCCGGGTGACGTTGAGGATCTCGTTGCAGCCCTCGAGCTGCTCGAAGTCGTCGAGGCTGGGGTCCTGAGCCTGGATCATCGTCCCCATTGCGCCGTCGGCCACCACCACGCGTTCGGCGAGGGCCTGACGTAGGGCGTCTGCCCTGGCGGTGTTGGCTGCGGACGTACTGCTCGGCGAGGCCATGGAAGTGCTCCCTGAGGTGCGACGGCTGTCGGCTATGCGTGATCATCGACTCCATCGGCGATGCAACGCACCCGGTCAGCGTATAGGGCGGGCGCAAGAGGACGCTCGGGTGTACCGCCAAGCGGACACTCTGCGGGGTCGGCTGCACCCGTTCCGCGGCTGAAGTCCGACTACCGCTGGGTCGTCAGTAAGGGATACCGTTCGACATTGTCGACCTGTGGACGTCCGTCGACAGAAAGGCCAGGGAGGTGCCGATGGCCCGGACCATTCAGTCCCTGGAGCGCGCGGCCGCGGTGCTGCGTCTCCTGGCAGGAGGTGAACGCCGGCTCGGTCTCTCGGACATCGCCTCCACGCTGGAGCTCGCCAAGGGCACGGCGCACGGGCTGCTGCGGACGCTCCAGCAGGAGGGCTTCGTCGAACAGGACCCGCTCTCCGGCAAGTACCAGCTCGGCGCCGAGCTGCTCCGTCTCGGCAACAGCTACCTCGACGTGCACGAACTGCGTGCCCGCGCCCTGGTCTGGGCCGACGACCTGGCGCGCTCCAGCGGCGAGAGCGTCTACCTCGGCGTCCTGCACCAGCAGGGCGTCCTCATCATCCACCACGTCTTCCGGCCGGACGACAGCCGTCAGGTGCTGGAGGTCGGGGCGATGCAGCCGCTCCACAGCTCGGCCCTGGGCAAGGTGCTCTCGGCCTACGACCCGGTGGCCCACAGCGACGTCCTCGAAGGCGAGCGCCGGCGGTTCACCGGGCACACGGTCACGGACCCGAAGAAGCTGGAGCAGGTCCTCGCGCTGACGAAGGGACGGGGCTGGGGCGCGGACGTCGAGGAGACGTGGGACGGGCTCGCCTCCGTCGCGGCGCCGATCCACAGCAGGCGCGGGCTGCTCCTCGGCGCGGTCGGCGTGACGGGCGCCGTCGAGCGGGTCTGCGACGCCGGGGAGTTGCGGGCGCGCATCGTCGCCTCGGTGCGCGACTGCGCGCGGGCCATCTCCAGGGACCTGGGCGCCGGGCGGTTCCAGGCGGGGCGGGGCGCCGTCTAGATCCGGCCGGCAAACGGAAGTTGACGCTCCGAGGGACCGCCGACCGGCGTGTTCGGCGGGGTTGCCGCGCACCCCCTTCCCAGTTCCCCTCCTCGGGCCGATCCTGCCCGTCCGAGGTCTCGCCGGCCCGCCGGTTCGGGCGCCTGACCCGGGCAGCGGAGCAGGAGGCGGCGGCAACCACCGGGTTGGCGCCGTCCCGGATGCCGCGGTTGCGTCGTGCGGTGAGGATGGACGGCCATGGAGTGCTGTGTCACACCCTCTTGACGCAAGCTTCACCAAAGAGAAAACTGCCGATCACTGGTCGACATTGTCGAACAACGAACGGCTAAGGACGCGGGACCGGTTCGTGGCTCAGGCCGCGTAGGTCCGTGCTCCCTCTGGACGAAGGACAAAGGAGTCGCGGGTGTCCAGCACCGACATCTTCGTAGGGGAAGTGGTCGGCACCGCGGTGCTGATCCTGCTCGGTGGCGGCGTGGTCGCCGCCGTCACGTTCAAACGCTCCAAGGCGTACGAGGCGGGCTGGGTGGCCGTCGCGTTCGGCTGGGGCATGGCGGTGCTCTCGGGCGCCTACATCGCCACCGGCGTCTCCGGCGCCCACCTCAATCCCGCGGTGACGCTGGGACTTGCGATCCAGGGCGGTACGGAGTGGAGCGACGTGCCGCTCTACCTCTTCTCCGAGATGCTCGGCGCCATCATCGGCGCCGTCCTCGTCTGGCTGACGTACTACGGGCAGTTCCGCTACCACCTCACGACGCCGCCGATCACGGGCGACGAGCTCGACCACGGAAGCCCCACCGCGGCCAGCAACGAGCCGGGCCCCGTGCTCGGCGTCTTCTCGACCGCCCCCGAGATCCCGCACAAGCTGCAGAACCTCGTCACCGAGATCATCGCTACCTTCGTGCTGATCATCGCGATCCTCACCCAGGGCCTCAACGACGAGGGGAACGGGCTCGGCACGCTCGGCGCCCTGATCACCGCGCTCGTCGTCCTCGCCATCGGCCTCTCGCTCGGCGGGCCCACGGGGTACGCCATCAACCCGGCGCGCGACCTGGGACCGCGCATCGTGCACGCGCTGCTGCCGCTGCCCAACAAGGGAAGCTCCGACTGGCAGTACGCATGGGTCCCAGTCGTGGGGCCGCTGATCGGCGCCGCTCTCGCCGGCGGGCTCTACAACCTCGCCTTCGCCCCGTGAGCAGCACCGCAGGCGACCGGGGAGAGCCGGCCGCGGAGC
The DNA here is from genome assembly GCF_000262345.1 of Streptomyces xiaopingdaonensis. GTDB lineage: Bacteria > Actinomycetota > Actinomycetes > Streptomycetales > Streptomycetaceae > Streptomyces > Streptomyces xiaopingdaonensis. The sequence goes on along the minus strand of NZ_AJTQ01000017.1, from coordinate 5,639 downwards.
AGAACCACAGACCAACCGAGCATCGGAGCACACCGTGAGCGACATCCACTCCACCGGCCCGTTCATCGCAGCGATCGACCAGGGCACGACCTCCAGCCGCTGCATCGTCTTCGACAAGGACGGCCGGATCGTCTCGGTCGACCAGAAAGAACACGAGCAGATCCTGCCGAAGCCGGGCTGGGTCGAGCACGACGCCACCGAGATCTGGCAGAACGTCCAGCAGGTGGTCACGGGCGCGCTCGACAAGGCCGGCATCACCAAGCAGGACGTGCTGGCGCTCGGCATCACCAACCAGCGCGAGACGACGCTGCTGTGGGACAAGAACACGGGCGAGCCGGTGCACAACGCGATCGTCTGGCAGGACACCCGCACCGACGGGCTCTGTCGGGAGCTCGGCCGCAACGTCGGTCAGGACCGCTTCCGACGGGAGACGGGACTGCCGCTCGCCTCGTACTTCGCAGGGCCGAAGATCCGCTGGCTGCTCGACAACGTCGAGGGGCTGCGGGAGCGCGCCGAGCGGGGTGAGCTTCTCTTCGGCACGATGGACTCATGGGTGATCTGGAACCTCACCGGCGGCGTCAACGGCGGCGTGCACGTCACCGACGTGACCAACGCGTCGCGCACGATGCTCATGAACCTCCACACGATGAGCTGGGACCCCAAGATCTGCGCCTCGATCGGGGTGCCGATGTCGGTGCTGCCGGAGATCCGCTCCTCCGCCGAGGTCTACGGCGAGGCCACGGGCGACCTCGCGGGCCTGCCCGTCGCCTCCGCGCTCGGCGACCAGCAGGCGGCGCTCTTCGGACAGACCTGCTACGAGATCGGCGAGGCGAAGTCGACGTACGGGACCGGCACCTTCCTGCTGATGAACACCGGGCACGAGCCGGTCAACTCGTACAACGGCCTGCTGACCACCGTCGGCTACCGCATCGGCGACCAGGACCCGGTCTTCGCGCTCGAGGGCTCGATCGCGGTCACCGGTTCCCTCGTACAGTGGATGCGGGACCAGATGGGCATGATCAACAGCGCCGCGGAGATCGAGACGCTGGCGAGCTCCGTCGACGACAACGGCGGCGCCTACTTCGTGCCGGCGTTCTCCGGCCTGTTCGCACCGTACTGGCGCTCGGACGCGCGCGGTGTGATCGCGGGGCTGACCCGCTACGTCACCAAGGCGCACCTCGCGCGCGCCGTGCTGGAGGCGACCGCGTGGCAGACGAAGGAGATCGTCGACGCCATGCACAAGGACTCCGACGTCGACCTGACCTCGCTCAAGGTCGACGGCGGCATGACAGCGAACAACCTGCTGATGCAGACCATCTCGGACGTGCTCGACGCGCCGGTGGTCCGCCCGATGGTGGCCGAGACGACCTGCCTCGGCGCCGCCTACGCCGCCGGGCTCGCCGTCGGCTTCTGGTCGGACACCGACGAGCTCCGCGCCAACTGGAAGCGGGCTGCCGAGTGGACACCGCAAATGGACGCGGCCGTCAGGGACCGCGAGTACAACAGCTGGCTCAAGGCCGTGCAGCGGACCATGGGTTGGCTTGAAGAGGAGAGCTGAGAGAGATGAACACCCCGCTGAGCGCCCCCGCACTGGGGACGCACCCGGCTGCCGGCAGCAACCCCGGCCGCACCGAGACCAGGGACCTGCTCGCGCACGCGACGTACGACCTGCTGGTCGTCGGCGGCGGCATCCTGGGCACCTCGGTCGCCTGGCATGCCGCGCAGTCGGGGCTGCGGGTGGCCATGGTGGACGCGGGCGACTTCGCCGGAGCCACGTCGTCCGCGTCCTCCAAGCTGGTGCATGGCGGCCTGCGCTACCTGCAGACGGGCGCCGTGAAGCTGGTCGCTGAGAACCACCACGAGCGGCGGGTGCTGGCGAAGGACGTCGCACCGCACCTGGTCAACCCGCTCACGTTCTACCTGCCCGTCTACAAGGGCGGGCCGCACGGGGCGGCGAAGCTCGGTGCCGGTGTCTTCGCCTACTCGGCGCTCTCGGCCTTCGGTGACGGCGTCGGCCGCGTGATCTCCCCGTCGAAGGCCGCGGCCGACAACCCCGGCCTGCGCACGGAGAACCTCAAGGCGGTCGCGGTCTACGGCGACCACCAGATGAACGACTCGCGTATGGCGGTGATGACGGTCCGCGCCGCCGTCGACTCCGGCGCCGTGGTGCTCAACCACGCCGAGGTCACGGGGTTGCGCACCACCCGCGGCCGCGTCACGGGTGCCGAACTGCGGGACCGCCTCGACGGCACCGAGTTCGGCATCGACGCACGGCTCGTCCTCAACGCGACCGGGCCGTGGGTCGACCACCTGCGTGCGATGGAGGACAGCGCGGCGGCCCCGTCGATCCGGCTCTCCAAGGGCGCCCACCTCGTCCTCAAGCGCAAGGCGCCGTGGAAGGCCGCGATGGCGACGCCGATCGACAAGTACCGGATCACCTTCGCGCTCCCCTGGGAGGACCAGCTCCTGCTGGGCACCACGGACGAGGAGTACACGGGCGACCCGGCGGACGTACGCGCCACCGAGTCCGACATCCAGCAGATCCTCGACGAGGCGGCGTTCTCCGTGCGGGACGAGCACCTCGATCGCGACCTGATGACCTACGCGTTCGCCGGACTGCGGGTGCTGCCGGGCGGTCCGGGCGGCACCGAGTCGGCGAAGCGCGAGACGGTCGTCAGCGAGGGGCGCGGCGGGATGCTCTCGGTCGCGGGCGGCAAGTGGACGACGTACCGGCACATCGGGCGCACGGTTCTCGACAAGCTGACGAAGCTGCCCGGCGGGGCGCTCGCCGAGGACATGGAGCCGGTGAAGCGGCTCGTGCGCCACACTCCGCTGCCGGGCGTCTCCAATCCGAACGCGGTGGCGCACCGTCTGCTCGTCGACCGCGAGCCGGGCGCGCGCATGGACCCGCTCACCGCGCGGCAGTTGGCGACGCACTACGGGTCGCTCTCCTTCGACATCGCCCGGCTCGTCAACGAGGACCCGGCGCTCGGCGAGCGCATCCACCCCGACGGTCCCGAGGTCTGGGCGCAGGTCGTCTACGCGCGCGACCACGAGTGGGCGGAGACGGCGGACGACGTGCTGCGTCGCCGCACCACGCTCACCATCCGCGGGCTCGACACCGACGAGGTGCGCGGGAAGGTGCAGCGGATACTCGACGAGCGTCGCGGCTGACACCGCGCGGTCGACGTCCTTACGGCGGCGGCGCGTTCCGGGGTTCCGGATCGCGCCGTCGCTTTCGCGTGGCAGCATCCGACCCATGTTCGATGAGCGGCGAGCGGACGGCGGGAACGGGCCGGAGGCGGTCGAGGGCGGGCCCACGGAATCCGCGGCCGAGCGCCGGGCGTACGCCGGCGGGCCGTCGTCGACGTCCCCGACGCTCCGGCGCAGGCTGCTGCTGTGGGGGTTGCCCGCGCTCGGCGCCGCCGTCCTCCTCCCCGCGGCCACCGCGGCGACGGCGCTGCGCCTCTCCTACGCGGGCGACCTCCCCGAAGGCGCGCACACGCGCGGTCGCGACGCCGTCTGGCTCGGCCACGCCTGGGTCGACGGCCGCAAGGACGACGAGGACCTCGCCCGCCTCGGGCGCCGCATCGAGGGGACGGGCGTGCGCGATCTCTACGTGCACACAGGGCCGTTGGAGCACGACGGCACCCTCGACGCGAGCCGCGCCCGACGGTCCCCGTGGCTGCTCCGCGCCGTCCGCAAGAAGCTGCCGGGGGTCCGTGTGCAGGCGTGGCTCGGCGACGTCCTCGTCCACGACGAGGCGGGCGAGCGCGCGGGAAAGGGGCTGCGCCTCGCCAATCCGGCCTCACGGCGCGCGGTGGTGGCGAGCGCGCGGCAGGTGATGCGGGCGGGGTTCGACGGCGTCCACTTCGACCTGGAGCAGATGCACTCGGGCAACGAGGACTTCCTGCGCCTCCTCGACCGGCTCGGCCCCGTGGTCTCCCGCGCGGGCGGGGTGCTCTCCGTCGCGGCGCACCAGATCGACCCGCTGCCCGAGGTGCACCGGGTCCTGGGTGCGGTGAGCGGTCGGGGCAAGTACTGGTCGCAGGGGTACTTCGGGGAGGTCGCACGGCGGGTCGACCAGATCGCGATGATGTCGTACGACACCTGGATGCAGACGGAGAGCCACTACGGCGGACTCGTCGCGCACCTCACGGAGTTGGCCCTGGAGGCGACACCGCGCGGGACCGACCTCCTGATGGGGCTGCCCTTCTTCCACACCGACAACCTCGCGCACCGCGCCTCGGCGGAGACCGTGCCGGCCGCGGTGCGCGGCATCCGGCTGGGCCTCGGCCGCGGGGACGTGCGGCGCAAACGGTTCGGTACGGCGGCGTACGTGGATTTCGCCGCTGACGAAACCGACTGGACCGCCTACCGCAGGAGTTGGTGCGAAGTCGCCGGGCGGAAACCCCCATAATGGCAAGGCATCGGATGTCTGGCGGTCGGGGAGGGGCGGCGCTGTGGCGGTCACCGACAAGGCGATCGGGAAGATCCGCGGCATGATCGTCTCCGGGGCGCTGGGACCTGGCGACCGCTTGCCCAAGGAGAGTGTGCTCGCAGGAGAGTTGGGCCTCTCGCGCAGTTCGCTGCGGGAGGCGGTGCGCGCGCTCTCGCTCGTGCGCGTCCTCGACGTGCGCCAGGGCGACGGTACGTACGTCACCAGCCTCGACCCCGGACTGCTGCTGGAGGCGCTGGGGTCGATCGTGGAGCTCCAGCGGGACGACGCCGTACTCGACTGCCTCGCGGTGCGGCGCATCCTGGAGCCGGCCGCGACGGCGCTCGCCGGCTCCAGGATCGGCGAAAGCGAACTCGACTCCCTTCAGGCGCAGTTGGAGCCGCTGAGTGAGAGCTCCACCGTCGAGCAGCTCGTCGAGGCGGATCTGGAGTTCCACCGCCGCACCAACGCCGCCTGCGGCAACCCGGTGCTCCACTCGCTGCTCGACGCGCTCGCGGCGCCGGCGACGCGGGCCCGGGTGTGGCGCGGTCTCGCGCGGGAGCGCGCCGTCGGCCGGGCCCTCGACGAGCACCGGCAGATCCTCGCGGCGCTGCGGGACGGCGACGCGGAGGCGGCGCGCTCCTGGTCGACCGTGCACCTCGCCGGCGTCGAGCGGCGGCTCCGCTCGACACCGTGAGGTGCCCCGACTCCCCCGCTGTCAGCGGGCGTTCGGCTCACGCGCCCTGCCACACCGGTGCGCGCTTCTCGGCGAAGGCACGCGGCCCCTCCTCCGCGTCGGCCGAGCGCAACATGGTGCCGTAGCACGGGAGTTCGCCGCTGCGCATCCGCGCGAACCCGGCTTCCACGCCCAACGCCTCGGTCTCCCTGAGGACTTCCTTGACGGCGGCGAGCGCCAGCGGCGCACCCTGCGCGACCTCCCCCGCCAGGGCCACCGCGCGCTCCACGACGGCCCCCGGCTCCGCGACCTCGTTGACTAGGCCCCAGCGAGCGGCCTCAGCGGCGGTGAGGCGCTTCCCTGTGAGCAGCAGTTCCGTCGCCACCGCGCGCGGGAGGCGCCTCGGCAGCCGGAGCACCCCGCCGGAGTCGGCGATCATGCCGATCCGCACCTCGGGGAGCGCGAACTCGGCGTGCGGTGCGGCGACGATCAGGTCGGCGGCGAGGGCGAGTTCGAAGCCGCCGC
>NZ_AJTQ01000016.1 GCF_000262345.1 Streptomyces xiaopingdaonensis | reverse complement strand
GATCACCGGCTTGTCGAGCCGGTGCAACTCGGTGAGCCCGGCGAAGCCGCCGGGGCCGTGGTCGGCGTCGATCGCCTCGCCCTCGGCTGCGGCCTTCAGGTCCCATCCTGCGGAGAAGAACCGGTCGCCGGCGCCGGTGATCACGGCCGCTCGCAGCCCCGGGTCCTCCTGCAGCCGTGTGAACTCCGCGTGGAGGGCGAGACTCGTGCGGGTGTCGATGGCATTCGCCTTCGGCCTGTCGAGGGTGACGACGAGGACGCCGTCCTGCTCCTCGCTGCGAACCGCCTCGTGGGCCGCGTCCGTTGTGCTCTGCATTCTCTCCTCCTGGTCGCTTTCCGTTGGGGCCGCCCGATGCGTCGGCGGCGCGCGTCAGGCGGTTCGCCCGCCCTGCTCCCCGTGTGCGTAGGGCGGTTGGCGGCGTACGAGGACGTCCGCCGCGACCGCTCCTTCGCCTTCGGGGAGTACCAGCAGCGGGTTGACGTCGAGCTCGGCGACGCCGTCGTGGTCCGCGGCGTATGCGGCCACGGCTTCGACCGCCGCGACGGCCGCCCGCACGTCGCCCGCCGGCCTTCCGCGTACGCCGCGGAGCACCGGCCAGAGCCGGAGCGAGGAGAGCGCCGCCTCGATCTCCTCGCGCCCGGTGGGGAGCAGCAACGTCGCGGTGTCCGCGGCGACTTCGACGAGGACGCCGCCGGCCCCGAGGGTCAGCGCCGTACCGAAGACCGGGTCCCGGTGCACCCCCACGAGGAGCTCGGCGACGGCGCCCGGCACCATCCGCTCCACGAGGAAGCGGTCGGCGAGCGCGGACATCTCCCCCACCGCGGACGTCACTTCGTTCTCGGTCCGCAGCCCCAGCCGTACGCCTCCCGCCTCGCTCTTGTGCGCCAGCCCCGGAGAGAGCGCCTTGACGACGACGGGGAAACCGACCTCGCGTGCCGCGGCGGCCGCCCCCTCGCGCCCCGCCGCGACACCGTGGGGCACTGCGACGCCGTACCGGGCGAGCGCCGACTTGCCGGCGTGCTCGTCGACCAACTCGCCCTGCCCGGACGGCTGTCGGGGCGCCGGGGGCAGCGGCGCCGCCAGCGGGCTCCCGTCCTCCTCCGCCGTGCGCAGCCGGGAGCGCGCGACGCCGATCGCACGCGCCGCCGCTATCGCCCGCAGGCAGTCGGAGAGCCCCTGCATGGGTGCGACGCCCGCGTCGAGCAGGCGGCGGGACTCCTCTTCCGGCAGGCCCTCGGGGAGCGAACTCGCCACGCAGCAGCGTGAGTCGGTGGCCTCGCGTGCTGCCGTGAAGGCGTCGAGCGTCGTGGCCCAGGGGTCGCCCTCGGATGCCCGGGTGCGCGGCATGTCGAGGAGGAGGACGTTCATGTCGTGGTCGGCGCCGGTGAGCGCCGTGAAGCAGGCGCGCTGGGCCCCGAAGTCGCCCCATATGTAGGCGTGGTAGTCGAGCGGATTGCTGATGTGGACGTGTTCGCCCAGGAGTTCGCCCATTGTCGCGGCCTGCTCCCTGCCGAGCGGCGGCAGTTCGACGCCGTGCCGCGCGGCGGTGTCGGCCATCAGCGCGGCCTCGCCTCCCGAGCAGCTCGCCGAGGTGATGCCGGCCCGCCCGTCCTCGCCTGCGCCCTGACCCTCCAACGGGCCGTGCACGTGCAGGAGTTTGAGCGTCTCGACGAAGGCGGGGACGTCGTGCGCCCTCGCCACGCCCGTCCGCGCGAACAGCGCGTCGCACAGGACGTCGGAGCCGGCGAGGGAGCTGGTGTGGCTGAGGGCGGCGCGGGCGCCGAGCTCGGAGGTGCCCGTCTTCAGCGCGACGACCGGCACCCCGCGGCGCAGCGCGGAGCGTGCGGCGCGGGAGAACTCGGCGGCGTCCGAGACCCCCTCCAGGTGGAGGCCGATCGCCGTGACGCGCGGATCGGCGGAGAGTGCGTCGATGAGCTGCGGCACGCCCGTCACCGCGCCGTTGCCGTTGGTGACCACGTACGCGAGGGGAAGAGCGCGGCGCTGCATCGTGATGTTCTGCGCGATGTTGCCGCTCTGGGTGATGAGCGCGACCCCGCTGGAGGCCCGCTCGCCGCCGTGCCGGTCGGCCCAGAGCGCCGTGCCGTCGAGGTAGTTGAGCATTCCGATGCAGTTCGGCCCGATCACGGGCATGCCGCCGGCCGCCCGCCGCAACTCGGCCGTACGGCGCGCCCCTTCGGCGCCCTCCTCGGCGAACCCGGAGGCGTGGCAGACGGCACCGCCCGCGCCCCGCGCGGCGAGTTCTGCGACGACGCCCACGGTCCGGTCAGCCGGCACCGCCACGAAGGCGGCGTCGGGCGGCTCGGGCAGCTCGTCGGTGGTGCGGTAGCACGGCAGCCCCTCGATCTCCTGCCGCCGCGGATTGACCGGCCACAGTTCGCCCTCGTAGCCGACGGCCCGGCACTGCCGTACGGCCTCGGCGACGGCCGCGCCGCCGTAGAGCGCGAGGTGCCGCGGGCGCAACAGGCGTGCGAGGCCCGTCTCCGCGTCGCCCCGCATCAGGCGCCCAACGGGCGCAGCAGGGAACGGGAGATGATGTGGCGCTGGATCTCGCTGGTTCCGTCCCAGATCCGCTCGACGCGCGCGTCGCGCCAGTACCGCTCGATCGGCAGCTCAGCCATCAGGCCCATGCCGCCGAAGGTCTGGAGCGCCTGGTCGGCGATGCGCCCGAGCGCCTCGGAGGCGTAGAGCTTCGCCATCGCCGCGTCCCTGTCCGTCATGCCGCCGTTGTCCTGCTTCCAGGCGGCGCGCAGCGTCAGCAGCTCCGCCGCCTCCAGCTCCGTCGCCATGTCGGCGAGCGGGAACGCGACGCCCTGGAAACGCCCGACCGGGCGCCCGAACTGCTCGCGTTCCGCGGCCCATCGGAGGGTGAGGTCGAGGATGCGCCGGGCCCGTCCGACGCTCGTCGCGGCGACCTGGAGCCGACTCGCGCCGAGCCACTCGCCCATGAGCGCGAAGCCGCCGCCCTCCTCCCCGAGCCGCTGGGACGCCGGTATCCGGCAGTCGGTGAAGGCGAGTTCGCACTGGTGGTAGCCGCGGTGCGAGACGCAGTCGGAGCCTCGCCGTACCTCGACCCCCGGCGCGTCGAGGTCCACGAGGAAGGCGGTGATGAGGCTCTTCGGCCCGTGCGCCGTCTCCTCGCTCCCCGTCGCGGCGAAGACGACGGCGAAGTCCGCCATGTCGGCGTGCGAGATGAAGTGCTTGGTGCCGTCGAGTACGTACTCGTCCCCGCTGCGTACGGCGCTGGCGCGCATCGAGCGGATGTCGGATCCTGCCCCCGGCTCGGTCATGGCGAGGCAGTCGTGGCGCTCGCCGCGCACCGCGGGCAGCAGGTAGCGCTCGCGCTGCTCGCCCTCGCATGCCTGGAGGATGTTGCTGGGGCGGGCGACGAGGGACTGGAGCGCGAAGCTCGTCTTCCCCAGCTCCCGTTCCACCAGCGTCATGCTGACCGCGTCGAGCCCGCCGCCGCCGATCTCCTCGGGCATGTTGGCGGCGTAGAGCCCCGCGGCGAGCGCCTTCTCCCGGATGGAGCGGGCGAGTTGGTCGGGCACCTCGTCGAGCCGCTCCACCTCGTCGGCGTGCGGGTCGAGTTCGGCGGTGACGAAGGCGGAGACCGTCTCCGCGATGAGGCGTTGCTCGTCGGTGAGTGCGAAGTCCACTGTGTGCTCCCTCAGTCGGTGCGGCTGCGGCGGATGCCCATGGGCTTGCCCGCGGCCTCCGGTGCGGGCAGCGCGGAGTGCGCGGCGCGGACGGCGTCGAGCCTGCGGAGCAGCTCGTCCGGGAGCGCGGCGGTGCGCCCGGCTGCCATGTCGACGTGGAGCAGCATCTGCTCGGCCGTGGCGAGGACGGTGTCGTCGGCTCCGTTCCGCATCTCGTGGAAGACGTGCAGGCGCTTCGCGTCGTGGTCGAGGAGGCGGAGGGTGACGACGAGGGGGTCGCCGACGACGGCCTCGCGCAGGTTCCGCAGATGCGTCTCGACGGTGTAGAGCGAGTGTCCCGCCGCCCGGTACTCCTCGCCGACGCCGAGGAAGCGGAAGAAGGCGTCGGAGTTGTCGCCGAAGACGAGCAGGTAGCACGACTCGCTCATGTGCCCGTTGTAGTCGGCCCATTCGGGCCGCACCGGCGTGCGGTGGAGGACGAGCGGCGTGGGCACCGGGGCGCCGTCGTCCCAAGGGCGCACACCCGTCCCCTCGTACGGCGTGGTTACTCGGCGCGGGCTGGCTTCCATGGGTTCACCTGTGACGTGATGCGGGGTTGGTGGGGATTTGCGCTGCACAATGTGCGGCAAGCGTTCGTAGTGCGCGACGATAGAAGCGCGCGGTTCCGCACGTCAAGGCGTGCGGTCCGGCCGCCGACCGCGGCGACTACGCTTCCGGGGCGACAGAGCGAGACAGCGGAGGCACAGGGATGGACGTGGCGGAGGAAGCGGCGACCGGGGCGAAGGGCCGCCCGGGCGGCGGCAGGGTGCAGTCGCTGGAGCGGGCTATCGCCCTGCTCAACGCCGTCTCGGCGAGCGCTCCCGAAGGACGCAGCGTCGCGGAGCTCGCCGAGGTGTGCGACCTCAACCGCGCCACCGCCTGGCGCCTCCTCGCCACGCTGGAACACCACGCACTCGTCGAGCGCGACCCCGCCGCCAACCGGTACACGATCGGCCCCGCGGTGAGCCGCATGGCGTCGACTGCCGGCGTGGAAGGGCTGGTTCGGCGCTCGCACGACGTGTTGCAGCGCCTCTGCGAGACGACGGGCGAGACCGCGAACCTCGCCGTCGCCCAGGGCGGGGGCGGCATCACGTACGTCGACGAGGTGGTGCCGCCCGCGGTGCTCACCGCCCGCTGGCTCGGCCGCGAGGTCCCCATCCACGCGACGTCGGCCGGCAAGGCACTCCTCGCGTGGGAGCCCCGCGCCGAGGTCGAGGCACTCCTCTCCCGTCGGCTCGCCGGGTACACCCCGACGACGCAGACGGACCGCGAGGCGCTCGACGCCGAGTTGGCCACGGTGCGGGAGCGCGGGTACGGCATCAGCGTCGGCGAGCTGGAGGCGCAGCTGAACGGGGTTGCCGCGCCCGTGCTGGACGCCGGCGGGCGGCCGGTCGCCGTGGTCTGCGTCTGGGGGCCGCACGACCGGGTGCCCGAGAGCCGGTTCGCCGAACTCGGGCCCCAGGCGCAGGAGGCGGCGGCCGAGATCCGCCGCCGCCTCGCTCCGGGCGCCGCCGCGCCGCTCGCCCACTGAGTCGGGCGGCGCGTCAACTCGCCCACCTGTACGGGGAGTCGGCGGCTCCGCCACGTCGGCTCTGCGAAATCCGCGGCTACTTGGCCGCACTGCCTCCGGGAGCGTCCGGTCTCAGCCGCACGCCCTGCATGCCGCCGTCGACGGCGAGCGACTCGCCCGTGACGGAGGCCGCGTCAGGACCCGCCAAGTAGGCGACGGCGCGGGCGACTTCGGCCGCCCGCACCAGCCGCCCCGTCGGCTGCCTCGCCTCCAGCGCCGCCCGCTCGGCCGCCGGGTCCGCCGCCCGGCCGAGGAGGCGGCCCACCCAAGGCGTGTCCGCCGTGCCTGGGTTGACGCAGTTGACGCGGACGCCCTCGCGGACGTGGTCGGCCGCCATCGCCAACGTGAGCGAGAGCACGGCGCCCTTGCTCGCCGCGTAGAGCGCCCGCTGCGGCAGTCCTGCGGTGGCCGCGATGGAGCAGGTGTGCGTGATGGAGACCCGCCCGGGACGGTCGGCCGCGCAGCGCCGAAGGTGCGGGAGCGCGGCCCGGTCGGTACGTACGAGGCCGAGGAGGTTGACGTCGAGCACGCGCCGCCACTCCTCGTCGTCGTTCTCCTCGACCGTGCCGACGGCGCCGACGCCCGCGTTGCCCACGACGGTGTGGAGTCCGCCGAACTCGGCGGCGGCCCGGTCCACGGCCCGGCGCACCGCGCCCTCGTCGGTCACGTCCGCCTCCAGCGCCAGCGCTCCCGGCGGCGCGCCGCCGGGCTCCGCGTCGAGGACGGCGACCTCGGCGCCCCGGGCGAGGAGAAGGCGTGCCGTCGCGGCGCCGATGCCGGACCCGCCGCCGGTGACGAGCGCCGCCATGCCGGCGAAGTCGGGTGCCTCAGCGGCGGGTTCGGCCGCCGGGATGGGGAGCGTCATGCGGGCGCCTCCTGCCTGTCGCACGGTTCGGAACGGTCGACGACGCGGGCGGCCGCGGCGGGCGGACCCGCCGCGTGGGCGCTCAACTCGACGTCTGACACGGAGAGTTTCGGCGCGCACACCGTGCGTCGCAGGGTCGGGAGCGGTGGCGCAGCGGAGGCGTGGGGGCGGTCAGAGGTGGGGAAGCGGATGTCGCGGACCTCGGTGGGTGTGGGGCTGCACATCGGACCTCTGGTCATAGGTCCGATGTATAGCCGCGCCGACACGAACCGTCGAGAGGTGTGCACGGAACGGACCTGAAGCGTGCGGGGGCTGCGGCAGCACCCGGCTCACGCCGTAGGCTGGGCGGGCACGCAAGGAGAACGGTCTCCGGTGCCGGGGCCGAGTGCCTCGCATCGGACGGAAGGAGGCGCTGGGTGATCGAGCTCGAGAACGTTCCCGAGCTGGTCGACCCGGTCATGGTGGCCGCGTTCGAAGGCTGGAACGACGCCGGCGACGCCGCCTCCAGTGCGGTCGCGCACCTGGAACGGGAGTGGAAGGGCGAGGTCTTCGCGGCGCTCGACGCCGAGGACTACTACGACTTCCAGGTCAACCGGCCGCACGTCTGGCTCGACGAGGGCGTCCGCCGGGTCACCTGGCCCACGACGCGGCTCTCGGTGGTCCGCGTCGGGGAGTCCTCGGGCGAGGGGCGTCCGCGCGACCTCGTCCTCGTACGGGGCATCGAGCCGAGCATGCGCTGGCGCACCTTCTGCAACGAACTCCTCGGCTTCGCGCACGAGTTGGGCGTGGAGATGGTCGTCGTGATGGGCGCTCTCCTCGGCGACACCCCGCACACCCGCCCGGTCCCCGTGACGGGTCTCACCTCCGACTCCGACCTCGCGCGCACGCTGAGCCTGGAGGAGACGAAGTACGAGGGGCCGACGGGCATCGTCGGCATCCTCCAGGAGGCGTGCACCCACGCGGGCGTCCCGGCCGCGAGTCTGTGGGCCGCCGTGCCGCACTACGTCTCGCAGCCGCCCAACCCCAAGGCCGCGCTCGCCCTGCTCAACCGCCTGGAGGACCTGATCAAGGTCGACATGCCGCTCGGCGACCTCCCCGAGGACGCCCGGGCCTGGCAGCTCGGCGTCGACCAACTCGCCGCAGAGGACAGCGAGGTGGCCGAGTACGTCCAGTCGCTCGAGGAGGCGCGGGACACGGCCGAACTCCCCGAGGCGTCCGGAGAGGCGATCGCCAAGGAGTTCGAGCGCTACCTGCGCCACCGGGACGACGACCCCGGCGAGAACGCCCCCCGCGGCACGAGCAGGAAGAGCCAGGGACCGCGCCCCGGCGAAAAGGAGCCCGGCGCCTCCGCCGGCGACCCGGACGCCGCGGCCTCCGACGAGGAGGGCGACGACGAGAGCAGCGAGGCGCGCAGGGACCGCGGCGGCCGCGACCGTCCCGACGAGGAGGGCGAGGGCGGCTGACGGCCCCCGACGGTCCGTCCTCGCCGGCGAGTCGGGCCGGGTGCCGCGTCAGTAGTCCTCCGCCGTCTCCCGCGGGACGGTGCTCCCCCGCGGGCGGAAGCGCTTGAGGTGGAACTGGCGGGAGAGGCGGATCAGCGGACGGATCAGGAGCTCCACGCTGCCGACGAGGAAGCAGACCGTCCCCCTCGTCGTCCAGGCTTCGGAGAAGAACATGATGCTGCCGAGGATGAACCACACGGCGATGAGCACGTCGTTGCAGACGCTCGCCGCCTCGTAGCGGCGGCGGACGATCAACTCCGCGTGCCCCAGCGAGAAGACGAGCGTCTGCTTGTGCGGGGCCCGGCCGTCGCCGTCCGCCGACCCTTCCTGCTTCGGCCCCTCGGGCTTCGGTCCGGTCCCCGACATCTGCGCCTCCCGGCAGTCGCCTCCGAGCCGGACAGGCGTACCACGGTCGGCGCCGCCGCACGGCGCTCGGCACGCCGCGGGCCCCGGCGCGCACCTGCGCGGAGGGCACGGCAGGAGACCGTGCCCTCCGCGCCGACGCTCAGAGCGAGACGCCGAGCAGCGCGTCCACGGTGCGCGAGACGAGGCCGGGGGCGCCGGTGTCGCTGCCGCCCGAGGCTTCCTGCTCGGCCGCCCAGCGGTCGACGGCCGCGAGCGCCGCCGGGGTGTCGAGGTCGTCGGCCAGCGCCGTGCGCACCTCGTCGAGCATCCCCTCGGCCGCGGGCCCGTCGGGGCGGGAGACGGCCGAACGCCAGCGTGCCAGGCGCGCGTTGGCCTCCTGGAGCACGGCGTCGGTGTACTCCCAGTCCGAGCGGTAGTGGTGCGCGAGGAGGGCGAGCCGTATCGCCGACGGGTCGACGCCGTCCTCCCGCAGCTTCGAGACGAAGACGAGGTTCCCCTTCGACTTCGACATCTTCTCGCCGTCGAGCCCGACCATCCCGGCGTGCACGTACGACTTCGCGAAGGGGTACTCGGCGGTGAGCACCTGCGCGTGCGAGGCGCCCATCTCGTGGTGCGGGAAGGCGAGGTCGCTGCCGCCGCCCTGCACGTCGAAGCCCATCCCCAGGTACTGGAGCGCGATCGCGACGCACTCTATGTGCCAGCCGGGTCGGCCGGGCCCGAGCGAGCCGCCGTCCCAGTGCGGGTCGCCCTCGCGGGCCGCCACCCAGACGATCGGGTCGAGCGGGTTCTTCTTGCCGGGGCGGTCCGGGTCGCCCCCGCGCTCGGCGGAGAGCAGCCGCATCGTTTCCGCGTCGAGCCGCGAGACCTCGCCGAAGTGGGTGTCGGCCGAGACGGAGAAGTAGATGTCGCCTTCGATCTCGTACGTGGCGCCGGCGTCCCTCAACCGCTCGACCATGGGGACGATCCAGGGGATCGCCTCGACGGCGCCGACGAAGTGCTCGGGCGGCAGCATCCGCAGCGCCGTCATGTCGTCGCGGAAGAGCGCCGTCTCGCGCTCGGCGAGCGCGGCCCAGTCCTCGCCCGTCTCGACCGCGCGCGCGATGAGCGGGTCGTCGACGTCGGTGACGTTCTGGATGTACTGAACCTGCCGCCCGGTGTCGAGCCATACGCGCTGCACGAGGTCGAAGGCGTTGTAAGTCGCCGCGTGCCCCAGGTGCGTGGCGTCGTAGGGGGTGATGCCGCAGACGTACATGCGGGCGACGGGACCGGGGGTGAGGGTGACCCGTCCTCCCGTCGAAGTGTCGTGGAGTGCGAGGTCGCGGCCCTGCCCAGGCAGGACGGGGACCTCGGAAGCGGGCCAGGCATGCATGGTGGAGAGCCTAACCCGGGCGCGGCGTTCGCATACCGACGGGAGCGGTCCGGCCTGCGCCGATGGCCTGATCCGCGCTCTTGCGCAGGCAGCTTTCCGCGCTACACCGGGGGCCAGGGGATCGCCGGCCAGTCGCCGCTCGGCAGCGGGTGGCGGCCCGAGGCGCGGAGCGAGGCGACGCGTTTGCGCACCGCCTCGATCTCGGCCGTGGTGAGCAGGTCCGCGAGGCGCCGTGCCAGCGGCCCGTCCTCGGCGAGCTGCGCGGAGAGGGCGCCGAGGACCGCCACGGCCTCGGAGGTGAGCTCCTCGCCGCCCCAACCCCACAGCAGGGTGCGGAGCTTGTCGTCGGTGTGGAAGGTGACGCCGTGGTCGATGGCGTAGAGCCGGCCGCGGTGGCGGAGAAGATGGCCGCCCTTGCGGTCGCCGTTGTTGAGGACGGCGTCGAGGACCGCGAGACGGCGCAGCTCGGGGTGGTCCGCGTGGACGAGGAGTGCGGTGCGGCCGTCGCCGACATCGGCGAAGCCGACGGCCTTCCAGCCCTCCTCCGGCTCCTGGGCGTCGACGAGGGCGAGGAAGGGCTGCGTGTCCTCGTCGGCGTCACCGGTCGCCTCGTCGTCCAGGTCCGCCGCGTCGTCCGCCGTCGGCGGTGTGCCGACCCACGCCTGGCACATGCCCCTGCCGTACGGCCCCTCGCGGAGCACCGTCGCGGGGACGAGGGGCCAGCCGCCCGCGCTCGCCACCTCGAAGGCGGCGACCTCGCGGGAGGCGAGGTCGCCGTCGGGGAAGTCCCAGAGCGGGCGCTCGCCCTCGACCGGCTTGTAGACGCAGGGCAGCAGCGCCCCCTCGTGCGCGACGGAGCCGAAGAGGACGGCGTTGGACGCGTCGGGGATGCGCCCGTGCACGGTCAACTCGCCCTGCGCCAGGGCTCTGCGGACGCGCTCGGAGGACGGGTCGTCGAGGGCTTCGAGGGGCGGCGGCGGAGGCTGTCGCTCCGCAGGGGCGCCGGGTTCCGAGTCGCTCATTCGCCCCTGCGGTATCCGTTCTGCCGCGGGCACACGTGGCCCTCGGGGTCGAGCGGGAGGCTGCACAGCGGGCACGGCGGACGTCCCGCGTTGACCACCTCCATCGCGCGCTTGGCGAAGGCGCGCGCCATCGTCCCGCTGAGGCGGACCCGGAGCATCGGGGGGCCGTTCTCGTCGTCCTGGAGCAGCCGCTCCTCCTCGTCGGCGAGGTCCTCCTCCGAGTCGGCGGCGAGCTCCACGACGGCCTGCGCCTCGACGACCATGCACTCGCCGTCGCCGTCCCAGGCGAGGGCCATCGTGCCGACGCGGAACTCCTCCTCGATCGGCGCCTCCAGCGGGGCCGTGTCGCCGATCTCCGAGGGGGCCACGGCCGGTACGGGAGCGTTGCCGCCGGAACGGCGCACGACCTCGTCGAGGAGTTCGTCGATCCGCTCGGCCAGCGCCTCCACCTGTGCCTTCTCCAGGGCCACGCTGGTGGTGCGGCCGGCCGCTGTGGCCTGGAGGAAGAAGGTGCGGCGGCCAGGCAACCCGACCGTCCCGGCGACGAACCGGTCCGGCGGGTCGTAAAGGAACACCTGACGGGACACTCTCGCTCCGTTGACGTCGACGGATGGTTTGCTCGGGCTTCCGCGGGCGCCGTGGCGCCCGCGGTCACTGCACCCTACTGCGGGTGCCGATCATCCCCACTACGCACCGCCCCCGACCGGCGCGACGCCGCGCTCCCCCGCCTCGGTGTCGGACGCCGAGGCCGGTCCCGCCACGAGCGAACCCAACTCGCCCGTTTCGCCGAGGCGCAGCAGGAAGGGGCGGTGCCGGGTGTAGCGGATCGCCGTGACCGAGCAGGGGGCGACGGCGATGCGCTGGAAGAGGTCGAAGTGCATGCCGAGGGCGTCGGCGACGATCGACTTGATGATGTCGCCGTGCGAGCACATCAGGAAGGCGGCCTCGGGGCCGTGCTCGCGCTCGACCGACGCGTCCCACTCGCGGGCCGCGTCGACGGAGCGCTGCTGCATGGCGCGCATCGACTCACCGCCGGGGAAGGCGGCGGCCGACGGGTGCTGCTGGACCGTCGTCATCAGCGGCTCGCCCGTGAGCTCCGCGAGGGGGCGGCCGCTCCACTCGCCGTAGTCGCACTCGCTGATCCGCTCCTCGGTGGCGGCCCGCAGCTCGGGGCGCTCGCGCAGGAGCGGCGCGAGCGTCTCGGCGCAGCGCTGGAGCGGGCTGCTCACGACGGCCGCGAGCGGGAGCCCGGCGAGCCGCGCCGGGAGCGCGGCGGCCTGCGCGGCGCCCTCGGCGTCGAGCGCGACGCCCGGCGTGCGGCCGGCGAGCAGTCCCGAGGTGTTCGCCGTCGACCTGCCGTGGCGTACGAGGAGAAGCGTGGCCATGGGCCCAACCCTAGACGAGCCCGCCGACGGCCCGTCGGCCGCGGGGAGACGGCCGCCCGGCACGGCGCACACCTCGCCACCCGCGGGTTGTACGAGGAACGGATCGCGGAAGAATGCCCCCGTGATCGAGGAGTGCACGCTCTACCGCGCAGAGGGCCCCGCGGAGCACCCGCAGGACGCCGGGGAGGCGCTGCGGCGCGCCCGCGAGACCGCGGACGCCTTCCTGTGGGTCGCTCTCCACGAGCCGACACCGGAGGAGTTCGCGCGTGCCACCGCCGGCTTCGGGCTCCACCCCCTCGCCGTCGAGGACGCCCTCCGGGCGCACCAGCGGCCCAAGTTGGAGGTCTACGCCGACGCGCTCTTCCTCGTTCTCAAGCCCGTCGCCTACGAGGAGGGCGAGGTCTCCACCGGCGAACTGATGGCCTTCGTCGGCGACTCCTTCGCCGTCACGGTCGAGCACGGCGCCCGCGC
>NZ_AJTQ01000015.1 GCF_000262345.1 Streptomyces xiaopingdaonensis | reverse complement strand
CGGCGAGCACGGCGCGGCGGCCCGCCGCCTCGCCGCGCAGCCCGACCTCCTGCGGTACGGGCCGACATCGGTGCTCTACGCGCTCTGCGACTCGGTCGTCGACCGCTACCTGGAGGTGGCCGACCTCCTCCAGGTCGATCTGGAGGAGGTCGAGTCGGCGGTCTTCGCCCCCGAGGAGCGGGGCCGCGCGGGACCGGGCGTCGCGGAGCGGGTGTACGCGGCCAAGCGGCAGGTGCTGGCGTTCCGGCGGGCGACGCTGCCGCTGACCGCGCCGGCCGAGCGGCTCACCGGCGCGGCCGTCCCCTTCGCCGACGGCGGGGCGCGGCCCTTCTTCCGCGACGTCCACGACCACCTCATACGCGTCAACGAGCAGGTGGACGGCCTCGATCGGCTCCTCTCCGCCGTCCACGCCGCCTCGCTCGCGCAGACCTCGGTGCGCCAGAACGACGAGATGCGGCGGATCTCCGCGTGGGCGGCGATGGTCGCGATCCCGACCGCCGTGGCCGGCGTCTACGGGATGAACTTCGACGTCATGCCCGAACTCCGCAGCGCGTGGGGGTATCCGGCGGTGCTCGTGCTCATGGCGGGGGCGTGCTTCGCCCTCTTCCGGCTCTTCCGGAGACGCGGCTGGATGTGAGCGCCGCTCACGCCACCCCCGGCTCGGCAGCCGCGTCGGGCGCGTACTCGGGGGCGACTGCGGGTGCTCCGCCGAGGGCGTCCCTGCGCTCGGGCATCCGCAGCCGCGTCAACCGCCGCCAGCCGCCGAGGCGTTCGTAGACGTAGCGGCCGTGGATGCCCAAGGCCAGCAGGCCGCCCCGCAGCCTCGACCAGCCGAGGATGGTCCCCATGCGCGCCATCACGGCGAGGCTGACGTTCCGGTAGACCCTGATCTCCGCGCGGGCGCTCTCCCGCAGCAGGGTGCGGATCAGCCGGCCGTGGCCCTCCGCGGCGAGGCGGAGCAGCTCCTCGTGGCAGTAGGCGAGGTGGTCCTCCTCGTCCCTGCAGATCATGCGCACCGCCCGGCCGAGTTCCGGGTCCGCGCCGAAGAGGTCCTTCAGCATCGCCATCTCCTCGCTGGCGCGCTGTTCGGTGACGCGGCTGTGCGCGAGGTAGGTGAGGACGTCCCGCTCGGTGAGGTGCTGCTCGCGTCGCAGCTTCTCGTGGGCGAGGCCGATACCGAGGCCCTCTAGGATCATCGTGTAGTCGGCGTCGTCGGGGACTTCGGCGGGGGTGAGGCCGCGCTTGCGCAGCAGCGCCTCGAAGATCCGCCCGTGCTTGTCCTCGTCGGCGCCGTGCCGCGCGACCTTCGGTGCGAGCGCGCGCTGCGTCGCGGGGACGAGCGCCGCGATCCGCGCGTTCTCCCAACCGCCCTGGGACTCGCCCGTCGCGGCGATCGAGCAGAAGAGCCGGAACGAGTCGTCGTTGCCGAGGATCTCCTGGAAAAGGCTCTTGGCCGAGAGCATCGCTGCCACCACCTCCGTGCAGGGCTTCCGCGCGAAGAAGTCAAGCGGCGTGCGGCCGGCCCGG
This sequence comes from Streptomyces xiaopingdaonensis, assembly GCF_000262345.1. GTDB lineage: Bacteria > Actinomycetota > Actinomycetes > Streptomycetales > Streptomycetaceae > Streptomyces > Streptomyces xiaopingdaonensis. Next base: position 5,587 of record NZ_AJTQ01000015.1, on the reverse strand, counting down.
CAACAGCTCGCGCCTCCGGCTGCGCCGAACGGCGGAGGGCCGGCAGCGAGGCTCCACGAGCCCGGTACTACTCGGCGAGCCCGGCGCGCTCGACGGCCTCGGCCCCCGCGCGCAGCGCCGCGAGCCGCTCGTCGAGCGTGAACCCGGCCGGCGTGAGCGAGAGCGTGGTGACACCGGCGTCGGCGTACGCCTGCATGCGGTCGGCGATCCGCTCGACGGAGCCGAGGAGCGTGGTGGAGTCGATCAGTTGGCGCGGGACGGCGGCGGCCGCGGCGTCCTTCTCGCGGGCGAGGTACTTCTCCTGGATCTCCTCGGCTTCCTTCTCGTAGCCCATCCGCTTGGCGAGGGCGTTGTAGAAGTTCTGCTTCCGGCTGCCCATGCCGCCGACGTAGAGCGCCGTGTACGGGCGGAAGATGTCGGCGAGCGCGTCGATGTCGTCGCCGAGCGCCATCGGGACGGTGGGGCAGACGTCGAAGCCGTCGAGCGTGCGCCCGGCCGCCTCCCGGCCCGTGCGCAGGTGTTGGAGGGTCGTCTCCTCCGCGTGCTCGGGCGAGAAGAAGATCAGCAGTGCGCCGTCGGCGATCTCGCCGGTCTGCTGGAGGTTCTTCGGGCCGATCGCCGCGATGTAGAGCGGGATCTCCTCGCGTTCGGGGTGGACGGTGAGCTTGATCGGCTTGCCGGGCCCGTCGGGGAGCGGGAGCGTCCAGTGGTCGCCCTCGTAGGAGAGGCGCTCGCGGGACATCGCCCTGCGGACGATCTCGACGTACTCGCGGGTGCGCGCCAGCGGCTTGTCGAACTTCACGCCGTACCATCCCTCGGAGACCTGCGGGCCCGAGACGCCGAGGCCGAGCCGGAAGCGGCCGCCCGAAAGGGAGTCGAGGGTGGCGGCGGTCATCGCCGTCATCGCGGGGGCGCGGGCGGGGATCTGGAAGATCGCGGAACCGATGTCGATCCGTTCGGTCTGCGCGGCCACCCAGCTGAGGACGGTGGCCGCGTCCGAGCCGTACGCCTCCGCCGCGTGGCAGACCGAGTAGCCGAGGCGGTCGGCCTCGCGCGCGACGGCCAGGTTGTCCGCGTCCATGCCGGCGCCCCAGTAGCCGAGGTTGATACCCAGCCGCATCGCACATCCCCTTACTGATCAGTAATCTCAAGGTCCCAGGGGACTCTAACGGCCGCCACAAGTACGCTCAACGCCCATGGAGCAAAGGCACCTCGGAGGTACCGGACTACGCGTCTCACGGATCGGACTCGGCACCCTCGGCTGGGCCGTCGACGCGGACGCGGCCTCCGCCGAGCAGGAGGCGGCCGACCAGCTCAAGGCGTTCTGGGAGGCGGGCGGCACGCTCGTCGACACCGCGGACGTCTACGCCGACGGCGGCACCGAGCACCTGCTCGGCCGCCTCATGCAGGACCTCGTGCCGCGGCGGGAGTTGGTGATCGCGACCAAGGCCGGCAGCGTCCCCGACCCCACCCGCCGCGTCGACGCCTCCAGGGGGCACCTCCTCTCCGCGCTCGACGCCTCGCTGGAGCGGCTCGGCACCGACTACGTCGACCTCTGGCAGCTCCACGCCTTCGACCCGCTCACCCCTCTCGACGAGACGCTCCAGGCGCTCGACATCGCCGTCTCCAGCGGGCGCGCCAGGTACACGGGCGTGTGCAACTTCTCGGGGTGGCAACTGGCGAAGGCCGGCGCCTGGCAGCTCGCGGCCGGCGGCGCCCGTACCAGGGTCGCGGGGGCGCAGATGGAGTACTCGCTGCTCCAGCGCGGGGTGGAGCGCGAAGTCCTGCCCGCGGCCGTGGACTTGGGCGTCGGACTGCTCCCCTCCTCGCCCCTCGGCCGGGGCGTCCTCACCGGCAAGTACCGCGGGGAGAGCCGCCCTTGGGACTCGCGGGGCGCCTCGCCGCACCTCGCGCCGTTCGTCGAGCCGTACCTCGACGCGCGCGCGGCCCGGGTCGTGGACGCGCTCGCGATAGCGGCCGACGGGCTGGCGCTGCCGCCCGCGCAGGTCGCCCTCGCGTGGGTGCGGGACCGGCCGGGCGTGGTCGCACCGCTGGTGGGGGCGCGGACGTCGGAGCAGCTGGCGGAGGCGTTGTCAGTGGAGGGGCTTAGTCTTCCTGACGAGATCCGCCGGGCGCTCGACGACGTCTCCGCACCGGTGCACCGCTACCCCGACCACGACTGGAGCGAGCTGTGACGAACGACAAGGCAGCCGAACTCCTCGCCGCCGTACGCGCGGTGGAGAACGGCGAGCGCTCCGCCGCGTCCTTCTTCACCGAACCGGCGCCCGCGGCCCGGCCCCCGCAGCAGGCGCAGGCCCCTGCCGAGCAGGCCCCCGCCGTCCGCCGCCCGGCCGCGGCCGGGCCGGCCCTGCGGGAGCTGCTCGCCGAAGGCGGTGCGCCCGCCGCGCTCGCGGCCCCTGCGGCGGAGGCGCTCGGCGAGGGGGCGGCGGAGGCGCTCGCGGAGGACCCGTGGCGGCTGCTCGCCGTGCCCGGCGTCGGGCCCGAGCAGGCGGACACCTTCGCGCGGGCGCTGCTCGGCGAGGAGGCAGGGCCCGCGGAGCCGCGGCGCAGCGCGGCCCTCGTCGGTTGGCTGCTGGAGCGCGCGGCGCTGCGCGGGCACTCGGCGCTCGCCCCCGCCGACCTCTCCCGCGGCCTCGCCGAGCACGCCGTCCCCGACCCGGAGGCTGCCGTACGGGAGGCGATCGAGTCGGGCGCCGTGCTCGCCTTCGAGGACTCCCTCGACGCCGGCCCCGCGCCGCGCACCGGCGGCGCGGCAGAGGAGGCGGAAGAGGAGGAGCAGCCGGTGCGGATGCTCCTCGGGCTCGACCGCTACGCCCTGGCGGAGGAGAGCCTCGCCGACGGCCTCGCCCGCCTGCTGGCCACCCTGGGCTCCCCGGCGGCCGACGAGCCCGACGCCCCGCGCTCGGGCGCCGATTGGGACGCCGCCGCCTCGTCCGCGGGGCCCGGCTCCACCGCCGAGCTGGTGCGGGCCGTCGCGGGCAGCGGGCTCGTGGTGCACACCGGCGGCGAGGAGGCGCGGCGCGAGCCGGCCGCGCTCGTGGCCGCGGCCGCTGGGCAGGGCCTGCGCGTCCGCGCGGCGGCGCACTCCCCCGAGGGCAGGGCGCGGCTCGCCGCGCTCGTGCGCGAGGCGCCCGCGACAGGGCCCGCGGCACCGCCCGATGAGGCCGCGTACGCCGTCACCGTTGCAGGACTGCTCGCCGGGCACGAAGGTCCCGCGCGGGACGAGGAGGGCCGCTGGCCGCTGGACCTCCTCGTCCTCCAGGACGCGCAGTTGCTCGACGCCGAGACCGCGGCGGCCGTCGTGGAGTCGCTCCCCGAGGGGGCGCGGCTCGTGCTCAGCGGCGACCCGATGCTGCTCGGCGCGGCAGGTCCGGGGAACGTCCTGGGCGACGTCCTCGCCTCTCGCGCCTGCCCGCATGTGGCGTCCCGCACCCCCGACCCGGGGCCGATCGGTGAGCTGGTTTCCGGTGTGGGTGCCGGGGAGTGGGAAGCGGTGGAGGCTCCCGGGCGCGAGGTCGTGATCGTCCCCGTCGCCGCTCCGGGCGAGGCCGTCCACCGCAGCGTGCAGCTCGTCGCGGACTCCGTCCCCCGTGCCCTCGGGGTCGCCAGCGAGGACACCGAGGTCATCGCCCTCGGCCACGGCGGGGCCGCCGGCACCAGAGCGCTCAACGCCGCCCTGAAGCAGCAACTCAACCCGGGCCCCGGCCGGTTCGACGGTTTCGACCCGGGCGACCGCGTCGCGTACTCCCCCTCCCCCGGGCACACCTCGGTCGGCACCGTCTCCGCCGCGTCGGAGGACGGACTGGTGATCGAGACGGCGTCCGGTACCGAGACGGTGCCGCGCGCGCGTCTCGCCGGGGTGCTCAGGCACGGCTGGGCGATCACCGCGCACCAGGCTGCGGGCGTGCGGTGGCCGGCGGCCGTGGTCGTCGTCCCCGGGGACGCGGTCGAGGCGCTGACGCGGGAGTGGGTCTACACCGCCTTCAGTCGAGCGGAGACGCACCTCTCGGTGGTGCACGGCGCGGTGGAGGCCCTCCCCCAGGTCGTCGCGGACCGGCGCATGCCCGAACGGACGACGAGGCTGCGGACCCTCCTCACCAGATCCATGGCGCTCGCGGCGGCCGACGCACAGAGCTGACGCCCCGCCCGAGCCGCGGCGGATGGCAGGGGTCTTGGCCAACTGTTCGGCTCCGCCCGGCTGTTGCCCGCGCGGGGCCGGCGCCCAAGGTGCCGGCGCCCCGCGCGCCGACACGCGCGCGGGCCCGACACCTGCGGTCGGACGCCTGTCGACGCCCGCGCAGACCAGACACCCAACTGCCGCGGTGCGGGCGGACACCCGCCGACACCCACGCAGACGGGCGCCCGACCTCTCCCCCGCACAACCCGCGCCGCCCCCGGCGCGGGCCCAGTGCCCGGCCACTGCCCGCACGGCCTGGTACCCGCCCGGCTCCGCTCAGACCCGACGCCAGGGGCTACCCGCACGGCCGGACGCCCTGCCCGGCCCTCGCGCGGATCCAGGCGCAACCACCAGCCGCACGGCCGGTCGCCCGCCCAACACGCCACGCGAGCCCGGCACCCAACCACCGCCCGCACGCCGGTGCCCGGCGCTGAAACGCCGGGCACAGGGCAGCACAATCCCCCACGCTCAGTAGGCGACGTCCACCACGGAACGGTGCGTCTCCGGTGCGTCGAGATGTCGCAGGAGGCAGTCGGCGACGTCGGCCCGGGAGATCGACCACGCACCGCGCAGGGCACCACCCTGCGCGGTGCGGTAACGGCCGGTTCTGCGGCCGTCGGTGAGCCGGGCCGCGCGCACCACCGTCCAGTCGAGGGTGTCCTCGGCCAGGACGGCCCGCTCCATGAGTGCCATGTCGCCGTAGGGGCGGCGCAGCAGCGGGTGGAGCACGGCCGAGGCGAGGAGGCGCTGGGCGGGCGACCTCGACCAGGGCGGCGGCTGGAGGCTCGTGGTGGAGACGCAGAGCAGCCTGCGCACCCCCTCCGCGTGCATGGCCGCCATGATGTGGGCCGTACCCGCCGAGTACACCGTCGTGGCGTGGCGGCGGAAGCCGATGCCGAGCGCGGAAAGGACGGCGTCGGCGCCCTTCAACGCGCCCTGGACGTCGGCGGGTTCGAGGACGTCGCCACGGACCCAGCGCGCGCCGTCGCCCTCACCCGCGGGCGGGTTGCGCGCGAAGGCGGTCATCTCGTGCCCGCGCTCGGCACCCTGTGCGAGGAGCTGCCGCCCCGTCCCGCCCGAGGCGCCGAAGACGACGATCCTCACCCGCGCCTCCCCCACCGGGCCGGCTCCCCGGTGCCGGTCATCCGTCGCCCACTTCCACGCGCTGCTCGAACGTGGACGTGTCGTCGAGGTGGCCGACGATCCAGTCGGCGACGTTGGCGCGTGTCGCTGCCCCCGCCTTGGCGAGGTGGCCGCCCACGACCGCCTCGTAGTGCGGCTTCGCCGGGCCGTCCTTGAGCATCGGTACCCGCACGATCGTCCAGTCGAGCCCGCTCGCCTCGACCTCGTCCTCCATCCGTGCGAGGTCGAGGTGGATGTTGCGGTACA
>NZ_AJTQ01000014.1 GCF_000262345.1 Streptomyces xiaopingdaonensis | reverse complement strand
GCCCGACCTCCAGCCCGGCCGAGGACATCGTGAGGAGCCGCCGGGTGCCCGACTTGCCCGCTGCCGCGACGACGTTCCGCATCCCCTGCGAGAAGACGGTCGTGGTCGAGCGGTTCGGCGTGCCGAGCGCGACGGCCACGGCGTCCGCGCCGTCGAGGGCCCCGTCGAGCGACCCGTCGGCGAGGACGTCGGCGGTGACCAACTCGAGGTTTTCGTCGGTGAGTTGGAGGCGGCTCGGATCGCGGAGCACCGCGCGCACCTCGTGCTTGTTCTCCAGACCGCGTTCGACGATCAGCCGGCCGGTGCGGCCCGCCGCACCTACCACGACCAGTTTCATGACAGTGCTCCCTCGATGGTGGAGCCCTTCCAGGCCCCCGTTGACGAACCGTGGTACGTGCGCAGCAGCCGTCCCTGCGCGGTCACTTCCTGCCCGGCAAGGAGAAGGCGAGCAGCGCGCCGCCGACCTCGCTCGGGTACTCGGGATAGTACGCAGCCTGCACGTAGACCATGCCGTCCGCGACGACGGCGCCGCCGCCGCCCGAGAGCGCCTTGCCGCGCGCCGGGACCCCGTTGACGGTGGAGAAGTCGCGGATCACGTCGTACTGCCAGAGGACCTTCCCCGTATCGGCGGAGAAGGCCCGCATCTTGCCGTCGGCGTTGCCTTCCCACACGATGCCGGGCGTAACCGTGACGGCCGGGGTGAAGGCGGCCTCGCAGAACTCCGGGTGCTCGGCCGCACCGCCCCACTCGCAGCCGTCCTCGGGCGTCGGCCGCTCCCACTCCACCTTGCCCGTCGCCGGATCGAGCGCGTACAGCGTGCCGGGCGAGGCGAACCAGGTGGCGACGTAGAGGCGTTCGCCGTCCCAGCTCGTGCCCCACTGGATGCCGGACTGGCCGCCGCGGGTGCCGGGGTCCTCGACGAGCGCGCGCTTCCAGACCTTCTCGCCGGTGCGCGCGTCGAAGGCGTGGTAGACGCCGTTCTTCTGGCCGATCCCGACGAGGCGCCGCCCGTCGGCGGTGAAGACGTTGGCGCTGGAGCCGAAGTCCCAGTCGAGGTCGGTGCCGTCGGCCTTGCCCGGGCAGTACTCCTCCTGGCCCGGCTCGTCGCAGGGGACGGTGTAGGTGTCGGGATGGGTCGCCTGCTGCTGCCAGCGCACGGCGCCGGTGGCGGCGTCGAGCGCGAGGAGCGAGTCGGTCTCGCCCTCGGTTCCGGTGTAGTTCTGCCCGGTGCCGACGTACACGTTGCCCGTGCCCGGGTCGACGACGGGCGAACTCCACACCCCTATGCCCGAAGGCTCGTACCGTGCCGCTCCGTTGGGCCACGAGCCGGTCCGCTTCGGCTCGGGGACGGTCCAGTGCCGCCAGTCGACGGAGCCGTCGCGCGCGTCGACGGCGACGAGCGAGCCGCGGAAGGTGCAGCAGGGGTAGGTGAGGTCGGCCGGGGAGCCCGACTCGGAGCTGGCGACGCCGACGTACACCCTGCCCCGGTAGACGAGCGGGGAGCCGGTGATCTGCGCCGTCGGGTGGTCGTCAAGGCGGGTGTGCCAGCGCGGCTTGCCGGTTCGGCGGTCGAGGGCGTAGAGGTGGCCCTGGTTGTCCCCGAAGTAGACGGTGCCGCCCGAGACGGTGGGGCCCGAGCGGACCGGGTCCTTGTCGCCGACGTCGTCGCCGATGGCGGAGCGCAGGTCGAAGGTCCACTTCTTGGCGCCGGTTCGGGCGTCGAGGGCGTGGAAGGTGGCGTCGGCGCCCCCGGTGTAGAGGACGCCGTCGACGACGGCGGGCTGGCTGCCGAGGTAGACGCCGGGCACGTCGGCGTGCCCGAACGCCCACTTCTGCTTGAGCTGTTGGACGTTGGCGGGGGTGAGCTTCTTCTCGTCGCCGTTGTAGCGCGTGCCGCTGAGGTCGTGCTGCCAGCTCGGCCAGTCCCCACCGGAACCGCTGCGGGCGCTCGCCTCGCCCTCGGCGTGCGCCGTGGTGCCGCCGGGCGCGAGCGGGAGCAGGGAGGCGAGGAGGAGCGCGAGGGCTAAGAGTCCCGTGCGGACGGAGGCTCTGACGGTCCGTCTGCGGTCGGGGTGTGTCGTCGGCATGTACAACTCCTGTCTCGGACGGGTGGCTTGCGGGCGCCGGCGGTCAGCCTGCAGTGCCGGGGAGCGGCGCGAGCCCGGCGAGGGACTCGGCGTGGGCGAGGATCGCGGCGCAGTCCGCGTCGCCGAGGCCGGCCTCCGCGGCTGCGGCGAGCGCGTCGCGGGTCTCGGCGCAGAGCGGCGCTTCGACGCCGAGCGCGTCGGCCTCGTCCGTCGCCAACCGCATGTCCTTGTGCATGAGGTCGAGTCGGAACTGGGGGTCGCCGTACTCCCCGCGACCCATCACGCTCGCCTTGTAGCGCATCACGGGGGAGCTGAAGCCGCTGTTGCTGATCATCTCCAGCACGGCGCCCCGCTCGATGCCGGCCCGCTGGGCGAGGACGACGGCCTCGGCGAGCATCTGCATCTCCACGCCCATCAGCAGGTTGAGGACGACTTTCGCGCTCGCGCCGAGCCCGTGCCCGCCGAGGTACCGCACTTCCTTGCCCAACACGTCGAGGATCGGGGCGACTTCGTCGAAGATCTGCTTCTCCCCGCCCACCATGAAGCGGAGTTCGCCCTGGCGCGCGTGTACGCCGTTGCCGATGATGCACGCGTCGACGAGGCGGTGCCCCGTCGCGCGCACCCGCTCGGCCGTCCTCCTGGCGAACGCGGGCGAGACGGTGCTGGTGTCGACCACGACGCCGCCTGCGGGGAGCCGGGCGAGGACGCCGTGCGAGCCGAAGAGGGTCTGCTCGACGGCCTGTTCGTCCGCGAGGCTGAGCACGACGACATCGCTCGCGGCGGCGACCTCGCCCGGATCTGCGACGACCTCGGCGCCGCGGGCCGCGAGCGGCTCGGCGCGCGCGGCGGTGCGGTTGTGGACGACGAGCCGGCCGCACTCGTCGAGCAGCCGCGCCGCCATCCCTCCCCCCATGGTGCCGAGCCCGACCACGCCGATCCGCGGCAGGGGGGCCTGGGAACCGGCGCCGGAGGCGGTCGTTTCGAGCGTGCCTTCCATGATCTCTCCCTGCTTCCTTCGGTGTTCGAGAGGACGACGGGCGGAGCGCCGGGGCCGGCGACACGCACCGGCCGGGCGGGCCACCCCAGCATAGCGAGTGAACACTCACTCTGACGAGAGTCCAAGTCCCCTCGAACCCGAGGGAGTTCACGTTGACGCGCTCTGCTCGACGTCGCCCCGTCCGCCGCCGAGCAGAGCACGCCCGCCGCTACTTCTTCTGCGGACCGGGAGCCGACCGCAGCGGGAGCTCCTTGAGGAAGAGCGCCACGACCGCACCGGCGAGCGCGATCACCATCGCCAACAGGTAGACGGACTGAAGGGAGTTGGCGAGCGCCGTGCCCACGCCCTCGCGCACGGCGTCGGGCAGCCCGCGGATGGTCTCGGGATCGCGCAGGACGCCCTGCGCCCCCTTCTCCTGGAGCACCGCGCCGTCGACCTCGCGCGGAATCCAGTGCCGCAGACCGGAGTTGAGGACGGCGCCGAAGATGGTGACGCCCATAGCGCCGCCGAGCGACCTGAAGAAGTTCGCGGCAGCGGTGGCCACGCCCAACTGCCGCATGTCCACGGCGTTCTGCACCGCGACGATGAGCACCTGGCTCACCAGCCCGAACCCGAGCCCGAAGATCACCAGGTAGACGGAGGTGAGCCAGGTCGCGGATCCGGTGTCGAGGGTGGAGAGCAGGAAGAGCCCGGCCGCCATCACCACGAGCCCCGAGACGGGGAAGAACTTGTACCGCCCCGTGGCCGAGACGACCTTGCCGGAGATGGTGAGGGTGACGACGGTGGCGATCATCATCGGCACCAGCATCAGCCCGGACTCGGTCGCCGTGGCGCCGTTGACCACCTGGAGGAAGAGCGGCGTGTACACCGTCGCGACGAAGAGCGCAGCCGCGGTGAGGAAGAGGCCGACGGTCGCGACGAGGATCGTCGAGTCCTTGAAGAGCGTCAGCGGCACCACGGGCTCGTCGACCCGGCGCTCCTGCAGGACGAAGAGCCCGAGCAGGACGACGGCGGCGGCGATGAGGCCGATGATCTCGACGGAACCCCAGGAGTACTGGTCGCCGGCCCAGACGGAGATGAGCAGCACGGCGACGATCGCACCGCTGAGCAGCGCGGAGCCGAGGTAGTCGAGCCGGTGCTTGTTGGGCCGGAAAGGCAGTCGCAGCACGGAGACGACGAGCAGGGCGGCGACGAACCCGATGGGCAGGTTGATGTAGAAGATCCAGTGCCAGGAGAGCTGGTCGACGAAGGCCCCGCCGATGAGCGGCCCGACGACGCCGGCGATGACGAAGCAGGACTGCGCGTACCCCTGCCAGCGTCCGCGCTCGCGAGGCGGCACCATCTCGGCGATGATGGCCATCGCGATCGCCATCAGCCCGCCGGCGCCCAGGCCCTGGAACGCACGGAAGGCGATCAACTGCCCGATGTTGGCGGAGAGTCCGGAGAGCGCGGAGCCAACGAGGAAGATCGCGATAACGGTGAGGAACATCCGCTTGCGGCCGTAGAGATCGCCGAGCTTTCCCCAGAGCGGGGTGGCCGCCGTCGCGGCGAGCATGTACGAGGTCACCACCCAGGAGAGGTGGTTCACCCCGCCCAGGTCACCGGCGATGGTGGGTAACGCGGTCGCCACGATCGTCTGGTCCAGAGCCGCCAAAAACATGGCCATGACAAGCGCGCAGAAGACCGTGAGGAACGTTCTGCGCGAGAACTGAGGCGCCGCGTCGGCACCTTGCGCGGCTTGGGTGGCACTCATCGAGCACTCCTCGAACGAAGTTGGAGCCCGGTCGGGACTTGCCCCGGGCCACTATTCGTATAGGCTATACAAACAAATTTGGTCGTCAAGGGCAGGAGGACCGATGCCTCAGCTCGACGGAAAGATCGCAATCGTCACGGGCTCCACCGCGGGCATGGGAGCGAGGACGGCGGAGGCGCTGGCGCTCGCGGGAGCGCACGTCGTCGTCTCGGGGCGCAACGCGGAGCGGGGCGCAGCCGTGGTCGAGGACATCCGAGCGAAGGGCGGACGTGCGGAGTTCGTCGCCGCCGACGTCGTGCGCGAGGAGGACGTGGCACGCCTCGTCGGAGGGACGGTCGAGCGGCACGGGCGGCTCGACGCGGCGTTCAACAACGCGGGCGGAGGCGGCGCGTTCGGCCCGATCGACAGGGTTCCCAGGGAGGCGTACGACGCGGTGCTCGCCGTCAACCTCACCGGTACCTTCCTCTGCCTCAAGCACGAGGTGGCCGCGATGAAGGCCGCGGGCGGCGGAAGCATCGTCAACAACGCGAGTACGGCGGGTGTCCAGGGCACTGCTTTCGGGCTCGCCGCCTACACCGCCGCGAAGCACGGGGTCGTCGGGCTCACGAAGGCGGCGGCCCTGGAGGCCGGCCCGGCCGGCGTCCGGGTCAACGCGCTGATCACCGGCCCCGTCGACACCGCCGACTTCCGCAAGCGCGTCGAGGGGCAGCCGGGCGCGATGGAGCGGGCGGGCGCCGGCACGGCGCTCGGGCGCATCTGCTCCGAGGACGAGGTCGCCGCCGCGGTCGCCTTCCTCGCCGGTGACGAATCCTCCTTCGTCACCGGCTCCCTCCTCGGTCTGGAGGGGGGCATGACGGCGGGCGTCACCGCGGGGATGATGCAGCGGCCCGGAAAGGGCTGAACACGGGCGGCAGTCGGTGCGGCGCCCGCGCGAGCCGCTTGCCGCGGTTCGGGAAGGGGCGGCCGCCGTAGCGCACCAACTGCCGCACAGGGATACGGAATCCGGCGTTCACATCATTTCCGGCCGCGTCCTATTGCCCCGGAAAATGTGCTGCTCTATCTTCGCGGCATGAGCGCGAAAACGACGAACAATGCGGAAGAGTTCATCGAGGCAGCAGGCGCCCATGTGCGCTCCGACCCGGTGGGGAACAGCATTCTCCTCACCATGATGGAGGGAATGCGGAAGAGCGGAGGAAAGGGGCCGACCGCGTATTGGACTTGGGCGGTCGACGAAGCGGAATCCGGCGGCGGCACAGCGGGCGGGTGCGTCTGCGTGCCGCCGAATCTCGCCATCCTCTCGGGGATGGAGGCGAGCGCCGCGGCCGCCTGCGCCGCCTCGCTCCACGAGACGGGCGCACCGGTCGCCGGCGTACTCGGTCCGACGCGGGCGGCCGAGGCGTTCGTGGAGGAGTGGACGCGCGCGACGGGCAGCACGGCGGTCGCAGGGCGCACGGAGCACATCCTGAGACTCGACACCGCCCTGCCCTCCCTCCCCGGTCAGACGCCCCCGGGGCGCGCCAGGACCGCGACGGAAGGGGAGTTGGAGCCCCTCACCGACTTTTTCCTGGAGGCCGCAACGGGCTCCGGGATCAGCCGCGAGGAGGCGCGGCGCTCGGCGCAGCGGCAGATCGCCTCGGGACACCTGCTCGTCTGGGACGACGGCGAGGTCGCCGCGATCGTCGGCAGGACACCGGCGAGCGACGGCGTGGTTCGCATCACGCCGATGCACACGGTCCCCGAGCGGCGCGAGCGCGGATACGCGAGAGCGCTTTTCGCCGAGACGCTGGAGCGGGGCCGCGCCGAAGGCGCCTCCACTTTCGTTCTCTTCACGGAGGCGGAGAACACGGCGGCGCAATCCCTGTTCCGTTCGTTCGGTTTCCGCAACCAGGGGACGACGGTCGAGTACCGATTCGAGTAGGACTCGCGCGGCGTTCCGCCGGATCTGCGGCCCGGACGTGAAAGGCGAACTGCCCGGAATTCACGCGGCACGGCGTGGATTCCGGGCAGTTCTTTGTCCGTACGCGCAAAAGACGGGAGAGGTGCTCCTCCCCCTGAGTCGGAGCACCTCTCCCGCGCGGAAGGCGGCGCGCCACCCCAGCGCGCCGCCGGTCTCAGAGCCCGTGCGGCACGGCCTCGATGAGGGAGAAGGCGGTACCCGTCGGGACGATCCGGGAGAGCCGGTAGCCGGCCTGGTCGAAGAGGTCCGCGAACTGCCGCTCGTCGCGGACCTGTCCGCTCATGGTGGCGAGCATGACGAGGTCGAAGTTCTTCACGAACCGCGCCACCCCGTCGTGGTGGACCATCTCGGCCGCGACGAACCGCGCCCCTGGTGAGGTCTCGCGGCAGCGCCGCAGCAGCCGCACGAGCGCGGCGTCGGGCCAGGAGTGCATCACCTGCTTGGTCACGTACGCCTCGATGCCGACCGGCACCTGGGAGAAGAAGTCGGCGGCGGCGAAGTCGAACCGCCCCTGCTCGACGAGCGGCATCACCTGCGGGTGCTTGCGCGCCTGCTCGATGACGGGCGGCAGGTCCGCGAGGACGCCCCGGCCGAGCGACGGGTAGGTGTCGAGGATCGTCGCGAGGAAGGTGCCCTCGCCGCCTCCGAGGTCGCAGACGGCCGACATGGTGGCGAACTCGGGGTAGGCGGCGACGAGCGCGTCGGAGAGGGCCTCGGTGAAGTCCGTCATGGCGCGGTTGAACATCCGCGCCTCGTCGGGGTGTTCCTGGAGCCACGGCCACAGCGCGGTGCCGTGCACCTTGCGGAAGGCCGGGCGCCCGGTGGCGAGGCTGTGGTCGAGGGCTCCCCAGGAGTCCCAGAGCCACGGGCTGCCCACCATGCGCGCCATGGCGTGCATCGAACCGGGTATGTCGGCCTGGAGGAGCTCGGAGAGGGGGGTGTTGGCGAAGACGCCCGGCTCGGTCTCTTCGAAGACGCCGTCCTCCGTGAGGAGGGCCAACACCTTGTGCAGCGGCCCGGGTTCGACGTACGCGCGGGCGGCGAGGTCGGCGACCGCCATCGGGCCCTCGGCGAGCAGCTCGGCGATCCGGTACTCGGCGGCGAGTGCGAGGCACCGCGGGGTGGAGGGGAACATCAGCTCGGAGAGGGCTGCCGCACGGCTCGGTGCAGGCAGCGTCTGCTCGGGTGTCATCAGGGACTCCGTTCTGCGGTCGGCTCCGGGCGGAGCCGCGGCGTGCGGACAGGTCGGTCGCCGGGCCTCCCGTCCGGAGGCCCGGCCTCGGCTGTGGGGTCAGCCGAGCAGGGCGAGGCCGAAACCGCCGCCCGGGTTGGCCATGAACTTGTTGGACACGGGGATCTCTCCGCCGGCCGTGACGTCCAGCGCCGGCCTGTCCAGGGGCAGTTGGCGGGGCGTCAGTACGTTCGCCGTCGCCGGGTCGGCCGCGAGCTGGCCGTAGTTGTTCCAGCCCCAGCCGTACACGGTGCCGTCGGAGCGGAGCGCCAGGTTGTGGCCGCCGTTGCCCGGGGCCGCGTCGGTGCCTCCCCCGTGCGCCGACACGCTCTTGACGCCGGAGAGGCCGCTGACCGCGCGGGGCTCGGCGCGGTCCTGCGTGGTGCCGTCGCCGAGCTGGCCGCCGTCGTTGAGGCCCCAGGCCCAGACCGTGCCGTCCACCATGAGCGCCACGGTGTGGTGGTAGCCGCCGGTGATCTGCGCGACGCCCGGGATGCCGCGGACCTTCTGCGGTGCCGGACGGTCCTCGAAGGTGCCGTCGCCGAGCTGGCCGCGGTCGTTGAAGCCCCACGCCGAGAGGCTGCCGTCGGCGTGGACGACCATGCTGTGCCCGCCGCCCGCCGCGACCGCCACCGCGGGCTCGAGGCCCTCGACGCGCGCCGGGCGCGGGCGGCAGTCGAAGGAGGCGCTCATGTAGCTGCGGACGATGCGGCCCTCGCGCTCGCTGTCGGGCCCGTCGCCGAGCTGGCCCCGGTCGTCGCGGCCCCAGGACCAGACCGAACCGTCCGCCTTCACGGCCAGGTTGTGCGCCCCGCCCACCGCGAGGTCGACGACGTCCTCCAGGCCCCGCACGAGGAGCGGCTGCATCTGCACGCCGAACTCGTCCTCGCCGAGGGCGCAGAAGAACCCGGCACCCCAGGCCCAGACGGTTCCGTCGTCGAGGAGCGCCGCCGTGTGCCCGCCGCCGGCGCCGACCTTGAGGACGCGCCCGGGGAGTCCGGTGGCGCGCACGGGTGCGTTCTGGTTCTCCGTCGTGCCGTCGGCGAGCTGGCCGAAGGCGTTGCGCCCCCAGCCCCACAGGTCGCCGTCGATGCCGAGCGCGAAGGCGTGGCCGCTGCCGGCGTCCGTCGTCGCGATGTTCTCGGGGCCCTTCAGCTCCTGGGGTGTCCAGCGGTGCGCCGAAGCGCCGTCGCCGAGTTGGCCGTTGGTGTTGTCGCCCCAGCTTGTCAGTGTGCGTGCCACAGTCTCTTCTCCTGCTTCTGTCGGGAGTCCGAGGGCGACTCGCGCCCGTGCCGGTGGTCTCGGGTCAGTCGGTCCAGAACTCGTCGACGGCCTGCTGGTCGTCGGGGTAGGTCCAGAACTCCTGGATGAGGCCGTTCTCGATGCGGGCGACGTTGATGAACGGCATCTCCAGCGTCCGGCCCTTGCGCTCGTAGCGCGTGAAGACGGTGGCGAAGGCCATCGTGTCGCTCGCGCCGACCTCCTTGATCTCCATCTGGATGCGGCCCTCGGTGAGTTCGAACATCTCGCGGGAGAAGGCGAGCGCCGAGTCCATGCCGCGGTGGGCGCCGGAGAGGCGGCTCCGGCCGGGGTAGTAGTGGACGCAGTCCTTGTCCCAGTACGTGGCGGCCGTGTCGACGTCGCCGACGGTGAAGGCGTTGTAGACCTTCTCCATGAGCCTGGCGTTGGGGTGCTCGGTGACCTTCATGGCTCCTCCTGTGGATGGAACTCCCCGCTGTGTGCGGGGGGTTGGCGGGCGGGGAGGCGCGGCCGTCGGGCCGCGCGGGTCATGCGGCGCGGAGCGTCTCGACGAACGAGGCGCGGTCCGGCGCGGGGAAGCCGGGGACGGGCGAGGCGGCGGCCTGCTTGACGCGGAGTCTGATCTCCTCGTCCCCGTACATGGCGGCCGGGTCGTCGAGGCTCATCATCGAGCGGACCATCCGGCGCCAGACGACGGGATCGGTGCCCGACGCCTCGGCGAGGTCGGCGAAGGTGAGGACGCCCTCGGGCGGCTTCTGCGGCGGGTTCCCCGCGAGCGTGGCGCGCCAGAGCCCCGCGCGTCCGGCGTCGTTGCGCACGGCGTCCTCGAACCAGGGGGTGAAGGTCTCCCTGGCGAGTTCGGCGGCGGCGCGGGCCTGCTCCTCGTCGGGCTCCGGGTGGTCGCCTAGCAGGTCGACGAGGGCCGTCGCGTGGGCGATGGCGAGCGAGACGCCGCGCCCGTAGGCCGGGTTGGTGGTGCAGACGGCGTCGCCGATCGGCAGGTAGCCGGGGACCGGTGGCGTCTGCTCGTCGTGGACGCGGAGGGAGTTGTCGAGTCCGCCCATGCTGTGCACCGCGGAGATCGGCGTCGCGTACTCCGGGTCGACCCAGGGCGCGAGGAGCGGCGTGGCACGTACGGCCGCGTCGAAGACCTCGGTGCGGCGGAGCGCCTTCGCCTCGGTGTCCTCGGGGAGGACGCCGAAGGAGAGCGTGAAGGTGTCGTTGTCGCCGAGGAAGAGGACGGCCGTGTAGTGGTCCCAGAGGCCGCCGGCGCCGAACCCGCGGTTGAGCGGCCCCGCCGGCTTCGGTGAGTGGGCCTGGTAGTAGCGGGTGTAGTAGGTGATGTCGGCGCTGTGGGTGGTCCGCCGGGGCTGTGCGATCCCCTCGGCTGCGAGCCACTCGGCGCCGTGCGAGCGGCGCCCCGAGGCGTCGATCACGAGGTCGGCCGGCAGCCGCGTCCCGTCGCGCAGCCGGGCGCCGGCGACCCTGCCCGACTCGGTGACGACGAGCCCGTCGACCGTCGCACCCGGGGTGAGGCCGATCCTGCTGTCCTCGGCCACCACCTGCCGCAGCACCAGCTCGAAGGTGGTGCGCCGGCTGCCGAGCATGCGGAGTTCCTCGTCGCCCGGCTGGGGAGTGCGGTCGGTGAGGGTGGGCGGCATGGCTTCGCCGAGACGTATCTCCCGCGCCCCCGCCTCGACGAGCCGACGGTAGACGGCGGGCATCCGCGTGCGCAGGATGTTGGTCCCGAGCGAGCCGAAGGCGTGCGACTGGTGGACCTGGGGGACGGTGGGGCGGCGCCAACTCTCGTGCGCCTGCCCGGTGTTCTCCGGTACGGGGTCGCCGTCGCGCTCCACGACGCCGACCTCGTGCCCGGCGTCCGCCAGGGCCAGCGCGGCGACGAGTCCGGCGACGCTGCCGCCGATGACCAGTGCTCGTGGCATGTTCTCACCCGTTCTTCGTGGAGGTAAGGGGCTCGGCCGCCGACGTCTCGGCCATGATCTGGAAACGGAGGGAGCGGGCCTCGCTGAAGCAGGCGCGCATCGGGCGCACCAGATCGCGGTGGTCCTGCGTGCGCTCCCACGCCTCGAAGTCCTCGAGGCGCTCCCACTCGCTGGTGATCAGCCACTGGGCGGGATCGGTCGACGACTGGCAGACCTGGTCGCGCACGTGTCCGGGGACCCCGTCGGCGACGAGGTGCCGTATCTGCTCGTACGCCTGGAGGAACTCCGTCGTCCGGTCGGGCTCGACGCGGATGAGGAAGACGACGCGGGCGCGGCCCGTGCGCGTCGGTGCTGGCATGGCGGCTCCTTCGGACGGTGGGGTGCGGGTCATGCGGACCTGGGGCTGCGCACCAACAGGGCGCTGTTGAAGCCGTCGTAGCCGCGGGAGCCGATGAGCACCGAGTCGACGGCGCCGCTCCGCTCCTCCTCGACGAAGGGGAGCGCGCACCCGGCGGCCGGGGTGCGCGGCGTCCCCGAGGCGGGTATCTGGCAGCGCTCCACGGCGAGCACGGCCGTGGCCGCGTCGAGCGCGCTGCCGCCCTGGTAGAGGCGCCCGGTGAGCGACTTGTACTCGGCGACGGCCGGGAGGGGCCCCTCGAAGACCTCCCGCAGCGCGGCGCACTCGGCCGCGTCGTAGGCGGGGACGCCGAGCGCGTCGGGGAGGACGAGGTCGACCTCTCCCGGCTCGGTCCCGCCCTTCTCCAACGCGCCGGCGAGCGCCGCCGCGTAGTGGCGGACCGGGGGCGTGCCCCGGCGCCTGGTGGGGACGCCGTCGTGGCGCGCCGCCCAACCCGCTATCTCCGCGCGGACGGTGGCGCCGCGGGCGAGCGCGTGCTCCAGGTCCTCGACGACGAGTACCGCACCGCCCTCGCCCGGTACGTACCCGTCGGCGTCGGCGTCGAAGGGGAGGTAGGCGGCGTCGGGGTCGGTCGCGGTGCTCAGCCAGCCGGAGCGCTGCTGGCAGGAGAGCGCGTACGGGCTCAACGGCGCCTCGGTGCCGCCGGCGAGGACGACCGACGCCCCCCGCTCGACGAGGCGGGCCGCGTGCCCGAGGCTGTCCAGACCGCCCGCGCTCTCCGAGACGAGGACGCTCGACGGGCCCTTGGCCTGGTGGCGGATGGAGAGTTGGCCGACGGTCGCGGCGTAGAACCAGGCGATGGACTGGTAGGCGCCCACCTTCCGCGACGTCTCCGGGTGCCACAGCCGTTGGAGCTCCCGCTGGCCGAACTGGTTGCCGCCCGAGGAGCTGGCGAGCGCCACGGAGAGCCGGTACGGGTCGACGGCGCGCGGGTCCAACTCGGCGTCGGCGAGGGCCTGGTCGGCCGCCGCGTAGGCGAGCCAGGTCCATCTGTCGGTCTGCGCCTGGAGGCGCCCGTCGACCTGTGCCTCCAGGTCGAAGCCCGTGACCTCGCCCGCGAGCGGGGTGTCGTAGCCGGAGGCGTCGAAGAGGCTGGTGGGCGCGATGGTGCGGACGCCCTTGCGGAGCGACTCCCAGTGCGCGCTGGCGCCGAGGCCGCTCGGCGCGGCCACTCCGACGCCGGTGATCACCGCTTGCCGGCGGGACATCACAACTCCTTGAGTCGAGAGAAGAGCATCGCCGACTGGAAGCCGCCGAAGCCGCTGCCGACGGAGAGCGCCGTGTCGACGCGCGTCTCCCTGGCGGTGTTCGGCGTGTAGTCCAGGTCGCACTCGGGGTCCCGGTGCTCCCAGTTGGCGGTGGGCGGCACGACGCCCCGCTCGATCGCGAGGGCGCAGGCGGCCATCTCGATCGCGCCGATGGCGCCGAGCGAGTGCCCGACCATCGACTTGATGGAGCTGATCGGGATCGTCCGCGACGCCTCGCCGAGCGCCCGCTTGAAGGCGCCCGTCTCGTGCCGGTCGTTCTGGCGGGTGCCCGAGCCGTGGGCGCTGATGTAGTGCACGTCGCCCGGGTCGGTGCGGGCCTGCGCGAGCGCGTCGGTGATCGCCTCCGCCATCTCGGCGCCGTCGGGCCGGAGTCCCGTCATATGGAAGGCGTTTCCGCGGTTGGCGTACCCGACGACCTCGCAGTAGACGGTCGCGCCGCGGCGCCGCGCGTGCTCCAGCTCCTCCAGGACGAGGACGGCGCACCCCTCCCCCAGGACGAACCCGTGCCGGTCCCGGTCGAAGGGCCGGGAGGCGTGCTCGGGCGCGTCGTTGTCGGGCGTAGTGGCCTTGATGGCGTCGAACGACGCCACCGTCACCGGCGAGATGGGCGAGTCGGAGGCGCCGGTGACCATCGCGTCCGCGTCGCCGTCGGCCACCAGGTGGTACGCGTGTCCGATGGCGTCGATCCCCGAGGTGCAGCCGGTGGAGACGACGGTGGCCGGGCCGTGCAGCCCGTACCGTGCGGCGATGTCGGCGGCGAGGCTGCTGGGGACGAGCGCCTGGTAGAGGAACGGACTCGTGAAGTCCGGGTCGACGAGCCACTCCCGGCCCGAGTCGCTCGCCACCACGAACTCCTGCTCCAGCGCGAGGGTTCCGCCGACGGCGCTGCCGAGGGCGACGCCCGTCCGCTCGCGCAGCGCGCCGTCCGGGTCGAGGCCGCTGTCGGCGAGCGCCTCTGCCGTCGCGGCGAGTGCGAACTGCACGTAGCGGTCGGAGCGGCGGGTCTCCTTCGGCGTGAGCCCTGCGGCCTCCGCGTCGAAGTCGCACTCCGCGGCGATCTGCGACCGGAAGGCGGACGGGTCGAACGCGGTGATCCTGCGGGTCGCGGTGCGCCCCGAGGTGATCCGCTCCCAGAACGCCTCCCGGTCGGCGCCGCCGGGCGCGACGAGACCGAGCCCCGTCACGACGACGCGGCGCGTCATGTCGCCCTCTCCGCCGCGTACTTCCGCGCCGCCGCCGCGTCCTCGGTGTCGACGTGGCCCTCGGGCGGCGTCGGCGCGAGCGGCGCGAGGTGGAAGACGGCGAACGCCCGCGCCGCGCCGGTGTTGCGCAGCCGGTGCCGGACGTGCTTCGGGATGCACATCCCCTGGCCGGCGGCGAGGACGACGGGGCTGCCGTCGATGTCGACGGTGAGTTCGCCCTCGATCAGGAGGAGGAACTCCTCGCTGTACGGGTGGTAGTGCTCGGCGATGCACTCGCCCTCGGCGAGCCTGGCGACGCCCATGAAGCCGGAGGTCGCCCCCGTCGTGGTCGGCGTGAGGACGGCGCGTGTCTCGCCGCCGCGCCGGTGGTTGGCGGCGACGTCGTCGATCCCGACGACCGGGTGCTGCTGCTCGGGTGCCACGCTCATCACTTCCCCTGCGCGCCGGCCGCGGCCCGGGCCTTCGCCCGTTCCTCGATGCGGCGTCTGATCGCGTCCATCTGCACGGGCGAGTTGGTGTTGAGCCGCTTCGTCATCCCGGCGTCGTCGACGGGGGCCTGCGGCTTCATGGAGAAGTCCTGTATCCAGGTCATACGGGTGCCCTCGGGCACCTCCTCGTACCGCCAGAAGATCTGCATGTACGCGAAGGGCCCCTTCTCCAACCTGTGGGCGTGGACGGTGTGGTCGTCGGGGTTGAGCGTCCGTTCGCTCACCCAGGACCAGACGCGTCCCTCCTCGTCGGGGTGGAGGGTGAGGCGGAACCGGATGGTGTTCCCCCTGCGCTCCATGACCTCGGCGGCCGCGTACTCGGTGAAGAGGTCGGTCCAGCCGTCGACGTCGTTGGTGAGGTCCCACACCAGTTGCAGCGGTGCGGCGATGACGACGCTGTTCTCCGTGTGGCCCGCCATGTCAGCCGACCCTCCCTTCGAGAGCGGTGAGTTGGTCGACGATGGTGTTGACACCCATGCCGACCGCCCCTTCGGGCACCTGGAGCCCGTGCCGGTCGGCGACGACCGCCTCCAGCTCCAGGACGGCGAGCGAGTCGACGCCCAACTCCTCCAGAGGTGTGTCGAGTCGGCCTTCGAGTGCCTCGGCGGGGACGCCGGCGTGCGTGGTGAGGATCTCCTCGATCACCGCGGCGGTGACGGGACGCAGGGTGCCGGTGCCGTGCTCGATCGTCATCGGATCGCCTTTCGTGTGTGAGTGGTTGCGCGTGTCGCGGTCGGAGGTGTGCCGTCAGCCGGCGGGCTCGAGGGTCAGCAACACCCGTCCCTGCTCGACCTGTTGGGTGCTCGGCACGTGGACGGCTGCGACCCGGCCCGGGGCGCGCGCGGTGAGCAGGCGCATCCGTCCCGAGGTCTCCAGGACGGCGACGGCCGAGCCGGCCCGCACTTCGTCGCCGACCTCCACGAGCGGCTGCTGGAGCGTGCCGCTCTCGGGGCAGGTGACCTGCGTACTCCGGGACGTACGGGCTGCCACCGACTCCGGCAGTGCGACACCGGAGAGGGCGTGGAGCGGCGCGAGCGAGGTGAGCAACTGTTCCGCCACCTCCTGCGCGTACGCCCGCAACCGCCATCTGCCCTCGACGGAGGCCGGGCGCGCGCGGCCCTCCGCGGTCCCCGTCCTCGCCGCCGCCGGACGTTCCCCCTGGGGCGCGTTCATCGCTCGGTCCCGTTGTCCCAGGTGTAGAAGCACTCGGCGACGGCGTCCTTGGGCGAGCGCCAGTCGGGCAGGTAGGGCGTGATGAACGGGGAGAGCCGCTCGCTCACCCTGGTGAACTCCGGGTGCCTGCGGGCCTCCTGGACCGCCGCCCCGCCGGACGCCGAGGTCTCCAGCAGGTGCACGTACGCGTCGCCGAGGCGGTAGAGCGCGCGGTGGGTGACGCCCGCGACGGCGGGCAGCTCCGTGCGGTCGGACTCCGCGAAGATGCGGGCGACGTCGTCCTGCGCCCCCGGCTGCATGCGGGCGATGATCAACGTGCGGTGCATGACGGGCTCCTCCGTTGGTTTCGTGGCCGTCGGGGGGCGGCGCGGTGGGTCAGGCGGCCTGCTCGATGGGGCGGAGGGCGCCGATGTCGAGGAGGATCCGCGGGACGTTGTCGCCGATCCAGGACTCGACGACCTTGCCGCCGGCGAACCGGTGGCAGGACATCTCGTGGACGGTGATGGGCAGTCCGGTCGGCTCCATCCCCATGAGCGGCCCGCGGTGGGTGCCCCGCGTGGTGAACCGGCAGTAGACGCGGTCGTCCTCGCCCGCGACGTCCTCGACGGTGACGTGCACGTCGGGGAAGGCGGTGCGCCAGAGCGTGACCGCCTGGCGGAAGGACTCGGGCCCCGGCGGCTGGTCGGGGAGCCCGGGCGCGTTGACGACGTAGTCGGGCGCGAAGTGCGCGTCGATGCCGGAGAGATCGCCCTCGTTGAAGGCGCGTTCGGTGATCCGGCGGACCAGGTCCTTGCGGTCCTGAACGCTCTGGGACGGCTCTGCCATGGCTTCCTCTCGCTTTCTGCTCGGGCGGGGCGCGGCGCCCCCGCGGTCTTCCCGGGTCGTCGGATCAGCGCAGCGCGGCGGCGACGAAGGCGCCCGCCGCGACGGCGGCGCCGAGCGTGCGGGTCTGGTGGGCGAGGTGCCAGCGGCGGCGCTTCGCGCGCCAGCCGTCGGAGGACTGCTGGGGGCTCCAGCGCTCGATCTGCCGCCATATCGGCCGGTTGACGCCCTCGGAGGCGACGGCGACGACGCCCATGCCCAACGCGCCCGCCGCGTAGAGGGCCTTGGCGACCGGGTCGTCCGACCGGATCGCCTGCGCGGCGCTGAGGCCGGTCGTCGCCAGGCCGTTCCAGAACGCGATGGGGTGGAAGACGTGCATGTCGATGCGCTGGCAGGCATCGACGTATGCCTTGTACGGCATCGAGTTGAGCATCGGCAGGATCGACGTCTTCATGATCCACAACGTGCCGAGCTGAACGCTGGAGGACGAGAGCAACCAGACGTTCACGTTTCTCTGCATATCCGCTCTCCTCGGAGGATCGGCCGGGACGTGGAACGCCCCGGCCACCGGACGGCACCGCCCCGGGCCCTGCGGCGCTCCGGCCGGCCGTCCGGTGGACGCCGGCACGCCAGTAGATGCTGCGCGGCGGGGCGTCCCGGGGGCACCGGACATCCGTCTGACGGGCCCGGGACTTCTTCCCGGACCGTCCCGGGACTCCGTCCCGGGTTTTCCGTGCACCCTTGACGTCCCGTCAGGACGGCCGCATCCTCGTGAGCGTTTACTCACTCACCCCGGGAGGGTCGATGGCGATCGACGTACACGGGCACCTCACGTCTCCTGAGCTCTTCCGGCGCTACCCGATGCCGCCGAGCCTCGCGGACGTCGAGGGCATGCTGGAGGCGAAGGCCGCCGCAGGGATCACCACCACCGTCGTCGGCAGCCCCGTCGGCGCCGGGACGATGGTGAAGACACCGGGGGTCGACAACTACCGCCAGCCCGCAGGGGACTTGGAGCGCTTCCACGACTGGCTCGGCGAGCAGGTCCGTGCCCACCCCGGGTCCCTCCGCGCGTACGCGTACGTCAACCCGCTGGGTGGGGACGCGGAGTGGGAGCGCGCCGCGAAGCGGCTGGAGCAGCCGGAGTTCGTCGGCCTCATCGTCAACTCCAGCGTGCAGGGCCGGTTCCTCGACGGTCCCGAGGCCGACGGCTTCTTCGCCATGGCCGCGCACCACGGCGCCCCCGTCATGCTCCACCCGCCGGCCGAGCCCGCCGGCGGCGCGGCCCTCGACGACCTGCGACTCGTGGAGCAGATCGCGCGGCCCGCCGACGTGACGACGGGCACCGCAGCCGTCCTCTTCGCCGGCTGGCTGCGCAAGTACCCCGCGCTCCGGATCATCGCGCCCGTCTGCGGAGGCGGACTGCCCCTGCTGCTGGAGCGGTTGGAGCGCGCGCGGCGGATGCCTCCGGGGTTCGGCGGCGGCCCCCCGGGAAACACGGGGCAGGCGCCCGCACCGGCCGACCCGCCCCCGCCGCTCGCCGACGAGCTCCGACGCGTCCACGTGGACACCGCGACGCCGAGCCGCCGCGCCCTCGCCGCCGCCGTCGACGCGTTCGGCGTGCACAACGTGCTCTTCGGCACCGACACCCCGCCGATGAGCGCACCGCTCCCCGAGTCCCTGCACCGCCTCGACCAACTGGGGCTGCCGGAGGAGCACTTGGAACTGATCCGGGCCGGGAACGCCCGGCGGATCTTCGACTTGCCGCAGGCGGCGCCTGCGGGCGGTGCCGCGGAGCACCGCATAGCCCAGGAGGTGCGGAGATGAGCGCCGAGAAGCGCTTCGACGGCGACAGAGCGCTGGTGGTGGGAGGGTACGGCGGCATCGGCGCCCTGGTCTGCCGGTCGCTCGCCGAGGAGGGCGCGCGCGTCGCCGTCGCCGGCAGATCGAAGGAGCGGGCCGAGGAGGTGGCGCGCTCGCTCGGCCCCGGCTCGGGGAGCGCCCACACGGTCGACGTCCGCGATCCGGCGGACGTACGGCGCCTCGTCGCCGAGGTCACCGAAGAGTTCGGCGGCGTCGACCTCCTCGTCAACAGCGCCAGCGCACTCGTCGTCGCGCCGGCCACGGAGATCGCCGAGGAGGACTGGCGCGCGGTCG
This sequence comes from Streptomyces xiaopingdaonensis, assembly GCF_000262345.1. Taxonomy (GTDB): domain Bacteria; phylum Actinomycetota; class Actinomycetes; order Streptomycetales; family Streptomycetaceae; genus Streptomyces; species Streptomyces xiaopingdaonensis. The sequence goes on along the minus strand of NZ_AJTQ01000014.1, from coordinate 11,133 downwards.
TCGAGACGAACCTGCTCGGCGCCTTCTGGCTCTCGCAGGCCGTCGGCCGGTCGATGGTCGCGGCCGGCGGCGGGCGGATCGTGCACCTCTCCTCCGTGCGCGGAACCCTCGGCGCACGGCGGGGGTTCAGTGCGTACGGCGCGAGCAAGGCCGGACTCAACCTGCTCGTCCAGCAGTTGGCGGCCGAGTGGGGGCAGCACGGGGTGCGGGTCAACGCCGTCGCGCCCGGCTTCGTCCGTACCGACTTCGTCTCCGGCTCCGCGCAGGACGAGCAGTTCATGCGCATGCTCGTGGGCCGCATCCCGCTCGGCAGGACCGCGGAGGCCGAGGAGGTCGCCTCTGCCGTCACCTACCTCGCCTCACCCGAGGCCGCCTTCGTCACCGGCCAGATCCTCCACGTCGACGGCGGCGTCACCGCGAGCCAGTGACCGCCGCGCACCCGCAGACACGCCACCCAGAACAGGAGACCGCTATGAGCACCTGGCACGCCCTCTTCTACCCGCTGCTTCCCGGCAGCGAGGAGAAGGTGAAGGAACTCTTCCGCAAGAGCGGCCGCCCGCAGTTCGACATCACGGGCGAGGACGGGGCCGTACAGGGCCGGCTGCTCGGCACGATGGCCTTCGTCGGGAAGGAGATGGCGGTCCGCGTCATCGAGATCGAGGGACCGCTGCCGATGGTGGCCGCGCACATGAGCCAGCAGCCCGCGGTCCGCGAGTTCGAGCGCGGCCTGGAGGAACACCTCGCCGCGCCCCGCGACATGACGACGCGCGAGGGCGCGCAGGCGTTCTTCCGCCAGGCGGCGCTGGAGATGGTCCTCTCCCGCCGCCACGACCAGCCGCTCGCGGGGGAGTGACATGGACGTCGGTATCGGCCTGCCCACGGCCCACCCCGCGGTGAACGGCGACGACGTCGTCGCCTGGGCACGCCACGCGGAGGCGGGCGGCTTCTCCACGCTGGGCGTCATCGACCGCCTCGTGCACGGCAGTTGGGAACCGCTGACGGCGCTGGCGGCGGCCGCGGCCGTCACCGAGCGGATCGGACTCGCCACCAGCATCCTCATCGCCCCGCTCCGCGCGGGCACGGCGCTCCTCGCCAAGCAGGCGGCGACCGTCGACCGGCTCTCGCACGGCCGTCTCACGCTCGGCCTCGCCGTCGGCTCGCGCCCGGACGACTTCGCCGTCGGCGGCGTCGAGCTCGCTGGGCGCGGCGCGCGGACCGACGCCCAACTCCGGGAGCTGCGCGAGCTGTGGTCCTCGGCCGAGGCGGGCAAGCCCTCGGCCGTCGGCCCGGCCCCCGCGCGTCCGGGTGGGCCGCCGCTGCTCCTCGGCGGCCATGCGCCGCGCGCGCTGGAGCGTGCGGCGCGCTTCGGCGACGGCTGGATAGGCGGCGGTACGGGGCCCGGGATGTTCCGGGGAGGTGCCGAGCAGTTCCGGGCGGCCTGGGAGCGGACGGGGAGGACGGGGCGCCCGCGGCTCGCCGCGATCGCGTACGTCGGGCTCGGGCCCGGCGGCGCGGAGGAGACGGAGGCGTACCTCCGCTCGTACTACCGCGGCGCGGGGCCTTTCGCCGACCACATCGTCCGCAACGCGGCCACCTCGTCGGGCCGACTCGCCGAGCTGCTGGGCGAGTACGAGGAAGCCGGCTGCGACGAAGTCCTGCTGATGCCCTGCATGCCGAACCGGGACCAGATCGACCGCGCCGCGGAAGCGGTGTCCGCCGCCGCGTGACCCTGGTGGGGCCGGACACCGTTCCGGCCCCACCCAAGGACAACTCGCTTGCGCACGTGAGCGTTTGGTTTCGGCCACGGAAACCCTGCCCGCCCGCCGCGGGAAGAGAACTCCGACAGAATTTCCCCCGGCCGCAGGCTTCCGCACGCCCGGCTCGCGGCGGCGCGGGCGCAGAATGCGGCAACTCCGTTTCGCCGTGCCGGAATTCCAGGCAACACGGAGGGAATTCAAAGCGAAACAAATCCGAGCCGAAGAGCCCGGCCGCCGTCGAATTACTGTCGCGCCCGGCACGGCCCGCCCGGCACCGGCACGACGTCCCCAGAGAGCGCAGCAACCCCGGGGCGCGCTGCCGCCAGGAGCCCCGCACGGCAGGCGGCAGCCGACGCGGCCCGCCGCCGTCCGGCCGACTCGGCGCCGCAGCGACGGGTGCGCCGGAGGCCGGCCGCGGGTGCACCGCGAACTTCGCGTCCGCTAACGCGAGAGCGCCGCTGCGCACGGCGGCGGTTGCCGCGCGGTGGGGGCGCCGCAGCCGCCGCCGGGGTTCCGCTCCCGGACCGGGCGGCCCGGCGCCCGCGTCACGCCGGTGCCGCGAGCGCCCTCCACAACTGGTCGACGAGCGCCCGTGTCTGCACCGCGCGGTCGGAGGGCGGAGACGTCGGCATCAGCTCCTCGTTGTACGCACTGAGGAAGCAGGCGCCGAGCAACAGCCGCGCCGACGCGTCCGGATCGACCTCCGCGCCGACCGCACCGGCCCGTTTCGCCGACTCCAGGTAGGCGGCGAGCAGCTCCACCGCACGGTGCGGGCCGACCTGGTTCTCCTGCATCCAGGAGCGGTGCGAGACCATGAGTTTCGGTTCGGAGAAGACCGAGAGGGTCATTGGTATGGACTCCCGGTAGAAGGCGAGTGCCTCCTCGGTCACGCGTTCAAGTGTGGCGCGTACGTCCTCTCCCGCGTCCAACTGCCCGGGCAGGTCCCGCAGTACGGGCAGCAGTCCCGGCATCCTTTCGGCGAGCACGGCGAGAAAGAGCTCTTCCTTGCTCCGGAAATGCCTGTACATGGCACCCTCGGAGCACTGGGCCTCCTCGGCGATCTCCTTGGTCGTGCATTTCGGCAGCCCCTTCTCACGGATCACCCGCTCTGCCGCGTTCATGATTCGCTCACGCATGTTCATGAAAGCTCCTGGGAAGGGCCGGACTCGTGGCCGGCATGCGAAGACCGCGCACGGCTCCCGTGCGCGGCGGTCCAGCGTAGTCCCACACGAGCGGCCGCTCACTCACGGCCCCTCGCACGCACCGCGGGCGCGTACGCACCGCCGCCAGGCCCGACGGCGGCGCGTACGCGCGGCTCCTTCCCGCTGCCGCGTCAGTGGGTGTGCGGCACGTCGTCGCCCGGGCCGGGCGGCGGCCCCTCCATCCGCGCCCCGTAACGCTCCAGCGCGCCGAGCAACTTGCCGACGTCCGGCGGCCCCTTGGGCGGAGGCGGCAGCACGAGCCCCTGGGCCGGCTCGCCCGTCTCGAAGAACCAGTTCTCGAAGCCGGCCGGCGTCCCCATCAGCAGGAACCGGGTGTCCGGGTCCTCGACCTGGAACTGGTGCGGCAGCCCCCGCGGCGCGAAGACGACGGCGCCGCGCACCGCCTTGTGGTGCTCCTCCCCCACGCGCACGCTCATCTCCCCGTCGAGCACGACGAAGATCTCGTCCTCCCTGGTGTGCGTGTGCAGCGGCGAGGTGTAGCCGGGCGGGGAGATCTGCTCGGCCATCCAGAACTGACCGTCCGTCTCCTCGCCCGTGGCCTTGAAGTTGAGCAGGGCGCCCACGTGCCACACGGCACGCCCCTCCTGCGCCTGCTTGATGAACGGAAGTGTCATCCCCGTCTCCTCGTCCGGTACGTGGTGCGCGGTGGTGTATTCACGCGAGGGCGGGCGCCGGCTCGCCGGCCCCGGTGGCACGTACGGCCTCGACGACCTCGGCGGCGTCCGGTGTGAACGCGTCCTCCAGGGCCGGGCTGAAGGGCACGGGTGCGTGCGGCGCCGTCACCATCCGGACGGGACCGCGCAGTGCGCCGTGGCAGTCCTGCGCCACCTGCGCCGCGACGTCCGCGGCCAGCCCGCACCTCGGGTGCGCCTCGTCGACGACGACGAGGTGGCCGGTCTTCTCGACGCTCCGGTAGACGGCAGCGTTGTCGAACGGCGAGAGCGTCCGCGGGTCGAGCACCTCGCACCGCACCCCCGACTCCGCGAGTCGGTCCGCGGCTTCGAGCGCGACCTGCACCATCCGCCCGACGGCGACGACGGTGCAGGAGGACCCCTCGCGCACGACCGACGCCTCGCCGAAGGGCACCGCGTACGGCTCCTCGGGGACCTCGCCGGGTGTGAAGTAGAGCATCTTGTGCTCGAGGAAGAGCACCGGGTCGTCCTCCTGGAGCGCCGTCGCCATGAGGCCCTTGGCGTCCGCCGGGTTCGAGGGCGTCACCACCTTCAGCCCCGGCACGTGCACGAAGAGCGGGTGGAGCGCCTGCGAGTGCTGCGCACCGCGCCGCATCCCCGTGCCCCACATGGCGCGGAGCACCAGCGGCACCCGTACGCCTCCCCCTGTCATGTAGCGGAGCTTCGCCGCCTGGTTGACGATCTGGTCGAAGCAGACCGTCGCGAAGTCGACGAAGAGCAGGTCGACGACGGGACGGAGCCCGGTCGCCGCCGCGCCCACCGCGGCTCCCACGAAGGCCGACTCGGTGATCGGCATGTCGAGCACGCGCCCCGGGAACTCCTGCTCGATGCCCTGGGTCGGCCCCCAGGCGCTGGTGGCGTCCTCTCCCATCAGGACGATCGACTCGTCCTGCCCCATCCGCTCGACGAGCGCCTCGCGGATGGCCTGCGCGTAGGTGATGGTGCGCACGCTTTCTCCCCCTTCGACGTGACGGGACCTCCTGGCGGCGCCAGGGGTCAGTGGGCGGCGTAGACGTCCGTCGTCAGCGCCGTGAGGAGCGGCTCGGCGGGCTGCGCCGCCCGGTCGAAGGCCGCCTGGACGCGGGCCGCGCTCTCCTTCTCGGCGCGGTCCAACTCGGCGCCCGCGTCGGCGGGTTGACCTGCCTCCGTGAGGCGGCGGCGGAGCAGCGCGAGCGGGTCGGCTTCGGCGCGCAGCCGCTCGGCCTCGCCCGAGGGCCGGTACGCCTGGTTGTCCCAGCCCTCCATGTGGCCGTGGAAGCGCTGGGCCCTGCACTCGACGAGCGTCGGTCCCCGCCCGCTCCGTGCCCGGTCGACGGCCTCCGAGGCGGCGTCCCGCACGGCGAGCGCGTCGGCCCCGTCGACGACGGCGCCGGGGATGCCGAAGCCCGCGGCCCGCGCCGACATGTCCGTGCCGGAGAAGTGGCGTGCGGCCGAAGTGGCCTGCGCGTAGCCGTTGTTCTCCACGACGAAGACCACGGGCAGGTCGAGCATGCGGGCGAGCACGAGGCTCTCCAGGACCGCGCCCTGGTTGGCGCCCCCGTCGCCGGTGAAGGCGACCGCGACGTCGTCGGTGCCGCGCTGCCGCGCGGTGAGGGCTGCGCCGCAGGCGAGCGGAACTCCGCCGCCGGCGAGGCCGTTGGCGCCGAGCATGCCGTGGCCGAGGTCGGCGATGTGCATCGAGCCGCCTTTGCCGCTGCACACGCCGTCTGAGCGTCCGTACAACTCCGCTGCCATCGCCTCGACTTCGCAGCCGGCGGCGATCGCGTGGCCGTGGCCGCGGTGCGTGCTCGCCAGGTGGTCGCCGTCGCGGAGCACCGAGCAGACGCCCGCGGCCACGGCCTCCTGCCCGATGTACAGGTGCACGGCTCCGGGTATCTCCTCGGCCAACTCGCCGACGCGCTCCTCGAAAGCGCGGATCATTGCCATGACCCGGTACATCCGGAGCCCGGGCTCCTCGGCGCCTGCGGGTAGTCGGTCCATCGGAATGCCTCCTCAACGTGGTGCGACGTTCGGGCATACGGACTGGACGCGCTCCCAGTCCCCCGGGACCAACGCGTCGCCTCCCCGGTGAGGGTAAGTGCTCACTCACGCGATTGACAACTGTCCTATCACAACCGGCACTTGAGGCCACTCGCGGGTACTCACCCGGGCACAAGTAAGTCTTGCGCCTACGCTTGCGGGACCATAAAGTCCTGAACCGTAGTAAGTGCACCGAAAGATCATCGGGAGGATCGCCGACGGCGGTCTTGAATCACCTGTAGCAAAGGTGAAGCTCAGTAGGCTCCGGCCTGTGATTGCGGGTATGGCAATGTGAGTGCCGAGTCCGACTCAACGGGGGACTTCTAGCCATGCATGACCTAGTTGGCAGACCTGCAAAAAGAGGCGGAAACCGATCGGGCGCGCTGACGCGCGAGTTGACCCGCTCCGTCTCCCGGGCCAGCGACCGACCGGAGAGGTCGACGCTGGCGGCGCTGGCGTTCGGCGGCCTCGCCCTGGTCCTGTGGATGCTGCGTTGGCGCCCCAGGCGCACGCTGCCGGGACGCGGCCGGAGCGCGAGCTCCCGACCTCGTCCGCACGACATCGACCAGGCACGCCGCGAGGAGCGCCACCGATTAGCGCAGACGCTCCACGACTCGCTCTCGCCCAACCTCGCGGCCCTGCAGCTTCGCATGCAGAGCGCGGTGCTGCTCGTCCGGGACCGTCCGGAGCAGGCCGCGGAGCTGTTCACCGAGTCCGTCGACGACGTGAACAGCTCACTGGAGGAGCTCCGCCACACCCTGCGCAGCCTGCGCTACGCACCGCGCCGCGGCCACAGACCCACGCGCGAGCACACCGACCTCGCCGGCTTCCTGAACATGCACACCAAGGCGCTCTCGCAGGCGTCGGCCGGCAGGACGCGCTTCACCTGCAAGATCACGGGGGACGCGTCGGCCCTTCCACCGCGCCTCCAGTCGGCGCTCCGCGGTGTCGCGGGCGAAGCCGTGGCCAACGCGGCACGGCACTCGGGCGCCGAGCACTGCCACACCGACCTGACGGTGAGCCGGGACACCGTGTGCCTCACCGTCACCGACGACGGTGTCGGCATCGCGAGCGACGCCACCTCGGGCCTCGGCCTGCCCTCGATGTGCCGGGAGGCACACGAGCACGGCGGCACTTTCAGCGTGACGCACCGCCAACCGCACGGCACCGTCGTGCGGGTGCGGCTTCCCCTACCCGTCAACTGACCACGCCCGCGATCCCCGACCTCCTTCTCGCCCTCCTTCCTCCTGCCCCGATGCCTCCTGCCCGGCGCCTGCCCCGACGGGTGCGCCGGCGGACGAACGCGGCGCCGACCAACCGAGGAGTACAGCGATGAATGCCATGTCCACCAGATATCTGCGCGTCCTCATCGCGGACGACCATCCGCTCTACCGCCAGGGCCTGCGGCAGCTCATCGAGGGGTGCGACGGCCTCCAGGTCGTCGGTGAGGTCGCCGACGGAAGCGACGTCGCAGCCGCGTGCGTGGAGATGCACCCCGACGTCGTCCTGATGGACATCAGCATGCCGGGACTCAACGGCATCGAAGCAGCGAGGCTGCTCCAGGCCAGGTGTCCGGAGACCGGCGTCGTGGTCCTCACCGCCGACGACACCTCGAAGAACATCGCCGCCGCCATCCGCGCCGGCGCCCGGGGCTACCTGATGAAGGGCGCCCACCCGGAGGAGATACACCGCGCCGTCTTCGAGGTGGGGTACGGCGGCGTCCTCTTCGGCCCCGAGGTCGCCGACTACCTCCTTGCCAGGTTCAAGCAGCCCCCCGTACAGGAACATCCCTTCCCGCAACTCACCGGCAGGGAGCGGAGCGTGCTCACCATGCTGGCGGACGGGAAGAGCAACAGCCGTATCGCGGCGGAACTCGGCCTCTCCGCCAAGACCATCCGCAACTACCTCTCGCAGATCTTCGCCAAGCTCCACGTCACCGACCGCACCACGGCCGTCATCAGGGCCCGGCAGGCGGGCCTCGGTAGCTGACCGGTCGGTACACCGGCGCACCGACCGGTCGCGCTCGCCGGGTCGTTCGACCCGCACCGAGCGCCGGGCGGGGTCGGACGCCATGCGCACGACGCAGGCGTCCGGCCCCGTCCGGCTGCTCCTCACGCGTGGGAGCCCGTGACGAGCACGATCTTCCCGCCGACCTCGGCGCGCTCCATCGCCCGCTGCGCCTCCGCCGCCTCGCTCAGCGGCGTCGTCCGTCCGATCCGGGGATGGATACGGTTGCGTCTCAGCAGGTCGAGCACCGCCTCCATGTCGTGCCTGTACGCGGCGGGTTGCTCCTTCTCCAGGCTCCAGGCGTTGTAGAAGACCGTGCGCCGGCCGTCCGGCACGAGCTTCGGCAGCACGATCCCGCCGAGGAAGCCGCGCGCCCCCACGAGCCGGTCGGCGCGGTCGCCGCGGAGCGCCGCGTTCTGCCCGTAGGCGACGAGCGCCCCGCCCTTCCCGATCGTCCGGTACGAGCGCCGGAAGTGCCCGCCCCCGACGGGATCGAAGACCGCGTCGACCTGTCCCTGCGGCAGGCCCCTGACCACCTCGGTGAAGTCCTCGGTTTCCCGGTCGATGGGGTGCCCGCCGAGCTCCCGCACCTGCGCGAACCGTTTCGCCGAGCAGGTGCCGTAGCACGTCACCCCCGCCACGCCCGCGAGTTCGAGGAAGGCGGTGCCGACGCCGCCGGAGGCACCGTGTACGAGAATGGTGCCGCCGCGCCCGACGCGGGCCACGCGGTGGAGCATCTGGTACGCGATGAAGTAGTTGAGGACGGCGGCCGCGGCCGAGACCGAATCGACCCCCTCGGGGAGCGGTACCAGGCGCTCCTCCGCCACGTTCGCGTACTCGGCGTAGCCGCCGCTGCGCACCAGCGCGGTGACGTGTTGCCCGACCCGTACGGAGGTGACCCCCGGACCGACCGACGCCACCTCGCCGACGAGGTCGTACCCCGGAGTGAACGGGCGCTTCGGACCACCGGGGATCACGCCTGCCCGCAGCAGCACGTCCCCGTACGAGACCCCGCACGCCTCCACGCGCACCTGGGCCTCCCCCGGCCCCGGCGCCCGTAACGCGGCCTCGCGCCAGCGCAGTACGTCGGCCCCGCCCAACTCGGCGACGCTCATGTGGCGATACGTCATCTGCTACCTCCCGTGAGAGCAACACGTCGGCCGTGCACCCGAGTTGGAGCAGCGGGTGAACCGCCGTACCTCGCGCCCGGCCCCGCCTCCCGTCGTCGCGCGTGTGAAGTCGGGCGGGGTGTGCGGCAGTTGCGCAGCCAGGCGCACCCCTCGATTTTATATAGACTGGCCATACAATAGAATGCCGCGACCACCCCTTTGTCTTCCTGGAGTCGAGCCATGACGCCTCGCCCCTACCGAACAGGCCAGCGCCAAGCGGCAGCGACCGAGCAGACCCGAACCAAGATCCTCACCGCCGCCGGCGAACTCCTCACCGGCGAAAAAGGCCCCGGCGCCTTCAGCATGGAGGCGGTCGCACGCCAGGCAGGCGTCGCCCGGATGACGGTCTACTACCAATTCGAGTCGCGCACCGGCCTGTTGGAGTCGCTCTTCGACGACCTCGCCGCGCGGGGCGGCATGGGAGGCGTCCGCGACGTCTTCGCCTCAGCCACCGACGCACGCACCGCTCTCGCGAAGTTCATCGCCGTCTTCGCCGGCTTCTACTCCTCCGCGCGCACGGCGCTCCGCCGCCTCCGCGGCCTGGCGGTGATCGACGCGGACCTGGAGGAGACGCTCCGCCACCGCGGCGAGCGCCGACGCGTCGGGCTGCGCACCCTCATCGACAGGCTGACGGCGGAGACCGGCGCCGAGACCACCCCCGACGAGCGCGACGAGCTGTGCCTGATGCTCTTCACGCTGACGAGCTTCGAGACCTTCGACCTGCTCTGCGAGCCCGGGAGCAGCACCGAGCAGGCGGCCTCGCGCATGGAGCGGATGGTCTTCGTCCTTCTCGACGAGTGGCTTCCCGCGCACACCTGAGTCCCCTCCCCTTGTCTCCGGGCCCGCGCGAACAGCGCGCGGGCGCCCGCACGTTCAGCCCGCCGTCTGCGGCGCCGTCCTCCGCTGGCGCTCGCGCGGCAGGAGCACGCTCGCCGCGACGAGCCAGATCAGGCCGCCGAACCGCGCGATCGGCAGCGGGATACCGAACGCGGTGTCGAACAGCGCGAGCGTCCCGAGGACCGCGACGGCGGCGAGCACGATCCCGGCCCAGGCGAACCAGGTCGGCGTCAGCCGCACGAGCAGCGCCGGCACCGCCACTCCCGCGAGGAGCAGGCCGAACGGCACCACGTGCGCGGGGCCGCCGGCCGCGAACATCAAGTCGGCGAGTACGCGGGCGAGTTCGGGGCTGTCGAGGGAGGCGGCCCGGGAGGCCGTCCAGCCGAGCACCCCGCACAGCGCCATCAGCACCGCCGACATCACGCCGCCGACGAGCGCGATGGCGGGCCCCGGGGCCGTCACGCCGAGGCGGCGAAGGCGCCGGTAGACGACGGCGGTCCAGATGGCGAGCGGGAAGGCCGAGCCGAACTGGAGGATGCCGGCGACCCGTGCCGCCGTCTCGTTGTCGCGGAAGTACTCCAGCGCCTCGCTCGCGGAGGCCGAGGGCTGCGGCATCGAGCTCGCCAGCACCACGGAGACGATCACCAGGCCCGCGAAGGCCAGCGCCGGAATCCACAGCGGCGGGCCGGACTGGCCCCGCCTCCTCGCGTCGTTGCCCGTCTGCGGCGCCCGCGGCTCCGCTGCCACGTCTCCCGTCGAACCGACAGTCATCACAACTCCCCTTCCCTCGGCATCATTTCGCTTCCAATATAGTTCCACACGGGACATCGTTGACAAGGGTTAGGCTTTTTCTCATGACCACATCGTCTGAGCGTCCTGCCCCCGCCGCCGGGCCGGACGGCGCCACCCGCCGGGCGACCTTCCTGCTCACGCAGCTCGGCGAGTTCGCGGCCCAGAGCTTCGCGCGGCGAATAAGCGAGCTCGACCTGACGCCACCGCAGGCCGGCCTGCTGCGTCTGCTCGCCCGCTCCCCCGGCCACCACCAGCAGGAGGTGGCCCGCATGATCGGCATGACGCCGAGCCGCTTCGTGCCCTTCCTCGACACGCTGGAGCAGCGCGGGCTCGTCGAACGCAGGCGCAACCCCAACGACCGGCGCTATCAGTCGCTCTACCCGACCGAGGCCGGCCGCCGCGTCCTCACGGAGATCCACCGTGCCGCCGAGCGCCACGAGTCCGAGTTCCTCGCCGCACTCGACCCGGAGGAGCAGCTCGCGCTCAACGGCCTCCTCGGCCGGGTCGCCGCCGCGCAGGGCCTCTCCAGCGACATCCACCCGGGCTTCAGGAGACTCGACCCGGACGGCGAGAGCCGGGGACCCGCCGACACCTGACCCGCGCCCGCCGCACCGCACGCCCGCACCACGCACGCCCG
>NZ_AJTQ01000013.1 GCF_000262345.1 Streptomyces xiaopingdaonensis | reverse complement strand
CCGGCGGGCGGCCGAAGCGCGCCCGTGTTCTCCCCGCGCGCGGACCGGGCCGCGCGCAACCGCTACCTTCCGGCGCCTCCCTCGTTCCGGCCGAACTCCCCCTCGGTCTCGAGGTCCTCGCCGTCGTCGAAGTCGTCGAGCGGTTCGTAGTCGTCCTCGTCGGGACCGCCGAGCGGGGTGAAGGCGGTGTCCTCGTCGTCGAAGAGCGGACTGGAGTCGAAGCGCCAGACGACGCGCTCCTGGTCGGCCTGGTCGAAGGGGGCCGAGAACCACTCGCCGGGCTCGGCCGGCTCGTCGGCCGCGGCGACCCACACCGTGGAGTCACCGCGCTCCAGCCCGAACTCCTTGTGGCGGACGGCGATCTCGTCGGGCTCGTACTCCCCGAAGAGGACCCCGAGCGCCGAGTGGACGCCGGCGCCCGCCGCCTCCTCGTCGTCCGTGTCGGGGGCTTCCGGATCGAAGGCGGAGAGGCGTTCGACGTGGGCGAGCAGCCGTTCCGGCTCGACGACGGTGTAGTCGCGCCGCGCGAAGACGTTGAGCGCGCTCGGGACCGCCGGGCCGCGGTAGCCGGTGGCGCTCCCGTCGCCGCTCGGGATCTCGAACGGGGTGACCTCGTCGTGCACTTCGTAGAGGAGCTCGTCGTAGGCTTCGCCTGCCTGCGCAAGCTCGTCGAAGGCGGCATAGACGGCGGACTCGTATGCGGCCTCCTGCGCCGAGGCGGTCCCCTCGGGCACCTCGGCACGCCGCTCGACCGCCTCCAGGTGCCGGTCGAGGGCGGCCTTCACCGCCTCGGCGGCAGCGCGTACATCGGCAGCGCTGGGCTGCGCAGCATCAGACATACGGTAGACGCTATCCGCAGAGGGGCACTGCCCGCACAATAGATGAGATGCCGGAATACGAATTTCGCGATGTGTACGTCCCCCGCGGAGTCTCGCGCAAGGACACGACCCAACTCCTGACCGAGCACGCCGAGTACGGCCACTGGGAGCTCGCCCGCACCCGCCTCTACCCGGACGGGAGCCGACGGGTACGGCTGCGCCGCCGCATCATCCGCCAGCCGCGTCCCACCTGGTGAGCCCGGTCGGCACGACGAAGGGGAGAGACGAAGGGGGAGGGGCCGCTTGCGGCCCCTCCCCCGGAGTGCGTGCGACTCAGCGCGCGACGGCGCGCGAGCGGCGGTAGAGGACGTAACCGCCCAGGAGCAGCGCGCCGCCGAGCGGTGCGACGACGGCCATCTGCGAGCCGCTGCCCGTCTCCGCAAGCTGCGGGGACTCGTAGGAAGCCGGCACCGCACGCTCCTCTTCCTGCTCGGGAGCGGGAGTCTCCTCCGGCACCGTGCGCTCGCCCGGCTGCTCGGGCGCGGGCGGCTGGGCCGGGGTGTCGGGCCGGTCCGGAGTCGCGGGCTTGTCCGGAGTCGAGGGGTGCTCCGGAGGGGCCTCCGGAGTGCTCTGCCCCGGCTTCGGCGGCTCGGGGCTCGGCTTCTCCGGGGGCGGCGTGACGCTCTCGCCACCGTTGTGGCAGGTGTTGCCGAAGGTCGGGTTGAGCAGCCCGATCACGGAGACGCTGTTGCCGCACAGGTTGACCGGAACGTCGATCGGTACCTGGACGCTGTTGCCCGAGAGCACGCCTGGCGAGCCCTCGGCGCCGCCCTGTGCTCCGGAGTCGGCGAGCGCGGTGCCGGCGCCGGACATGGCGAGCACGCCGCCTGCCGCAACGATGGTGAGCAGGCCCTGCTTGGTGACCTGTCGCATAGTTCTTCCCCTGACTTGCCTGATGCTGGACGAATCACGGGGGAGGTCGGCGAAGCGTCCGCCCCCAGAAAAGT
>NZ_AJTQ01000012.1 GCF_000262345.1 Streptomyces xiaopingdaonensis | reverse complement strand
CCGGAGCGCGTGGCGCGCGCTCCGGGGCCGCCCGTGTCACCGCCTCATCGGGTGAGGCACATGGCAACCGCGAACGTCACTTGTTGACGCAGGTGTTGCCGAAGGTCGGGTTGAGCAGCCCGATGACGTTGATCGAGTTGCCGCAGACGTTCACCGGCAGGTGGATGGGGGCCTGCACGACGTTGCCGGAGGCGACGCCCGGCGAGTTGAGCGCGGCGCCCCCGGCGCCGGAGTCCGCGACGGCCATGCCCGCACCCGCGAGCACGAGACCGCCGGTGGCGGCCACTGTGACGACAGCCTTCTTGATCATCTATTCCTCCTCGTTGCATGGGCGGTCCCAGCCGAGGACCGCAACCCGAGTAACGAGGACGAGGGAATACGGCTACGAACCCATCGGAACGTTCACCCTTTCCGGGCACGCTGGCACACGTCATCGAAATGCCCGCGGGGGAAGCGGCAGAGTCGGCACGCCGACGAACACCCCTGCCGTTAACGGGCGTTCGCCGGCGCGCGCGGCTCAGGAGGCGTCGAGGAAGCGGTCGAGCACGCGCACCCCGAACTGCAGCGCGTCCACCGGAACCCGCTCGTCGACGCCGTGGAACATCCCGGCGAAGTCCAGCTCGGGCGGGAGCTTCAGCGGCGCGAAACCGAAGCAGCGGATACCGAGGTCGTGGAAGGACTTCGCGTCCGTCCCCGCGGCGAGCATGTACGGGATCGTCCGCGCCGCCGGGTCCTCGGCGCGCAACGAGGAGCGCATCGCCTCGGCGAGCGCCCCGTCGAAGCCGGTCTCCAGCGCCCGGTCGGCGTGGACGTCCTCGCGGCGTACCCGCGGCCCGAGGAGCCGGTCGAGCTCGGCGAGGAACTCGTCCTCGTACCCCGGCAGGAACCTGCCGTCGACGTGCGCCGTCGCCTGCCCCGGGATGACGTTCACCTTGTAGCCGGCGCCGAGTTGGGTGGGGGACGCGGTGTTCTGGAGCGCCGCGCCCACGAGCTTCGCGACACTGCCGAGCTTGGCGATCGTCGCGTCGAGGTTGTCCGGGTCGAGCTCGACGCCGAGCGCGTCGGAGAGTTCGTCGAGGAACCGCTCGACGGTCTTGGTCATGCGGACGGGCCACTTGTGCCTGCCGAGCCGCGCCACCGCCTCGCACAGCTCCGTGATGGCGTTGTCCTCGTTGGTCATGGAACCGTGGCCCGCGGTGCCGTCGACCGTGAGGCGCATCCAGTGCATGCCCTTCTGGGCCGTCTCCACCAGGTACAGCCGCAGGTCCTCGTCGACGGTCAGCGAGAAGCCGCCGACCTCACCGATCGCCTCCGTCACGCCCTCGAAGAGGCCGGGGTGGTTGTCGACGAGGTGCCGCGCACCGTAGACGCCGCCGGCCTCCTCGTCGGCGAGGAACGCGAGCACCACGTCGCGCGGCGGCTTGCGGCCGCTGCGCATGCGCTCCCGCACCACCGCGAGCGTCATCGCGTCCATGTCCTTCATGTCGACGGCGCCGCGGCCCCAGACGCAGCCGTCGACGATCTCGCCGGAGAACGGGTGGTGCGTCCAGTCCTCCGCGTTGGCCGGGACGACGTCCGTGTGCCCGTGGATCAGCAGGGCCGGCCGCGACGGGTCCTCGCCCTCGATCCGGGCCACCGTCGAGGCGCGCCCCGGGCGGGACTCGAAGATCTGCGGCTCCAGCCCGACCTCGGAGAGCTGCTCCGCCACGTACTCGGCGGCAGCCCGCTCGCCGGGACCCTCGTTCTGGCCGTAGTTGCTGGTGTCGATCCGGATGAGGTCGCGGCAGAGGTCGGCAACCTCCCGCTCGGCCGCGGCGGTCCGCCGCCCGCTTTCTCCCCCGGGTACTCCGTGCTCCCCGCCCGCTGCCGGGCTCGACTGGCTCACGCTGCCTCCTCAAGGTCGCTGCTGTGCCCCCATCCTCCCGCTACCCGTCCCCCCGACCCGCAGCCAGGTGATCCACCCCGCGAAGAGGTGCTAATGTTTACCCCGTCGCGAAGGGCGCAAGCCCCCAGCGACCACCTGGTCGGGGTGGCGGAATGGCAGACGCGCTAGCTTGAGGTGCTAGTGCCCTTTACAGGGCGTGGGGGTTCAAGTCCCCCTCCCGACACACTCCGTACGCACATGCGGCGGCAGGACGTGACGCAACGGTCGCGACCTGCCGCCGTTCGTCGTACATCGGACGTGCGTCAGCGGGGTCGGCAACGAGGAGCCGGCCGACCGCCTTCGAAAACCTTCCACCACACACCAACTGCACCGGCACAAGCCGCACAAGCATCTACGGACGAGACCAGGGCCCGACCTTCGGGGACAGCCGGACTACGCGGCCGCCAGGCTGACGCCCAACGCCGTCAGGGCAAGCACCTTCGCGATTTCGAATCCCACGTAGTACACGTGCCCTCGTGAGCGCGGGAGTTGCTCACCGGCGAGCACTCGGTCCGACCTTCGATTCAGCCGACGTCGGACGACGGCCAGTTGCACGGCGAGCAGCACTGCCACGACGCCGATGAGTACGACGGTGCCGGCTTGAGGGTCACCGACGGCCACCGCCACGACGATGACGGATGCCAGGCCGATCTCGACGCGGTTCAGTGCGCGGAAGACCATCCGGCCGATACCCAGTCCGACGGGGATTGTCACCCCGGGCGCACGGAACTTGAGCGGCGCCTCGATGAAGGAGATCGCCAGCACCATTCCGACCCACAGGAAGGTCACGGCGCCTGCGACCGCGGCTGACGTGGCGTTCATCGACATGTCGCCTCTCTCCGGTCCGGAGGATACTGCGGTCAGACCTCGGACCAGCCGGCCAGCCGGTCCGCAAACTGCGGTGGCGAAGCCACGACCATGAGCGAGGCGGGGGCATCGCCCGGGTTGGACAGGCTGACGCGCTCGCCGACGGCGACATGGGTTGCAACCGTGCCCGCCTCCAGCGTCCGGACCTGACCGTTGTGGCGCAGTTCGACGGCTCCGGCCACGGGGATGAGCACAATCTCGGAGAGCCCGTGATCGTGTTCGGGCATGGCGCCGCCGGGGGGCAGTTCCATGTGGACCACGGCAACCCGGTCGGAGGTTTCCGCGGCAGCGAGGACGGCTGCGGTCGGCCCATCGGGCACGGGTGCGCGGTGGCGGCGGGTAGTGGAGATCTCGGCTACATGCATGGTTGATGCCTTCCTCGCCGTGAGAAGCGTCGGCGCTCGGAGCCTCACCGGCGGCTGGCGGAGCGTCAGGTTTCTCCGAATGTTACGTGTAATAAATGGCGCCGCTCCACGTAGGGTCGATGCACCCGGAGGCCACAGCGTCAGAATGACGCGCAACGCCGGCGCTCCCTTGGCGGCATCGGCTCTCCTTACTTTTCACGAGCCACCATGTAATAATCCTGCCGGCGCTGGCAGCGTCCTGCCGGAGGAAAGAAGGAGCGACCCCGTATGCCA
>NZ_AJTQ01000011.1 GCF_000262345.1 Streptomyces xiaopingdaonensis | reverse complement strand
CCTGCCGCAGAAGTGTTCATCCAGGCAACCGACACAGACCCGGACACGAGGGCCCAGGCCGTGATCGAGCGAACCCATGGGCAGCTGCTGGAGCGGATCGAAGCGGTCTCGGCGTCTGGTGGCGAGTCCGCCACGGGGCTCGCCGAGCATCTGCACCGTTACCTGGCGGCCACCGACCTGACGCTGTATGCGGCCGCGTCCGGCGCGGCCGAAACTCGGCTGATGGTCCGCGCGTTGCGCACCGGAGTCAAGACGATCGGTGAGCAGATCGATGCCCTGCACGCAGCGGCGAACGATTCGGCGCGCGCTGGAGCGATCCGCACACTCGCAGGAGGGCTCACGCTCCTTCTGAGCGCGGAGCGCGACGTCCTGCTTCCCGCTTTGCGGGCGCTGCCGGGCGTCGATCTGCCCGCGCTCACCGAGGACTTCACCACCGCTCTGAACGGCGGCCACCTGGAGGACTCGACCGTTGTCGACGTCCGCGAGATCCCGCACGGACGTCGTCACCCCCGCATCTTCACCCGGTTCGCCCGTCTCGCGGAGGGAGAGTGCTTCGTGCTCGTCAACAACCACGACCCCAAGCCCTTGCGTCGTGAGTTCGAAGCCACCCACCCCGGCAAGTTCACCTGGGAGTACGTCGAGTCGGGGCCCGAGCAGTGGCAGGTCCGCATCACGCGGGTGACCGACGGTGCCTGACGCCCGGCCGTACGAAAAGCCGGACGGGGCGGCGGGCGCTCGCCTCCTGTGCGACGTGCACGCCGCCGCGAGCACTCCCGAGGCGTCCGGCATCCTGTGGAAACTGGCCGAACCCGGCAGGCAACTCGATGCCAATCTGGTCCGACTGTCCGCGGGGGAGCACATCGGCACCCACGCCGAGCCCGACCTGGACGTCTTGATCCTCATCGTCACCGGCGGAGGCGTGATGCACACGCCCGAAGGGGAGTTGCCCCTCACGGGAGGGGCACTCACGTGGCTGCCGCACGGTTCGACACGGAGCATCACAGCAGGGCTCGACGGCCTGACCTATGTGACCGTGCACCGGCGTCGCCCGGGCATGCAGATCCGCCCCCACCCCGACTCGGCCCTGGCCTCGACGCCCACTCCCCCACAGGGGCACGGCTCGGGCCGCGAAGTGCACGCGAGGGAGGGGGAATGACAGTGATCGGCCAGGCCTCGAAGAGGTCCGGGCGAGTCGGGGTTCAGAGACCGTGGGCGTGGTCCGGCTCGCCGGCGAACCGCAGTACCTCGTCGACCTGGACCCGGATTCCGAGGTCCCCGTCGACCGCCTACGACCTCGCGGGCCGGACTCGATGACCTCGTTGACGAGTGACATCGAGGGCTACCTGCGTGATCAACGCCGTTTGACTCGTTTCTACTGCACACACTCGGTAAAATTGAACGAATGAGTGAGTCGACGTTGCATGATCCGACCGAGCCCGACACGGGCGCTGTGGGTGAGAGCCGGGGCCGTGTCCTCAACCTCCTGCGCTCCGCAGCCGACCCCGTCGGTGTGCGGGAGATCGCCGAGGAGACGGGGCTGCACTCCAACACGGTGCGCTTCCACCTGGACACACTCGTCGGCGAAGGTCTTGCCGAACGCAGCAGCGAAGCACTCGGCCGACCCGGCAGACCTCGCGCCGTGTACAGCGCCGTCGCCACCCGGACCACGGCGGATCGCCGTAGTTACCAACTGCTCGCCCACATGCTGACAGGCCTGGCGACCGAAACACTGGACCACCCGGCACAGTCCGCTTCCGCTACGGGCGAGGCGTGGGGCCGCTACCTCGCCGACACCCCGTCTCCCGCACAGCGCCTCACCGCCGAGGAGTCGATCAGCCGGCTGTCCCGGGTGCTCGATGACGCCGGCTTCGACCCCGGGCCCGTGGAGAGCGACTCCGCCCCCGTCATTCCGCTGCGCCACTGCCCGTTCCTGGAGCTTGCAGAGGAACACCGGGACATCGTCTGCTCCCTCCATCTCGGCCTTATGCGAGGCGCCCTGAAGGAAGTACGCGCGCCGCTCCGTGTCGATCGGCTGGAGCCATTTGCCGCTCCCTCCCTGTGCACGGCCCACCTAGCTCGCACAGAAGGCCGCCCGGTAAACGGCGCTGCATGAGCGCGCAGCACGCATGCCCATGGCTCGATACGCCTCCCGACACCATGATCAACCCTCTGCCGTGCAGGGGGTTTTCTTTTGCGCTTCCGCCGCCAACCATGCGGGAAGGTCCCGAAGACGCTCGCGGAACCCGCCCCGCGCCGCCCGTGACTGAGGCCCTGTCACAACTCCCTTGCGCGCACCTGCCCCACGAAGGCGCGCCAAGCGCCGGGCGGGACGAGGAGCGCGGCCCCGTCGGGGTCCTTGGAATCCCGGACAGCCACGTTGGGCGAACCGGCCGCCACCTCAAGGCAGTTGCCCCCGCCCTGGCCGCTGTAGCTGCTCTTGCACCAGCTCTTGGCCGGCAGATCTCTCGCGCTGGTCATGAGGAGAGTTCCTTTGCTCGTGCGGCGATCGCGTCGAGTGACGCCCGAGGGGAGAGAGCGTCCGCCCGCAGGAGATCATAAGCGTCCCGATACTCGGCAACCTCATTCGAGGCGGCCAGGACAAGGCCGCGGACCCGCCCCTCGGTGCACACCACGTCCGCGCCTTCGTCCATCCTCAACCCGACGAAAGGCCCGTCCATACTCGCGTGTGCGCCCACCCCGTACGGCACCACCTGCACGATGGTCCGCGGGTCCTCCGCCGCCCCGACGATCACGCTCAACTGCCGTGCCATGAGCTCCGATCCGCCGACGGCCCTGCGCAGCACGTTTTCGTCGAGCACGACCCACAGCCGGGCCCGGTCGTCCCGCTCCAGGATGTGCTGACGGGTCATGCGGGCCGCGACCAGCTCGTCCGTGTTGGGCAGGCGGGCGGCCGCGAAGAGTGCGCGGGCGTACTCCTCGGTCTGCAACAGGCCGGGCACCACCTGGTTCTCGAAGTTCCAGATCTCCCGCGCGTCCTTCTCCAGCTCAACGAACGGCCGGAACCAGTCCGGGTAGGCGTGCTGGAGCACGACGGGCCACAGGCGCCGGAAGGCACCGCCGGTGCCCAGCACTTCGTCACAGCGCCGCGCGAACTCCTCGGTCGGTACGCGCTGCGCCGACTCGATCCGCGAGACCAAGGAGTGCGTGCAGAACAGGCATTGGGCCAGCGTCGCCTGGGAGAGCCCCGCCTCCTCCCGCCTGATGCGCAGCTCCGTGCCGAAGTAGGCCAGCGTCGAGACCTGGGGGTTGCTCCTGAAATCCGTTGCTGCGTCCTTCTCAGCCGTCATCGTTCTCCGCTTCTTGACAGATGTCCCTGCACGCCGTTTCTGCTTCCCCAACTATGTCCGCAGAGCGACGCTGTGACCACAAGAAGTGAGAACCGCTCCGGAAAGGCGCTCCCATGACGACGACGCTCCGCAAGCTCCGCGAGGCGGACGACGTGTACCGGCGACTGCTTGTCGCACTCGCCGACGCGGACGTGCTGCTGCCCTCCCTCCGCGTCGACCTCTCCTCGTGCGCCGACGAACTCATCGCCCCGCTTCTCGATCTCGGCCGGTGCAACCTCCCCACCGCGGAGCGGCTCATCGCGGCGCTCACGAGCGACCGTTGAGCACGACGGGGCCCGGAACCCGATAGCGCCGATCACCCGGCCGAGTACGGACGAGCGCGCCGTTCGAGCACAGCCGACCCTTCCATCCGAAGACCGAGGTCACCGAACCCCTTTGTCAGTAGGAAAGTTGGCGCTTCCTGCGCACGGAGCCGCACGCACCACTGACCCGCTCCTCCCACTTCCGTCCCAACCGGCTGATTGCGACGCAGCCCCCCTTGACCTAAAGTACCAAGGCAAGCCTTACCTAACTGGTTTGCGCGAGTACGGTGCACAGCTCCACGACGGCATCCCGGGTCCCAGGCGTGCGAGGAGGGCACCCAGCCATCTCGAAAGTGGAGAACAAGTTGATACGTCCGCATCGCCTTCGCCTGCTCACCGCCGCCGTCGCCCTCGCGGGGCTCACCCTCGCCGGGTGCGGCAGCGGTTCCTCCGACTCCGAGGAGGAGAACAAGAACACGAAGGGCAGTTCGGAGTCCTTCCCCCTCACCGTCGAGCACGCCCTGGGGAAGACCACCCTTCCCGAGAAGCCCGAACGCGTCGCCACGGTGAACTGGGCCAACCATGAAGTGCCGCTCGCCCTCGGCGTCGTGCCGGTCGGCATGGCGGCGGCCAACTTCGGCGACGACGACGATGACGGCGTCCTGCCCTGGGTCGACGAGCGGCTGAAGGAACTCGACGCCGAGACGCCGGAGCTCTTCGACGAGACCGACGGCATCGACTTCGAGGCCGTCGCCGACACCGAGCCAGACGTGATCCTCGCCGCCTACTCCGGACTGACCGAGCAGGACTACAAGACGCTGAGCGAGATCGCGCCCGTAGTGGCGTACCCGGACGCGGCCTGGGCGACCCCGTGGCGCGACATCATCCGGCTCAACAGCAAGGCGATCGGCCTCGCGGAGAAGGGCGAGGAGCTGATCACCGACATCGAGAAGGACATCGACAAGACCGTCGCCAAGTACCCGCAGATCAAGGGGAAGTCGGCGATGTTCATGACGCACGTCGACACCAAGGACGTCAGCAAGGTCAGCTACTACACGACGCACGACACCCGGACGCAGTTCTTCGAGGACCTCGGGATGAAGACCCCGAAGAGCATCGCGAAGGCGTCCGAGGGAACGAAGAAGTTCGCGCTGACGCAGAGCGCCGAGCAGATCGACGCGTTCGACGACGTCGACATCGTCACCGGGTACGGCGACGGCAGCGGCAAGCTGCTGAAGACGCTCCAGAAGGACCCGCTGCTCTCCAAGATGCCGGCGATCGACCGCGGCTCGACCTACCTGCTGCCGAGCACCGAGCCGCTGGGGACCGCCGCCAACCCGACCCCGCTGTCGATCCCGTGGGTGCTCGACGACTACGTCGCCGCGCTCGCCAAGGCCGCGGACAAGGTCAAGTGACGGCAGTCGACACCCGGTCCGCGCCGGACGCCGCCGCGCTGCGGCGTCCGGCGCGGGCTCGCGTACTCTGGCTCCTCGCCGCGGTCCTGGTACTCGCCGCCGTCGTGGTGGCCTCGCTCGCCCTCGGCTCCCGGACCGTCGCCTGGTCCGACGTCTGGACGGCGCTCACGGGCGCGAGCGACGGGTCGTTGGAGCAGGCCGCTGCGACCAAGCGCATCCCCCGCACGCTCCTCGCGGTGACCGTCGGTGCCGCGCTCGGGCTGGCGGGCGGCGTGATGCAGGGCGTGACCCGCAACCCGCTCGCCGACCCCGGCATCCTCGGCGTCAACATGGGCGCCTCGCTCGCCGTCGTCTCGGCCGTCGCGTTCTTCGGACTCTCCTCCGCTACCGGCTACATCTGGGTGGCGATGGCGGGCGCCGCGGTCTCGGCCGCCTTCGTCTACACCGTCGGTTCGCTCGGGCGGGGCGGGGCGACGCCGCTGAAACTCGCCCTCGCGGGCGCCGCCACCTCGGCCGCTTTCACCTCGCTCGTCAGCGCGGTCATCCTGCCCAGGAACGACATCGCGGGGAGCTTCCGGCTCTGGCAGATCGGCGGGGTGAGCGGTGCGTCCTTCGACCGCCTCGGGCAGGTGCTGCCCTTCCTCCTCGCGGGCTGCGTCCTCAGCCTGCTCTCCGCGCGGACGCTCAACTCGCTCGCACTCGGCGACGAACTCGCCGCGGGGCTCGGCGAACGCGTCGCCCTCGCCAGGGCGGTCGCCGCGCTCGGGGCCGTCGTGCTGTGCGGCGCCGCGACGGCGGCCGCGGGGCCGATCGGCTTCGTGGGGCTCATCGTGCCGCACACCTGCCGGCTGCTCGTCGGGGTCGACCACCGCTGGCTGCTGCCGTTCTCCGCGCTGCTGGGCGCGGTGCTGCTGACGGTGGCCGACATCGTGGGGCGCCTCGTCGCCCGGCCCGCCGAGGTCGACGTGGGGATCGTCACCGCGCTGGTCGGCGGGCCCTTCTTCATCTACATCGTCCGCCGGCAGAAAGTGCGTGCCCTGTGAGCGTCCAAGTCCCCGGCCCCCCGGCCGCCACGGTCGAGGCCGTCCGCCGCGGACGCGTCAGGCGTGCCTCCCGGCGCCGTGCCGTGGTGCTGGTGCTCGCGCTCCTCGTCGTCGCCGCGTTCCTGCTGAGCCTGATGGCCGGGCAGTCCTTCCACCCGCTCGACGACGTGGTGCGGGTGGTCATGGGCGAGGAGGTGCCGGGGGCGTCCTTCACGGTGGGACGGCTGCGGCTGCCGCGTGCGGTCCTCGCCGTCGTGGCGGGGTTCAGCTTCGGCCTGGCGGGCGTCACCTTCCAGACGATGCTGCGGAACCCGCTCGCCAGCCCGGACGTCATCGGCATCTCCTCGGGCGCGAGCGCCGCCGCGGCCATCGCCCTGGTGACGCTTTCGCTGGGCGAGACGGCGGTCTCGGTCCTCGCCGTCGTCGCGGGACTCGCGGTCGCCCTGCTCGTCTACTCGCTGGCGTTCCGGAACGGGGTCGTCGGCACGCGCCTCATCCTCATCGGCATCGGCATCTCGGCGATGCTCGACAGCGTCACCTCCTACGTCCTCTCCCGTGCCGCCGAATGGGACCTCCAGGAGGCGATGCGCTGGCTGACCGGCAGCCTCAACGGAGCTGCCTGGGAGCACGTGGTGCCGGCCGCCGCCGCGCTCGTCCTCCTCGGCCCCGTCCTGCTGGCGCAGGGGCGCAACCTGTCCGCCATGCAGCTCGGCGACGACACCGCCTCCGCGCTCGGGGTCCGCGTCGAGCGCGGCCGCGTCACGGTGATCGTCGCGGCGGTCGGGCTGATCGCCTTCGCCACGGCGGCCGCCGGACCGGTCGCGTTCGTGGCGTTCCTCTCCGGGCCGATCGCGGCACGGATCGCAGGGCCAGGCAGGTCGCTGCTGGTGCCGGCCGGGCTCGTCGGGGCGCTGCTGGTGCTCGTCGCCGACTTCGTCGGGCAGTTCGCCTTCGACAGCCGCTACCCGGTCGGGGTCGTCACCGGCGTGCTCGGGGCGCCCTACCTCGTCTACCTGATCGTCCGCACCAACAGGGCCGGAGGCTCACTGTGACCACCTCGCACTCGCTCGCCGCCGAGCGCCTCAGCCTCGGCTACTCCGACCGGACCGTCATCGAGTCGCTCGACCTCGCCGTACCGGCGGGCCGGGTCACGGTGATCGTCGGCGCGAACGCCTGCGGCAAGTCGACGCTCCTGCGCGCGATGTCCCGGCTGCTCACGCCCCGCGAGGGCCGCGTCGTCCTGGACGGCAAGGAGGTGCACCGCCTGCCCGCGCGGCAACTCGCGCGCACCCTCGGCCTGTTGCCGCAGGCGCCGGTCGCACCCGAGGGGATCACCGTCGCCGATCTCGTCGGCCGCGGGCGCCATCCGCACCAGGGCATCCTGTCGCGCTGGAGCGACGAGGACGACACCGCCGTCGCCGCCGCGCTGGAGGCCACCGGCACGGTCGGGCTCGCGGACCGCTCCGTGGACGAACTGTCGGGGGGCCAGCGCCAGCGGGTCTGGATCGCGATGGCGCTCGCCCAGCAGACCGACCTGCTGCTGCTCGACGAGCCCACCACCTTCCTCGACGCCAGCCACCAGGTCGAGGTCCTCGACCTCCTCACCGACCTCAACAGCACGCGCGGCACCACCATCGTCATGGTCCTCCACGACCTCAACCTCGCCGCCCGGTACGCCGACCACCTCATCGCCCTGGCTGCCGGACGGCTCCACTCGGCCGGCGCCCCCGACACGGTGCTGACCACGGAGTTCGTCCGTACGGTCTTCGGCCTCGACAGCCACATCATCGAGGACCCCGTCTCGGGCAGGCCGCTGATGCTCCCCATCGGCCGCCATCACGTCCTGCCGGGGGTCGCCGCGACGGCGGAGGAGCCGCGCGTCTGAGCCCGGGCCGCGGCAAGTCCGCTTGTGCGGGGCGTGTTGGGCGGGTCGGCGGTCAACTCTTCATGATGCCGGTGGAGTTGGCCGCGTCAGGCGGGACGGGGAGGGTTTGCCGCCCCGTCGCTGACCTGCCGTTGCCTATGGCTCGGTACGGTCTCCCTACGCACATGCGGCGGCGGGACGTGACTCAACGGTCACGATCTGCCGCCGTTCGTCGTACGTGAGGGGCGGAGCAGGGAGGAGTCAGCGACTCCCGCCCGGCCGGGGCAGCTTCAGATTCAGCGGACCGCAGCCGAGGCGGTCGGCCTCCGCGGCGACGTAAGCAGGGAAGAGGGTACGTACGTATCCAGGGACCCGAGCCTCTTCCGCCTGTACGAGGAAGACCGTTTCGCCTCGCTGGCAAGTCACCTTCAGAACACCTGTGTTGGGACCGAGGCCGCCGTAGCCGGCATTGGAGCGCACTCGGTCGCCCTCGTGCAGCGCCATTCCCGAGAAGAGTCCGGCGAGCCTCGGGTCCTCGACGGTCATCATGCGCCGGTCCGGCTGCGGACCGTTGATGCCCCGGTCGCAGGTGCGCACCGGGCCGGGGCCTTTGGTGATCATGGGGCGGTCCTCCGGCCCGCGCTTTTTGCCCGAGGTCAGCCCCTTGATGCCGCACAGCGCGTTCGACTTCTCCGTGCGTGTGTAGCGCGCGGCCTCCGGCAGGCGTTCGACCGGATCGGCGATGGTGCCCTTGCAACCCAGCTCCACGCCGACCTTGTTGACGAGCTTGACGACCATGCGTGCCATCGCGTCCCGCTCCTCGGTGCGCGGCTCCGTGTCACCGACCGGGTTGCCCTGAGCCACGTCCACGACGGTCGGGCCGCGGAATTCGCCGGGGCGTCCCAAGCAGCCGTCCGGGAGGGCGAGCCAGGCACGGTTGTCCGACGCCATGCCCAGCAGGCCGCCGCCGAGCGGGGTGAGACGGGCGGAGAGGAACTCACCGATCCACTCGCTCCTGCCCTGGCCCCGGTTGTTCAGCCGGTGCACCCGAGCGGTGAGCGACCATTCGTCACCGTCGCTGTTGGTCAACTGGCATCTTCCGGCCGGGCCGTCGAAGGAGCGGTCGCCGTAAAGCACCGGTGCCTCGACCGCTTCGACGTTCTCCGGCTCGCGGAACGTCGAGGCGAGGTCATCGCGGGAGAGCGCGCCCCAGCACACCTCGTCCGGTGCGAACGGCCCGGCCTGCGTCTGCCAGGCCGTACCGCCGGCACCGAGCAGCACCCCGGCGAGGCTCGCGGCCAGCAGTGGCCGGACCCGGCCCCGCAGCAGTCGGCGCCAGTGCCACCAGCGTCGGCGCCGCCCGCCGGACGGCTCCTCCTCGGCAGGCAAGGGTTCTTCGTCTCGGTTCGGCTCATCCGCCGGGCTGCTCATCGGGCGGCCCCCTCGGGAGCGATGGGCGCGCAACCCAGGCGGTCCGCGACCGCGTTGGAGAAGGTGGCCAGATGACCGAGGTCGGTTGAGGAGTCCATCAGGAAGGTGGCCGGTCGGCCTGCGCAGTCCGCTCGCACGATTGCGTGCGTGCCTCGGACGCTGCCGGTGCCGCGCCAGCCGCGGGCCACCGGACGTTCGCCGACGATGCCGTCGAACATGGCGGCCAGCCGGGGCTGAGCGACCATCGCCAGGTTGAGGTACGACGCATGACCGCGCTCACCGGAGAGTGAGCAAGTGTGCAGGTCACGAGTGACCGCGCCGGTGCTTTCCTCGACCTTTTCCTCGTCGAGGCGCAGCCCGCGAATGCCGCACAGGTCTTCGGAGGCCGCGAAGTGGCGTTTGGACTCGCTCGGCTGGTCGTAGACCGGGGAGTCGGCCCGCAGCGGTTCGTCCGGCGCGCAACCGGCCGCCTCCATCCCGCGATTGGCCGCCGCGACGAGCAGGACCGCCACTTCGGACGTGCCGCCGAGGTCGGCCCCGGCACCGGAGCCGTCGGACAGCGTACCGGACGCCTCCATGGTGACCACGGTCGGCCGACCGTCCCGTGTGTCACAGGACTTCGGCAGTACCACCAGACCACCGCCCCCACCGACCGTGCCCGGCAGACCGTCCGGAAGCGCAGCCATGTCGGCGCGCAGATAATCGCTCTGAAGCCGGGAGAGCCGAGTCTTTGCCGCCTCCGGAACAGGGCCGTACTCGACGGTCACCCGCTGATCGGCGGGCACCTCGGTGCCGAAGGCTCTCTTGTGCCCGCCGGCGATCGTGAGCTCGCAACTACCGACCGGACGCTCGCGGGTGGGCGCCGTCTCCTCGCCGCTGCGCGAGCCGCCGTCCTCACCGAAGGCCGCGTCCCCGAGGATCTCCGGTCCGCTGTCCTCTTCCCAAGCGCCCCAGCAGTAACGGCCCTTCGGCCACGGCCAGGTGCCCGCCATCCACGTACCCAGACCGGTGCCCCCGACCGCGAGCACCAACGCGGATATCAGCAGCAGCCGCCCGGCCCTGGTAACCGGCAAAGCCCGACGCAACCGGCCCGGCGCCGGCGGCGCCTCCCCCGTCTCACTCAACCCGTGATCCCCTCCGGGGAGGGAGTGTACCTTCCGTCACGCGTCGGCAGCAGACTGCTGTCCCGCGTGCGAGGCAGTCCCCGAAAACGCCCCGGGAGTCCGCCCGTTCCACCTGTGCCCGGAGCCCTGTCATCCCGTGCCGGCGAGGAGTTCCCGGTACGCCTGGGAGATGTCCGCGAAGCGCACAGTGGTGATCTCTTCTCGCGTGGGCGTGCTGGAGTCTCCGTGGAGCTCGTCCAGACGCAGGTCGCGCAACGCACCGGACCTGCGGCACAGCTCACGGGCGAAGACGCCGCTGGGATCGCCGTCGGAGTGCAGACCCCGCGAAGGCGAGAAGACCGAGAAGGTGGTCAACCACTGGCCGTCTCACCGAGATCGGCACGCTTCGAGCCGCACCAGCCGTGCCCCGCAAAGGTCTCCCTTGCCCCCATCCCTCCCCCACCCGGGACGAAGACGCCGCGGATAGGGTCAGCAGCTCGGAAGAAAGCTTGGGGGGAAGTTCTGTGCTCTGGGTAGGACTCTTCGCCGTAGTGGTGGCCGTGGTCTGCGGGTACTTCGCGAAGCGGGCGAACGTGCGCACGGGGGCCCTGGAGAGGGTCGAGACGCTGGCGGTGAGGGACGTGAAGGCGCTGCACGAGGCCGCGGAGGAGGCGGCGGGTCCGGGCCACTTCCGGCAGCCGTGCGAGGTGGTCGGCTCCGCGCGGGCGCACAAAGACGGCGTGCTGCGCTCGGAGTTGAGCGAGGCGGAGTGCGTCTGGCACCGGCACCGGATCACCCGCAGATACGAGGAGACGTACCGCGACAGCAACGGCAACCGGCGTCGCAGGACCAGGAACGACGTGGTCTCCGACCACTCCAGCCCCACCGCCTTCTTCGTGGAGGACGCCACGGGCCGGATGGTCGTCCGCCCCGGTGACAAGCAGGTGGACCGCGCCGAGAAGATACTCGACACCTTCGAGCCGCACACCGGTCGCGGCAACCGGATCACCATCGGCCCCGTCTCCGTCGGCCTGGGCGGCGGCGGGACCATCGGCTTCCGGAAGGAGGAGTGGGTCGTCCGCCCCGGTGTCCGGCTCTTCGTGCACGGCGAGGCCGCCGATGCGAGCGGGCGGCTGTCCTTGGGCGAGCCCGCCGAGAGCGGCGTCTTCCTCATGTCGACCCGGACGCAGGCGGAGTTGGTCCGCAGTGGGAACCGCAAGGTGATGGGCTTCGGCATCGGCACGGGCGTGGCCGGGATCGCGGGAGCGGCGCTCGTCGTCCTGGGACTCGTCCTCTGACGACCCGACGAGCCGGCCAACCGGCCGCCTGGGCAGGCGTACTGAGGAGACGCCCGCCGAGTGGCCGACGCCGCTCCCCGACTCGACGCCGAGCCGGGCGATTCGGCGTCGGGCGGAACGAGTTGCCGACTCTTCCGGGAGGCCGCGCCGACGTCCCGGCGCGGATCACGTCCGCGCACGCGCCCGCCGCCGCGGAAGGAGGGTGCCCTCGCTGGTGACGAAGTAGAAGACCGGGAGCACGACGAACGCGGCGAGGGCGACCATCGGCGCCATCAGCGCGCCCGCGGCGCCGGCCGCCGAGTAGGCGAGGACGCCGACGACGGAACGGACGACGCCGTGGCGGACGTAGAGCGGCTCCACGGCGTCGTCGAGCAGTTCGGGATGGCTCCCGAGGTAGGCGTAGAAGATCGTCCAGGCGAGGCACATCAGGGCGGCGACGGCCGCGTAGACGACGGACGCCGTGCGCGCGTCGACGCCCGCCGGGTCCTCGCGCAGGGCGTCGGAGACGACCCCGGTGGGGAAGGCGAGGGACGCCGTGGTGAGGAGCAGCCCGAGGTTGGCGGCCTGCGCACCGCGGTCCATCGCGCGGATGCGGACGAACGCCTGGTGGTGGTTGAGCCAGATCACCGCGACGAAGCCGAAGGACGCGAGGTAGCCGAGGTAGGCGGGCCACTGCTCCAGGAGCGCCTCCCCGCCGCGGCGGTGCCGAGGGTCTCTGAGGTCGAGGACGAGGAGGGTGACGGCGATGGCGAAGACGCCGTCGCTGAATGTCTCGGCACGGTCGGTGTCGGAGCGCGCGTACTTCTCCGGCCTGCGGCGTTGTGCGGGCATACCGGTTCCGTTCCCGCGGCGGGGCTCGCGCGCGTGCCGGGGGCGCGGACACACCTCGTTCGGCCGCGGCGGGGCGCGCGTTCGGGCGTACGGCGCGGAACCGGGAGCGTTCCCGCCTGCACCCCGCAGGTGACGTCGGACCCGTCTCGCCGCATGCGTACTCGCAAGGCAACAGGACGCCGTGGCACCGGCGTTCGCCCGCGGCCGGCCACCACCGAAGCCGCCGCCGGAGCGGGCCCCAACTCCCCCCGTATGAGGCACGTCACGGCGTCCCGAGGTCCCGCTCTTCTCCAACTGCCGTCTCCCGCACAGCAGTTCCCGCACGCTCCACGCCGTGCTCCCCCAGGGTGCCCACCCGCCACCCCGCCGCCCGGCACCAGGAGACGAGGTCGGGCAGCGCGTCGAGCGTCGTCCGCCAGGAGCCGGGGGCGCTGGTGTAGTCGCTGTCGTGGAGGAGTACCGTCGCGCCCCCGGTGAGCCGGCGGGAGAGGTCGGCGAGGACACTGCGCCGGTCGGCGGCCGGCCGCCAGTCGCGCCCCCACGCGGTCCACAGCACGGGACGCAGCCGGGCCCGCGCCGCCGCACGCCGCCGACCGGCCGTGAGGATGCCGTACGGCGGCCGGTACCAGGTGGGCGGGGCGGCGCCGAGGTCGCTGATCGTGCCAGCGGTGCGCGCCAGGTCGGCCGCTTCGCGGTGCGGTTCGGGGAACCACGGCTTCTCGTGGCTCCAGCCGTGGACGCCGAGTTCGTGGCCGGCGTCGAGCATGCCGCGGGCGAGCCCGCGGTCGTCCAGGAGGCGCTCTCCGAGGACGAAGAAGGTGGCGCGGACACCGAGGCGGTCGAGGGCGTCGAGGAAGCGGGGGGTGGTGCCGGAATCGGGGCCGTCGTCGAAGGTGAGGGCTATGTGGCCGGGGGACCCGCGCCCGTCGAGCCCGGGCGCGAACCGCTCCCGCACCGGCGGCAGCCACGTGGCGGCGGGGCCTATGTGCCACAGGGCGCCGGCCGAGGCGGCAGCCACCGCGGCCGCCGCACAGCGGTTCACCATGTCTCCTCCCGAGTGTGTCCGGCGACCGCCGGCGCCCGGGCGAGCTGGAAGCTGCCGAAACTGATGAGGGCGAGCGCGGCGATCTCGGGCAGGACCCACACCCCCAGGGTGAGGCGTTCCTCGAAGAGCAGCGCGCCGAGGACGACGCTGAGGAACGCGTCACCGAGCGTGAGCGCGGGTTGCGAGGCGACGAGCGTCCCCGCCCGGAAGGTCAACTGCAGCATCAGGAAACCGAAGAGACCGACGACGGCGACCGTGTACGTCTGCCACGCGGTGAAGAGCGCGCTCCACCCGTCGTTGATCCGCCCCGTCGCGTCCTTCATCAGCGCGGCGGTGAGCGCGAAGGCGACGGCGGTCGCGGAACCGAGCACCGCGGCCTTCGGGGCCGAGGGCAACTGCGTCGCCACGGCGGAGAGCACGGCGATCGCCACGCAGGCCCCGACCCCGACGACCAGCCACCGCTCCCCCGGCACCGAGGGAACTCCGTGCGAGGGCCGCACCATCCACAGCAGCGCGGCGAGGCCCGCGGTCATCGCGGCGAAGGCCAGCCACGTACGCCGGTCGGGCCTGCTGCGGAAGAGCAGGCTCCCGACGACGAGCGTGAACGGCAGCTCCGTCGTCATCACCGGCTGCACGACGGCGAGCCGGCCCGTGGCGAGCGCCGCCGCCTGCGACGCGCCGGAGAGCGCGAGGACGCCGGCGCCCGCCAGCCACACCCGGTCGCGCAGCAGGTGGCGTGCCCAGGCGAGGGCCCGCCGCGTCGACGGCTTCGGCGCCGCGCCGAGGCGCTGGAGCACCGAGGCGACGGCGTTGCCCAGCGCAGCGAGCACGGCGAAGGCGACGGAGACGACTTCCCACACGGGCGGCAGGTCCCCTATCCGAAACGCTGGGCGAGCGAGCGGAAGACGCCGGGTGCGGCGCCCCGCAACCGGGCCGGCACCCCGAGCCACCGGGGCACGTACGTATCGGCCCGGCCGGTGCGCAGCGCCTCGCAGACCGCCGCCGCGACGTCGCCCGCCGCGACGGGACGCGGGCGGCTGCGATGGTAGGGCACCCCGCGCCGCCGGAAGAACGGGGTGTCGACGGCGCCCGGCATCACGAGCGAGACGCTCACCCCGTCACCGCTCACCTCGTACCGCAGGCTGTCGGCGAAGGCGACGAGCCCGCCCTTGGCCGCCGAGTACACGGCCTCGTTCCGCACCCCCACGCAGCCCGCGACCGATCCGATCAGCACGACGCTTCCCCGTCCGCACTCCAGCATCCCCGGCACCACCCCGCGGACGAGGTGGACGACGGCACCGAGGTTGACGTCGAGGACCTCCTCGATCTCCGCGCCGGAGATCGAGTCGAACCGCCCGGCCCAGCCCGCCCCCGCACCGGCGACGAGCGCGTCGACGCCGCCGTGCGCCTCGGCGGCGTCCACGAGGCGCGCGCGGGAGTCGGGGCTCGTCAGGTCGGCGGCGAGCGGGACGCCGCCGGTGCGCGCGGCGAGTTCGTCGAGGCGCTGCTCGTCGCGCCCGTTGAGGAGCAGGCGCCAACGTCCCTGTGCCGCCAGCCGCTCGGCGACGGCGGTCCCGATCCCCGAGGAGGCCCCGGTGACGAGTACCGAGGGCTGCCGGGGGCGCCCGACGGTGCTGCTCTCGGGGCTGCTGGGCATGGCCGCACTCCTGACGAACCGAGGCGAGTACCGGACCCCAGCATGCTGGCAACCCGTGCCGCCCGCTCGTCCGTACCGGCGCGGTGCAGGTGCGCGAACCATCCGTTCGGCCCCAGGCCCGGGACGGGTGGGGAACGGCCGGGGGCGGGATAGTGGTGGCTACGCCTGGTCGGCAGGAGGGAGGCCCGTATGCCGTGCCGCTTCCTGCTCCTGAGCGCCAGCATGGGGGCCGGCCACGACGCCGTCGCCGGCGAGCTCGCGCTGCGGCTGCGGGAGCGCGGCCACGCGGCGGAGGTCCGCGACGTGCTCGGCCTCCTCCCCGCCGGCACCGGCACCGCGCTCCGCAGCGGCTACCGCGCGACGCTGCGGCACGCGCCCCGGCTCTACGGCGCCGTCTACGCGGGGTTCCTCGCGCCCGGGCGCGGGCCGCGGCCCGGCGCAGGCCCGCTCGCGGCGCTCGCCGAGCGGGGGCTGCTGCGCCTCGTCGCGGAGGAGCGGCCCGACGTGGTCGTGGCGACGTTCCATCTGGCGGCGCAGGTCGTCGGGCGGCTGCGCGGCCGCGGTGCGCTGGGGGTGCCGACCGCCGTCTTCCTCGTCGACTTCGCCGTGCACCGCGGGTGGCTCCATCCGGGCAACGACCTCTACCTGTGCGTCACCCGGCAGGCGGCCGACGCGGTGCACGGCGCGCTCGGCACCCCCGCCGAGCCGACGGGCCCCGTCGTGCCGCGCGGTTTCTTCCGGGAACGGGACCCGCAAGGGCACTGGCGGGAGCGGCTGCGGGAGGCGGGGCAGGGGCGGCCCGCGGTTCTCCTCTCGACCGGCGCGTGGGGCGTGGGCGGCGATGTACGGGCGACGACGGGGCAGTTGACCGCGGCCGGCTGCCTGCCGGTGCTGCTCTGCGGACGCGACGAGCGGCTCAGGCGGCAGGCGGCGGATGAGCCGGGGCTGCTGCCGCTGGGCTGGGTGGGAGACCTGCCGGAGCTGATGGCGGAGGTCCGGGTGCTCGTCGACAACGCCGCGGGGCAGACGGCCGTGCAGGCGCTCGCCGCGGGCGTCCCCGTGGTGGGCCACCGCCCGCTCCCGGGGCACGGGGCCGAGGGGATGCGTGCGATGACGGCGGCCGGACTCTGCGCCCGCGCCGAGGGTCCTGAGGAGCCGGGCGCCACCGTCGGACGGCTCGCACGGTCGTCCTCGGCGCGGGCGCCCTATGTCGCAGCCGGTCGCGCCCTCTTCCGCGGCGACGCGGTGCGCAGGCTCGAGGCGCTCGCGGGGCCGGTGGAGCGGACGTAGCAGCGGTCCGCGTGCGGCAAACCGGTGCAGCTCGGCGAGAGGCGGCGCATGCGGGGGCTGCGGGGGAACGGTGGTGGGGCACGTGCAGGCCGGAGCAAAGGAGCACAGGGTGACCGACGACTTCGTGGTCGACGTGAGCAGAATCCGCGACGAGGCGCGGAAGAAGATGGACGAGGGCCCCGTCACGCAGACGTACGGGAGCGACAAGGACCGCGTCATCCAGGTGCTCAACGAGGTGCTGGCGACCGAGGTCGTCTGCTGGCTGCGGTACACGCGGCACGCCATCGTGGCCACCGGGATCGACAGGGCGCAGGTCTCGGACGAGTTCACCGAGCACGCCAAGGAGGAGCTCAACCACGCGCTGATGGCGGCCGAGCGCATCTCGCAGCTCGGCGGCGACCCGGACTTCGATCCGCAGACGCTGCAGCAGCGCACCCAGACGGACTACACGGCACCGCCCGACGGTGACCTGAAGCAGATGCTCAAGGACAACCTGCTGGCGGAGCGGATCGTGATCTCCACGTACCAGGAGATCATCAGGTGGCTCTCCGACCGCGACCCCACGAGCCGGCGCGTGATGGAGAAGATCCTCGAAGAGGAGGAGGACCACGCGGACGACCTGCTCGACCTCATCGGAGGCTGAGCCCCCGTACGCCGGCGGGGGCCCGGGCCCCCGCCGGCGTCAACGCCCGCGCTTGCAGCGGCGCTTGCCGCGCCGCGCCGGACCGCTGCGGCCGCCGGCGCAGAGGAAGCCGAGGCCGATGCCGAGGAGCCAGGAGTCCTTGGCGAGCGGAGTGCCGTCCTGCGTCGGGCGGAGGCTGCCGGGCTCCCGCATCCCTGGCAGCCGCAGGTAGAGCCCGAGGAGCGCGGCGGAGAACCCGGTGAGCGCGACGCCCGCCACCTTCGTGGGGACGAACGGCGCGAGGAGGACGCTGCCGACCGCGACTTCGCCGATGGCGAGGCAGCGGCCGAACTTCGCCGGCTCCATGTCCCCGAGGAAGGGATACGCCGTGCTCGCGGTGGCGTGGATCCCTGCCGCGGTCTCCTCGTCCGCCTGCAGCTTGCCCACGCCCGAGTTGAGGATGAACGCGCCCGTGGCGAGGCGGGGGGCCACGTCGCGCAGTTCGGGGAAAAGTCCCATACCGAACCTCCACGACCGCCACGGAGCAGGGCGGCCTCTCCCCGACGGTAGCGGCGCGCCCGCCGGTCCGCGACCCTGCGCCCAGCGGCGACGGGCGGCTCCGTAGAGTCTGCCGGCGAAACGCCTCGCGCAGGCGAGGGGGACCGCGGAAGGGCCACGCCATGACTGTCCAGGACGGAACCACACCTGAGCTGCTCGACCTCCCACCGCTCGATGCCGGGCACTTCGCGCGCATCGCGGACAAGGTCGCCGCGCTGCTGCGGACGCGCGCCGACGTCGTGGTGATGCAGGGCGAGGCGCTGCTGCCGCTGGAGGCGGCGATCCGCGGGACCGCGCGCGAGGGGGCGACGGCGCTCAACGTCGTCACGGGACCGTACGGGGAGACGTTCTCGGGGTGGCTCCGCTCCGGCGGCTCCCAAGTCGTGGATCTCCAAGCGGAGTTCACGGGGGCGATGACGGCGGAGCGCGTCGCGGAGGCGCTGCGCGCGCACCCGTCGACGGAGCTGGTGTGCCTGGTGCACGCGGAGGCGGCGACGGGGAACACCAACCCGGTAGCGGAGATCGGCGGGGTCGTGCGGGAGCACGGGGCGCTGCTGATGGTCGACGCCGTCGCTTCGGTGGGGGCCGAGCCGCTGCTCACCGACGAGTGGGGGGTGGACCTGTGCGTCGTCGGCGGGCAGAAGGCGCTCGCGGGGCCTGCCGGTGTCTCCGCCGTCTCGGTGAGCGAGCGCGCCTGGGAGCGGATCGCCGCCAACCCGCGGGCGCCGCGCGGCTCCTACCTCTCGCTCCTCGACTGGAAGCGGTGGCTCGACGGCGGCAGGAGCGCCCTGCCGCACGCGCCGGCGCAGTTGGAGATGCTCGCGCTGGAGCAGGCCGCCGACCGGGTGGAGCGCGAGGGGCTCGACGCCGCGCAACGGCGGCACCGTGCGGCCTCCGCCGCGGTCCGCGCGGCGACGCGGGAGCTCGCCGGGCTCTCGCCGTACGTGGTGCGCGACGAAGACGCCGCCCCCGTGGCGACGACGGTGCGCACCGCGGGCACCGACGCGCGCGAGGTCGCGTCCGCAGCGCTCGCGGCGGACGGCTCGGTCCCGGTCCAGCCGACGGCCGGCGACCTCGCACCCGAGGTGCTGCGGATCAACCACTACGGACGCGCGGCCGAACGGGACCGCGTCCTCGCCACGGTCCGCGCGCTCGCCACCGCGGTACGGGCGCCGGGAGGCGCGGAGGACGCCGCGGTACGGGCGGCGGAGGCCGCGTGGGGTGCGGCGGTCCGCTGAGACGCGGGACCGCCTCGCGCACCGCGGCCGAGGCCGCGCGGGCGGCGGCCGACCGCCGAGACGTGCCCCGGGCTCGGCCGCGTTCGCCCCACCTCGACCACCGCGCCCGACGACCGCACGGGGCGCGGCCGTCCGCCGGGACGAACCCCGCGCCCACGCCGCCGCCACACACCACCCGGCGCCCCGCCGAGGTCCGGGTTCGCGTTCAGGCCGCCTCGCGCACCCTCGCCCGTGCCGGGCGGGTCCGGCGTTCGGGGCGCCAGGTGGCCACCAGCGCGGCGGCGAGCAGGAGTTCGGCGATGTCGCCGGCGTAGTACATCAGCTCCGCGCCCTGTCGGACCTCGTCGATGGGCGCGTGGATGTGGACGAGGAAGCCGCCGTAGATCGCCTGCGCGATCAGGGCGTGCGCGGCGATGGCACCGCCGAGGCAGACCAGCCGGGTCGGCGCTCCGGGCCGCGCGGGCGCGGGGTCGGGTCCTGCCACGGCGTGGGCGAAGAGGCAGCCGGACGCGAGGAAGTGCGCGTCCATCAGGGGGTGTCCGGCGGGGTGGGCGAGGGCGGCCTCGTAGAGCGGGGTGAAGTAGAGCAGGCCCAGGCTGCCCGTACTCAGCAGCAGTGCCGCCGCGGGGTGGGCGAGGACGCGTGCGGGTGGGCTGTGCAGCACCGCCGTCACCCGGCGGGCGCCGGCGGGACGGAGGGTGCGGAGCAGCAGGGTGACGGGCGCGGCGAGCACGAGCGCCAGCGGCGCGTACATGCCGATGAGCATGTGCCGTGCCATGTGGACGCGGAAGTCGGTGTGCGCGGCGGACTCGAGCGGCGGCAGCAGCGCCACGGCGAGCAGCGCCAGCCCCGCGAGGAGGGAAGCGCAGCGCCAGGGGCTCCAGCTCTGCACGGGGTTGCGGCGCTTGGCGCGGCGTACGGCGTACAGGTAGGCGACGCCTCCGGCGAGCAGGACCGGCAGTACGAGCGGGCCGACGGCGAAGGCGTCGTGGTGCGCCGGGTGTGCGCCGTCCATCAGCGCTCCCCAGCGCGGTGGCCGCCGCGGGGTGTACCGGGTTCGAAGGGCCGGCCGGTGCGCTGGAGCAGGTAGCCGCAGAGCAGGAGCAGGCAGCCGGCGACGAGGAAGCCGATGTCCCACCACAGTTGGTAGGGGCCGCCGTGGACGTGGTGGATGGCGAGGATGTGGTGGTCGAGGATGCCCTCGACCAGGTTGAAGAGGCCCCACCCGGCGACGATCCATCCCCACAGGACCGGCGAGGTCCACACGGCCCGCCTGTTGTGGGTGACGCGGGAGTGGAGGACGGCGAGGCCCAGCAGCACCGCGAGCCAGCAGACGGCGTGGAAGATGCCGTCCCAGACGGTGTTCATCTCCAGCCCCGAGACCGTGCCGGGGTTGTAGTACTTCACCCCGATGCGGTCGTCGTTGGTTCCGGTGAGCATGTGGTGCCACTGGAGGAGCTGGTGGAGCAGGATGCCGTCGACGAACCCGCCGAGCCCGACGCCCAGGACGATCCCCGGCAGTCGGAGGCTGTCGGGTCGCGCAGCGGCCTCCGGGCTGGTGCCCGCCATGGTGGTCATCGCCTGGTCTCCGCCCTGTCGACAGTTCGCCGTTCCGCCGACAGGCGTTCCCCGGCCGCTGCCCGGACCACCGGCTCGTGCGCTGCTTCCGCCGTTTCGCCCACGTCCGGCGGGGCACGGGCGGAGCGGACAAGGCGCGTCACTCGGTGGAGAGGTCCAGGAGACGCCGGCGTGCGGGGTGCGTCGCGCGGTGACGTACGGGGAGGCTGACGAGGGAGCACGTGCCGGGTCTCTTCGCCGGTTTCCCACTCGCCACGTCCGCCGCGCGCGTCAACCGCCCTGCGTCGCGAGGCCGTTGGCGGCACCATGGTTCCCGCGGCGCGGCGCCCGTACGCTCGGCGCATGGCTGAAGATCGCATGCGTGCGCGGGCGGCGGGCATACCCCTCGACGGCGAGACCGGACCGTGGAACGCGCTCACCGACGTGCCGGGCGTCGAGGTCGGGTACGTCACGCTCGTCGAGGGCGCCGACGTGCGGACGGGGGTGACGGCGATCCTGCCCCGCGGGCGGGCCGGGGTCGGCGATCCGTGCGCCGCAGGCTGGCACGCCCTCAACGGGAACGGCGAGATGACCGGCACGGTCTGGCTGGAGGAGACCGGCTCCCTCGCCGTGCCCGTCCTCCTCACCAACACGTACGCCGTCGGGCCCGTCCACCGCGGGGTCGTCGAGTGGCTCGGCCGGAACTGCCGGGGCACGGCGCCCGAGTGGCTGCTCCCCGTCGTCACCGAGACCTGGGACGCGCACCTCAACGACATCCACGGCACGGCCGTCCGACCCCGCCACGCCACCGAGGCGATCGAGGCCGCGGGCTCGGGTCCGCTCGCCGAGGGCGCCGTCGGCGGAGGCACGGGCATGCGGTGCTACGGGTTCAAGGGCGGTTCGGGGACGGCCTCGCGCGTCGTCGCGTACGGCTCCGACCGGTACACCGTCGGCGCCTTCGTCCAGGCGAACTTCGGGGCCAAACGGGAGTTGACGGTCGCCGGCGTGCCCGTCGGCAGGGACCTCCCCGACCCGGACGCGCTCGCCGCCTCCGAGACCGGCGCGGCCCCGGGGACGCGGCCGGTGCCGCCGGGCGCCGGCTCGATCGTGGTCGTCCTCGGCACCGACGCGCCGCTGCTCCCCGGCGAGTGCAAGGCGCTCGCGCGCCGCGTCCCGCTCGGCCTCGCCCGCACGGGCACCACGGGCAGCCACTTCTCGGGAGACCTCTTCCTCGCCTTCTCCACGGCCAACTCCGGTGCGCTGAGCAGCACTTTCCCCCAGGACGAGGCCGACGCGCCCTACGAGTCCCTCCGCTTCGTGCCCTGGGGCCGGATGGACCGCTTCTACGAGGCGGTGGTGGAGTGCGTCGAGGAGGCGGTCCTCAACGTCCTCACCGGTGCGGCCTCGATGACAGGACGCGGAGGGAACCACGTGCCGGCGTTGCCACTGGCGCGGACGCGGGAGCTGCTGGAGGCGCGGGCGGTGTGACGGTCTCCGCACGGGACCGCCTCCCGTCGCCCGCAACCTGCTCCCCCGCAAGGGGATTACCGCTCGCCCGCCCGGGGAAAGCGGCCCGGACACGCGAGCGGCAGGGCCGCGTACGGGCACGAGCGGGCGGAGGGTGGGCGACGACGAGGAGGCTTACCCATGGCGAAGCGGGCACACGGAACCGTCGCGCATCAGCTCATCGAAGGACACCTGGTGGAGGGGGTGCCGGAGCCCGGTGAGGAGGTCGGCCTCCGCGTCGACCAGACCCTCACGCAGGACGCCACCGGCACCCTGGTCATGCAGGAGCTGGAGGCGCTCGGGCTCGACCGCGTGCGCACCGAGGTGAGCGTGCAGTACGTGGACCACAACATCCTCCAGGCCGACGAACGCAACGCGGAGGACCACGCGTTCCTCCGCTCGGCGGCGCACCGCTTCGGGCTGTGGTACTCCAAGCCGGGCAACGGCGTCTCGCACCCGACGCACATGCAGCGGTTCGGCAAGCCGGGGCGCACCCTCGCCGGCTCCGACTCGCACACCTGCGCGGCGGGCTCGCTCGGGATGCTGGCGATCGGCGTCGGCGGTCTGGAGGTCGCGCTGGCGATGGCCGGGCGCCCGCTCTACCTGCGTATGCCGCAGATCTGGGGGGTGCGGCTCACCGGCGAACTGCCGCCGTGGGTCAGCGCGAAGGACGTCATCCTCGAGCTGCTGCGCCGGCACGGAGTCAAGGGTGGCGTCAACCGCATCCTGGAGTACCACGGTCCCGGTCTCGCGCGCCTGACGGCGATGGACCGGCACGTGATCGCGAACATGGGCGCCGAACTCGGCGCCACCACAAGCGTCTTCCCCGCCGACGTGACCGTCCGCGACTTCCTCCGCAGCGAGGGCAGGAGCGAGGACTTCACCCCGCTCGCGCCCGAGGGCGACGCCGCCTACGACCTGGAGGAGGAGATCGACCTCTCCTCCC
Organism: Streptomyces xiaopingdaonensis; assembly: GCF_000262345.1. GTDB lineage: Bacteria > Actinomycetota > Actinomycetes > Streptomycetales > Streptomycetaceae > Streptomyces > Streptomyces xiaopingdaonensis. The sequence continues at coordinate 6,588 of NZ_AJTQ01000011.1, read as the reverse complement.
TCGAACCGCTGATCGCCCGCCCCTCCTCCCCCGGGAACGTGGTGCCGGTGCGCGAGGTGGAGGGCGAGAGCGTCGACCAGGCGGTGATCGGCTCCTCGGCCAACCCGGGGCTGCGGGACTTCGCGGTGGCCGCGACGATGGTGCGCGGGCGGTCCACGGCCGACGGCGTCAGCTTCGACGTCAACCCGACGTCCCGCGAGATCCTCCAGGACCTCACCAGGCTCGGCGGGACCTCCGACCTGATCCAGGCGGGGGCGCGCCTCCACCAGAGCGGGTGTCTCGGCTGCATCGGCATGGGGCAGGCGCCGGCCGTCGGCCGCAACTCGCTGCGCACCTTCCCGCGGAACTTCCCCGGCAGGTCCGGCACCGAGGACGACTCGGTCTGGCTCTGCTCTCCCGAGACGGCCACGGCCTCCGCGCTCACCGGCGTCATCACCGATCCCCGGCGCTGGGCCGCCGACGTCGGGCTCGACCCGGCGGAGCAGGCGGACGGCCTCGGCCCGCCCCGGCGCGCCGCCGTCAACACCGCGATGCTGGAGGCGCCGCTGCCGCCGGAGGAGGCGGTCCGGGTCGACCTCGACCGCGGCCCGAACGTTTCCGCGCTGCCCGAACTCGACGCGCTTCCCGATGAGTTGACCGGTCCCGTCCTCCTGACGGCGGGCGACAACGTCTCGACGGACGAGATCTCGCCGGCCGGAGCACGGGCCCTGCCGTACCGCTCGAACATCCCGAAGCTCGCCGAGTTCACCTTCACCCGGATCGACCCGGAGTACCCGGCGCGCGCGGGCCGTACCGAGGGGGCGCACTTCGTGGTCGGCGGCGAGAACTACGGGCAGGGCTCCTCCCGCGAGCACGCCGCCATCACCCCGCGCTACCTCGGACTCCGGGCCGTCCTGGCCAAGTCCTTCGCGCGCATCCACTGGCAGAACCTCGTCAACTTCGGTGTTCTTCCCTTGGAGTTCGAGGACCCGGCGCAGGCGGACCGGATCGCCAGGGGCGCCACCCTGCGCCTCCCCGACCTCCACCGCGCGCTCGGCGACGGCGCCGAGCCGCTGGTGCGCGTGGAGAACACCGATCGGGGCGAGGAGTACACCGTGCGGCACAGCCTCTCGCCGCGCCAGTGCCGGATCATCCTCGCGGGCGGCATCATCCCGGCGCTCGCCGGGGGCGCACTCCCCGATCCGGGCGCCTGACGGTCGATCCCGACCCGGCTCTCTCACTCGAACCGGTGGAACTTGCTGCCACCGCCCGGACGTTCAGGCACACCTCCGGACATACGGGACGTATCGTCGCGTCCAGCCCGGCGGCAGGGCAGGGAACCTCGGCGAGGAGACGGCGATGGCACGACTCGACGGCAGGACGGCGCTGGTGACCGGCGGTGCGGGCGGCGTAGGCAAGGCCACGGCCAAGCGCCTGGCACGCGAGGGCGCCGCCGTCGCCGTCGCCGACCTGCACCACGAGCCGGGCACGACGCTCGCCGAGGAGATCGAGGAGGCGGGCGGCCGCGCCGTCTTCCTCGACCTCGACGTGACGGACCCGGAAGGCTGGACGCGCGCGGTCCAGGGCGTCGCGGAGCGCTTCGGCGGCCTCGACGTCCTCGTCAACAACGCGGGCGTCGGCGACGACGGGTCGCTGGAGGAGACCGACGTCGACACCTACCACCGGGTCGTCGCCGTCGCGCAGACGAGCGTCTTTCTCGGCATGAAGGCGGCGGCCGAGCTGCTCAAGGCGTCGCCCGCGGCCTCCGTCGTCAACGTCGGCGCGCTCTTCGGCGCCTCGGGCGGCTCCGGGAGGGCGCCCGCGCACCACGCGGCGGAGGGCGCCGTCCGGCTGCTCACCAAGAACACCGCGCTCCACTGGGCCAGGGACGGCGTCCGCGTCAACAGCGTCCACCCGGGCTTCGTCGGGACGCCGTTCCTCGGCGAGGGGGACAGGGCTCCGCTGGTGGAGGCGACGCCCCTGGGGAGGCTCGGGGAGCCGGCCGAGGTCGCCGCCGCGATCGCCTTCCTCGCCTGCGACGACTCCTCCTTCGTCACCGGCACGGAGATCTACGTGGACGGTGGGCTCACCGCACGGTGAGAGCCGGCCGCGTCGGGGCTCCCGAAGCGGGCAACGCAGTGCCATACCTTCTTGACCGTCCGCGGTTCGTGACGGCCGCTGACGGCCGCCTCTCCCACCAAGCGTGGATCGAGGACACCGTCTGCCGCGATCTCCTCGGCCGCCTCGACGATGCGCTGCCCGCGGTAGCCGGGGCGCCGGCGGAGTTCGTCGACCGTCAGGCGAAACCCGGCGTGCCACTCCACGGGGCAGGGAAGCCGTCGTGCGACCGGCTCCAGTGCTGTGCCGCGGTGGCAGGGGTCGAGAACCAGCGCCTCCACGTCGCGGTCGAGTCGGACGCTTCCGTGTACGTGCGCCTCCACGTAGTCGTCGAGCGCGTCCCTGCCGTCCGACCGGTCGAGCGCTACCGGCCCGAGGCGTTCGGCGGTGCCGAAGAGCGTCGGCCCGAAGGCGCTGTCGGGGTAGCAGAAGGTGCTGCGGCGCAGGGCCCCGGCGGTGAGTCTCAGGTGCGCCGAGCCGAAGCGAGGTGCGGCGCCGGCCGTCAGGCGGCGCTGGTCGAGCGCGCCGTAGACGGGCCGCGCCGCGGGCGGCGCGTGATCGTAGGCACCGCCGAACATCTGGCTCTCCCACCGCCATCGGTCCCCACCGGGGTAGGCGGTCAGTCCTCCGTTGCTTGTCTCGGTGACGAACTGCGAGAGGTAGACGCCGCTTTCGGCGAGCGCCTCGACGACAGTGGCGCCGCGGGCCGGGCGGTCGGGATGGAAGTTGACGGTGATCCGCGCGTCCGGCGACACGGGCGGCCCGGCCGCCACGGCGGCCACGTGCGCGAGCGCGCAGCGCTGCAGGGGCAGAAGGATGTCGGCGGCCATGCTCGCAGTGTGCCGGGAACGGGCGGGCGGAGCACGCGGATTTGCGAGAGGCGTCCGCTGCCGCTCGCAGGGCCGGGAGCCCCCGGCCGCAGTGGGAGTGCGAAGGGCCGTCCACGGAGCGCTGTCTTGCCACCTTGCCCGGGCCGTGGCCGCATGCCGCATGCCGCATGCGACCCGGCGGTGAACGGGCGTGCCGTGGACAGTCGTTCAGCGGAAGATCGGGAGGCCGGGCGCGAGGGAACGGGCCGTCGACGTCACCGCCGTCGGCCCCGGCCCGCCCGTGCGGCTCGTCCCACCGGTGCGTCCACCCGCTCCAGACGGGGTGGTTGAGCGGTGTACTCGGCGGCGCGGACCGCCTTGGGTGCTCGTGAACTCGACCCGCCGCCCCCAACGCACCGCCGCCGCCCGAAGCCGAGGCCCAGCACACCCCGACTCCGCCACGCCGACCCCGGTTCGACGCGAAGCCCTCACTCGAAGTCGCAGCCGGGGTTCTCCGCGTCCTCCGCGTGCTCGCTGCCCTCCGGCAGGACGTAGAGGACCTTCATCACCACCGTGGTCTCCCCGAGGTTCCGCCCGATGTGGACGTTGGTCCCGCCGGCCGGCTCCGTGAACCGGTCGCCGGGGCCGTAGACGCCGTCGACCGCGCAGTCCGCAGCGTTGTGCGTCAGGGTGCCCCGCTCCACTTCGGCGTGGAGGACACCGGCGTGCGTGTGCCAGCCCGTGGAGCCGCCGGGCGCCACGTGGAGCTGCTTGAGTACGTAGTCGGTGCCATCGACGGTCCGCTCCGCCAGCGTCGTGGCCTCGACTCCGCGGCCCGGCGTCGCCGAGGCGGCCGTGGCCGTGGCAAGGAGCACGGCGGCCGCCGCCGCGAGTACCGGCATCCCTCTGCTGGCCATGCGCATGGGCAAACCTCTTCCTCTCAACACTGCCCGCCCGGCGGGCACTTGGCCTTCCGAGAGGAATATGCGCACAAGGACGCGGAACCATTCCTGAGTCCGCGATCCCGGTCGACCGCAGAAGAAGGTTGCCCACGACCGTCCCCGACTCCCACGTCCGGCATACGCGACCAACGACGTGCGAGACGTCGCCCCGCTCCCCCGCCGTTTGCTGAGAAGACGCTCCCCCGACGCACGGGCACCGAGCAGCGCCGCGCAACACCGGCCTTCCACTTCCGCCACCGCCGCGCACCTGCTAGTTTCCGCGACGCGCCCCGACTCCGTACACGAGTCACCGACCGCCCTCGCACCCCGCGCGCCCGGCCGGACGCCGACCGACCCGATCGAGAGGCAGCCATGCCCGAGACGCACGAGACGCTCCGCACCGACCGGCCCCACTCCGCCCGGATGTACGACTACTACCTCGGCGGAGAGGACTGGTTCGAGGCCGACCGACGCACCGCCGAGGCCGTCGTCGAGGCGTTCCCCCACATCCCCGTCCTCGCCCGCGCCAACCGCGCCTTCATGCACCGTGCGACGCGCACTCTCGCGCGCGACTTCGGCGTCCGCCAGTTCCTCGACATCGGGACCGGCATCCCCACCGCGCCCAACCTCCACCAGATCGCGCAGCAGATCGCCCCCGAGTCCCGCATCGTCTACGCCGACAACGACCCGCTCGTCCTGGAGTACGCCGAGACGCTGCTCAGCGGCGCTCCGGAGGGCGGCCTCGCGTACGTCGAAGCCGACGTGCGGACCGACGACCTCCTCGCCTCGCGCCAGGTCCGCGAGACCCTCGACCTGACGAGCCCCGTCGCGCTCTCCCTCGTCGCCCTGATGCACTTCGTCTCGGACGACGACGGACCCCACGCGCTGGTGCGCAGCCTCGTCGACGCGCTGCCCTCCGGCAGCTTCCTCGTTCTCTCCCACGGCACCCACGAGTTCGCCACCGAGGAGGAGGCACGCCGAGGCGAGCAGATGTACCGGGACGGGGGCGCCGAACTGCGTTCCCGCACCCGCGCCGAGATCGAGCCGTTCTTCGCCGGACTCGAACTCCTCGCGCCCGGGCTCGTCCCCGGCCACCGCTGGCGCCCGGACGGGCCCGTCCACCACACCGACGCGGAGGCCGCCTTCTTCGCCGGCGTGGCACGGAAGCGCTGAGCCTCCCTCCCGCATCAGGCGCCAACCAGCCTCCGTCGCGGGGGAGTCGGGGCCGGACGGTCACCGGAAGTGGAGCGCGAGCACCGTCGCGTCGTCGTCCGTCCAGGGGCCGACGAGTTCGCTCATCAGGGTTTCGACGGCGGCGTGCGCATCGCTCCACTCCCGTGCGGCGGCGTCCAGCAGGTGCCGCACCCCCACGTCCGGGTCCTCGCCGCGGCGTTCCACCATGCCGTCGGTGTAGAGGAGCAGCAGGTCCCCCGCCTCCAACTGCACGGCGTCCACGGCGTATCCGGCCAGCGTGTCGACGCCCAGCAGGACACCGAGCGGCGCGTCCAGCGGCTCGGCGCTCCCGTTCCGGACGAGTACGGGCGCCGGGTGCCCCGCGCTCGACCAGCGGAAGGTGCGTTCCGCGGGGTCGAGGTGGCCGAGCGCCGCCGTGGCGGTCGTGTCGATGCCGTCGTGGTAGACCACCTCGCCGAGACGGGCGGCGAGTTGGGCCGCGTCGCCTTCCGTGTAGGCGAGCCCGGCGAGGGCGGCGCGCTGCTGCACGGCGCGGCTCGCCGCGTCGACGCCGTGCCCCGAGGCGTCCCCGATCGCGACGAGCAGCCGCCCGTCCGGGAGGCTGCGGCACTTGTACCAGTCACCGCCCACCCTCCGGTCCCACGGCAGGTACCCGGCGGCGACGGAGAGCCCGGGCGCCGTGGTTTCGGGCAGGCGGGGCGTCAGGGCGCGGCGCAGCGTCTCGGAGACCTTCCGCTCGGCCGCCGCCTCCTGCCGGAGCCGATGTGCCGCCTCGCGCACTCGCCGCAACTCCTGTTGCTCGCGGTGCTGTTCGGTGATGTCGCGGACGGTGAAGAGCAGCGATTCCGGTGGCCCGCCGGCCTGTGCGCCGCCCGGCTGCCCGAGCCAGCGGAGCGTCTTCTCCTCGCCGCCGACGTGGACGGTGACGGCGCTCTCCGAGACCTCCTCGCCCTGGAGCAGCCCGCTCACCTGCCGCGAGAAGTCCACCAGGTCGCGCGGGTCGAGGAGGCGTGCGAGCTCCGTCGCCTCGGCGGGGACCCGCTCCGACGCGTCCGGCAGGCCGAGCAGCTCCCGCAGCCCGGCCGACGCGTAGACCTCACCGTTGAGCAGGTCCCACTCGGCCCACCCCATCCTGCTGGAGCGCTGCACCCGCTCGCTGAGCTCCGAGGGCCGCTGCGCCTCCCAGGCGACGAGCAGCATCCCGTCGTAGGGGCTCGCCGTCCCGTGCACCCGGACGACCACCGAGCGCCGGTCGACCACGTCGAGGTAGTCGACGTTCTCGAAGCTCCGGGGCTCGCCGCCGGCGAGGACGTCGGCGTAGAAGTCGTGGAGTCCGCCCGCCCGGATGCCGGGGTTGCTCTCGGAGAGCGGGCGGTCGAGGAGCGCCGCGGGGTCGCGGACCCAGCTCTCCGTGCCGACCGCGTTGCCGGCGACGAGGGTGAAGTCGACGACCGCGCCGTCGGGGCCGAGGTCGGGGCGGAGGATCGCCGACGGCGTCGTCGCGACGCTGAGGACGGGCCGCGCCCAGTCGGGTGCGCCCTGGCCGA
>NZ_AJTQ01000010.1 GCF_000262345.1 Streptomyces xiaopingdaonensis | reverse complement strand
TAGTGGCCCCGCCCGCCGTGCTCGGCGGCCCGGCGGCGCGCCTGGAGGCGGGCTCGGGCCGCGGTACGTGCCGCCGCGAAGCCCAGCTCGTCGAGGATGCCGGCTGGCTCCCGGGGCGGGGGTGCCGCGGTGTACGGCGCCCGGCTCTCCGGGGCGCGCTCTCCTCGGTCGGAGCCGCCGGCTGTCGCTTGCATGCCGTCCGGGGAGCCGGGGAGGGAGGGGGTCATGGAGTGCGTCCTCCGTGGTGATCGAGGACTCGCGCTCGCCCCTGACACGGACATTGCGGTCCTTCCGCCCCCAGTAGAACACCTGTCGGCGCTCGGGGCTCGGGGCTCCGTCGCCCTGCCACGGGTACGGAGCCGCTCCACTGCGGCGGCGTGCGCGGCTAGAGTCGGAGACATGGCTTCCGAGGAGGGTTCGGTACGGGTCGACAGTTGGATCTGGTCCGTACGGCTGACCAAGACGCGTGCGCTCGCCGCCGCTGCCTGCCGCGCGGGGCACGTACGCGTCAACGGGGACCGGGTCAAGGCTGCCCACGCGGTTCGGCCCGGCGACGAGGTGCGGCTGCGGCACTCCGGGCGCGAGCGGATCGTCGTCGTCAGGCGGCTGGTGAAGAAGCGCGTCAGCGCGACGGTCGCCGCCGGCTGCCTCACGGACAACAGCCCGCCTCCCCCGCCCCGCGAGGAGCAGGCGCAGCCGCCGCGGCGCGACCGCGGAGCCGGGCGGCCGACGAAGAAGGAGAGGCGCGAGATGGACCGCCTCCGCGGACTCTGACCGCCTCGGCGGACGACGACGAAGAGCGCGAAGGACGGCAGCATGACGCAACCGACGCACGTCGACTTCTGGTTCGACCCCTCCTGCCCCTACACCTGGCTCACTTCGCGCTGGCTGCTCCACGCCTGCGAGGTCAGGCCGCTCACGCCGCACTGGCACGTGATGAGCCTGACCCTCCTCAACGAGGGCCGCGAGGAGGACCCCGAGGGAGACGCGGGCGGCTACCTCCTCCGCCCCGTGCGGATCTCCGCGGGCGTTGCGGAGGAGTACGGGGAGGAGGCGCTCGGCCGCTTCTACACGGCGCTGGGCTCGCGGCTGCACGAGCACGAGGAGTTCCGCGCCGGCGTCTTCGAGGACGCGCTCGAAGACGCCGGGCTGCCGGGCGAGTTGGCCGCCGCGGCGGAGAGCGACCGCTACGACGCGGCGCTGCGCGCCTCGCACGGGGCGGCCGTCGCCCTCGTCGGAAGCGACGTGGGGACACCCGTGATGGCCGTCCGCCGACGCGCGGGCACGGTGGCGTTCTTCGGCCCGTGCGTCTCCGGCGCACCGTCGGGCGAGGCGGCCGGCCGGCTGTGGGACGGCACGCTCGCGATGGCCGAGTGCCCGGGGTTCTTCGAACTCCGCCGCTCCCCCGGGCTGTTGGACGTGCGGGGGCGAGCTGATGCGCGCACCTGTGGGGCGTGAGACGACTGGTCGCCAAGGCTCCTGAGGCGGGCGGCGGTTGACGGGTGCGGTGCAGGGTCGGCCGTGCTCCGGTCCGACGCAGGACGGCAACACCGTGCCAACGCACGCGTGAGTGGCGGTACTTGGCAGTCGAGTGGCACGGGACCGTCGCGGTGGCGGCGCCGTCGGGAGGCACGGCACCGTTCCATGCGCACGGAACAGCGGACGCCCCCGGAGCCGGCACCGCGCCGTCACGGCGGCCGACACCCCGCCGACCGGCTCCGCCGAAGGGGAACTTGGCCGTCGCGACGACCACCCGACGCCCACGCCGTCCGTGCGCAACGCACACGGCCGCAAGCCGCCCGGGCAGAGAAATCTTGGTCAGCACCGGCGTGCCCGTGGTACACCGAAGAACCCCGCAACCGTCGTCCCGGAGGTCTCCATGCGCCGCCTCGCCGTCTTCCTCGCCTCGTCCGGCGGACACGACCCGGCGCACGCCGAACTGGCCGCCGGCGTCGGCAAGGAGCTGGCCGGGCGCGGGATCGGCCTCGTCTACGGCGGTGGGTGCCGCGGGCTCATGGGCGAGGTGGCGGACGGCGCGCTGAAGGCGGGTGGCGAGGTCATCGGCGTCATTCCGCGCAGCATGGTCGAGCGGGAGTGGGCGCACGAGGGGGTGACGGAGCTCCTGCTGTGCGACTCGATGCACGAGCGCAAGGCGATGATGGCCGAGCGCGCCGACGCCTTCGTCGCCCTGCCCGGCGGGCTCGGCACGCTGGAGGAGGTCTTCGAGGTGTGGTCGTGGCGCCAACTGGGCTTCCACGCCAAGCCCGTCGGCTTCCTCGACGCCGGGGGTTTCTGGACGCCCCTGCTCGACGCCCTGCGCGGCATGGCCGACTCCGGCCTCCTCTCCCCGTCCACTCTCGACGACCTCGCCGTCGCCCCCGACCTGCCCGGCCTGCTGGACGCGTTGGAGGAGCGGCTGCGCAGCACCCCGCAGCCCGCACACGGAGCAAGCCTGCGGTAGCTCGGCGTCGGAGCCGTCGACAGGTGACGAGGGCCGCGGCGAGGGCGACCGGAGCAAGGAAGCGGTCGGCTCCGCGTTCACCACGGCGGCCCGGGCGACACGGCGGCGACGATCCGCCCGGGGGCTCGCGGTGTCCTCGCGGAGGAGCGCGCACGCCCGCGCCCGACCGACGGCAAGGGACCCGCGGACGGCGGTATACGCTCGGCCGATGACCTCGGGGAACTTTGCAGGAGAGAGCCGGACGGCGCGCTGGCCGCGGCTGCGCCGTCTCCTACGCCACCCCGTCATGGGCGACTGCCTCGCGACGGCGCTGGCCGTCTGGGCCGCGGCGCTCGGGAGTCTCAGCAACCCGCACCTGGGACCGTTCCCGCCGTGGCTCAACCACACGGCCGCGATCGCGGTCGCATCGACGCTGCTGGCCCGGCGGCGTGCGCCCGAAGTGGTGCTCGCCGTCTGCCTCGCCGCGTACACCGTGCACCTCTCCGTCTTCACGACCTTCTTCGCCCTCTACGCGGAGGGCGCCTTCCGCGGCCCGCGCCGACGCAGCGTGGTCGCGATCGCGGCGCTGGTGAGCCTCGCCACCGTCTCGGCGTCCAGCACCTCGTTCTGGCGCGAACCCCAAGTGCTGCTGAGCCAGCAGGGGTTCGCCGTTCTGCTCACGGTGCTGACGCCGCTCCTGCTCGGCATGTACATGGGCGAGCGCCGGGTCGCGCTCCTCGCCTGGGTCGACCGGGCCGAGCGGGCGGAACGCGAGCAGACGCTGATCGCCGACGCAGCCGTGGCGGAGGAGCGGCGGCGGATCGCGGGCGAGATGCACGACGTCGTCTCGCACCGGGTGAGCCTCATGGTGGTGCACGCCAACGCGCTCCAGTACGTCTCGGGCGATCCGGACGCCGCCAAGCAGGCGTCGACGACCATCGCCACCGCCGGGCGGCAGGCCCTCGACGAACTGCGGGAGATGATCGGCGTACTGCGCCGCCCGCAGCGCGAGGACGAGCAGCGCACACCGGCCGTGCAGACGCCCTCGCAAGCCGCGGAGACGGGCGCCGCCGCACCGCGGGCGCCGGAGGCGGACCGCGAACCCGCCGCCGGAACCGGGCCGGAGGGCGGCGAGGCCGTACTGGCCCGGCTGCCCGAACTCGTCGACTCTTCGCGCAGCGCCGGACTGCCGGTGGAGCTGCGTACCGCCGGCGAGCCGCACCGGTTGCCCGAGTCGACCGAGCGCGCCGCCTACCGGATCGTCCAGGAAGGGCTGACCAACGTGCACAAGCACGCGCCCGGCGCCGAGACGGAGGTGACGGTGGCCTACCGCGGCGAGACCGTGCGGGTCGGCGTGCGCAACAGCGCACCCTCCGACGAGCGAGCCGGCGAAGGGACGGCCTCGGACGGAGAGCCCCTGCTGCCGAGCGGCGGCCACGGCCTGATCGGCCTGCGGGAGCGGGTGCGGCTGGCGGGCGGCACCATCGAGACCGGGCAGCGCCGCGGCGGCGGCTTCGCGGTGGAGGCCGAACTGCCGGCCGCGGTCACCGCGGGTGCGGGCGCCGACGGAGCCTCGGGGGCGTAGCAGGACCACCCACCGGCGCGCCTTCACCACGGGCACCGCCCTCGTCGTCGACGACGGCCAGACCACGTCGGCATCCCCGACCGCACCGAAGCCGAAGTCAACCGACCCATCGGCCGCCTCGGCACGGCGGAAGAGATGGCGCAGGCCGTCCTGTGGCTGTGCCGTCCCTGAGAACCCGGCGCTGCTGTCCCCGCACGCCCCCACCGAGCGGTAGGCCGCCGCAGCCCGGGGCTAGTCCGCCGAGTCGTGCAACTCCCCTCTGAGCAAGGTGTGTTCGCGCGGCGCCACGCAGAAGGTGTGGCCCGCGGGGTCGACGAATACCCGGAAGAGTTCGCCGTCCGGCTGGTGCGCGGGCACGTCGGCGCCGAGGGAGCGGAGCCGCTGTTCGACCTCGTCCAGGTCCTCGTCGACGGCGAACTCCAGGTGGTGGCGGCGCGGTGCTTCCCCGTCGGGCCAGCGGGGCGGCTGCGGGTTGGCGGACTGCTGGAAGTCGATGCGGACGCCGCTGCCGTACGGGGCGAGTACGGCGAAGTCCCCCTCGTCCGAGACGGCGCGCCGACCGCCGAGGAACCTCTGGTAGAAGCGGGCAAGCCGGTCGGGCTCCGGGCAGTCGAGCGTCACGGCGAAGAAGGTCACGGCCATGCCCGACACCCTAGGGCCCGCGTACTGTCCGGAGCGGCCCCAACGACCGGCGCACACGGGCCACTTGGCGGCAGCGAGCCCGGCCCGCGCCCGCACGGGCGGACGTGGGCCGGGCCCCGGATCACTCCCGCGCGCCGTCCTGCGCCCGTGCTTCGGCCTCCTCGTCGGCGGCGCGCTCCAGCCGGAACGCCTCGTTGCCCTGCCCGATCCCCGCGAAGGTCTCCGGGCTCCGGGAGCGCAGCACCAGCCCGACGACGGTCCCGATCACGGCCGCGGCGAGCAGCAGCCCCGGCAGGGCCCAGCTCAGGGCCGATCCCGCGCCCGCGTCGATGAGCACGTCGAAGTCCTTCACCGCGTAGACGAAGATCGTGGCGAGCCCGGCGGCGGCGAGCCCGGAGCA
>NZ_AJTQ01000009.1 GCF_000262345.1 Streptomyces xiaopingdaonensis | reverse complement strand
CCCGGCGCCCCCGCCGCTCCACGCCGCACGAAGAAGGCGATGATCGCGATTGAGGTGACCGCCATCAGCAGGATCACGCCGAGCGCGCCCAGATTCCCCATCCACGTGAAGAGGTTGAGCACCGCGGCGGTCGGGTCGCCGACCGGCTTGTCGTCGCTGACGGCGAAGGCCGTGACGACGAGGAACGCGATCACCGTCTGGAGCAGCGAACCGTAGGCCGGGGCCCCGGTGCTCGCCGAGGCGCGGCCGAGCGCGCGCGGCAGCAGCCCCTCGCGGCCCATCGCGAAGGCGTAGCGGGAGACGACGTTGTGGAAGGCGAGCATCGACGCGAAGATCCCCGTCACGAAGAAGACGTGCAGCAGGTCGGTGAAGACCCCGCCGAGCCGCGGGTCGATCAGCGAGAAGATCAGGCCCGCGCTCTCCTCCCGCGCCTCCCCGACGATGTTGTCGGGACCCGCCGCGACGCCCACCAGCCACGAGGTGAGCGCGAAGAAGACGGCGACGATGGCGAGCGCCATGAACATCACCCTCCGGACCACCGTGCGCGGCTTGTCGGTCTCCTCCGCGTAGACGGGGGCCTGCTCGAAGCCGAGGAAGCCGGCGATGGTGAAGCAGAGCGCGGTGCCGAGCCCGGCCCCCGCGATCGTCTCCGGGTCGAAGGCGAGGAGCGAGAGGCCCTGCGGTCCGGGGTCCGAGGCGAAGGCGACGTCGAGGACGACGACGAGGAGCGCCTCGATGACGAGCAGGACGCCGAGCACCTTCGCGTTGAGATCGATCTTGAGCGCGCCGAGCACCGCCGTGACGAGCACCGCGGCGAGCGCCGGGACCCACCAGGCGACCTCGGCGTCGAGGTGCTGCTGGCAGAGCGCGCTCACCTCGTAGCCGAAGATCCCGAAGATGCCGACCTGGAGCGCGCTGTAGGCGGCGAAGGCGACGTACGAGGCGGCCGAGCCCGCGATCCCGCCGAGTCCGCGCGCGATGTACGCGTAGAACGCACCGGCGTTGTGGACATGGCGGCTCATCTCCGCGTAGCCGACGGCGAAGAGCGCCATCACTACGCCGAGGATGACGTAGAGCAGCGGCTGCCCGACGATCCCCATCACCGCGTAGGTCGTCGGCATCACGCCGGCGACCACCATCAGCGGTGCGGTGGCGGCGAGTACCGAGAGCAGCAATCCGGCGGTGCCGATCCGGCCGGCGCGCAGCGCGCCGGGATCGTGGCCCCGGTAGGTGCTGATGTCGTCGGATCCCGCTGTGGGTTCGCTGCTGCCCGTGAGCATGGCGCTCGGTGTCCTCTCGGCTGTGGAGTCGCTTCCGGTGGTGCGGGTGCGTGCGGTGGTGCGGTCTGTGCCGCCGCGGGGTCGCGTCCGGTCAGGTCACACGGAGCCCAGGGCTGCCCGTTGTGCGGCACGGAATGCTCGGTGAGGGTCGCCGCCCGAGTACGACCAGGGCTCGCGGGTGGCGGTGCGGCCGATCCGCTGGAAGAGCGCGGCCGCCTCGGCCGTGCGGCCCTCGTGGTACTTCGCGTACGCGAGGAAGTTGAGGTCGACGAGCCGCCTGGGGTGCGTGCTCTCGCCTCCCCACTCCAGCCACCAGCCGAAGGCGCGCTCGGTGATCCGCTTGGCCTGCCGCCCGTGCCAGAACCCGGCCGACGGATCGACGTCCGCCTGCCCCTGCGCGACGGCGACGCGGTACCGCTCGGCGTGCGCGACGAGCGGCAGGAGGGCGAGGGAGCTGTCGGCGGGGGCGCGCTCGGCGGCCTGCGAGGCGAACTCGTGGACGGCGGGGCCCTTTTCGGCGAGCGCGGCGACCATGAGGTGGTGCGCGTGGTGGTGTTCGGGGTGGCGGGCCACGGCCTCGTCGAAGACCTCGCGGCACTCCTCGGGGGTGCCGACGGCGCGCAGGAGCAGCAGCAGCGCGAGCCAGGGCGAGGGGTCGGCGGGGTGCCGCCGCGCCGCCGCCTCCAGGGCCTCCCTGGCCTGTACGTAGAGCCCTCCCCCGCGTTCGGCGGCGCGGTGCGCGAGGGTGCAGGCGTGGAGCAACGCCGCGTCGTCGCTGTCCGGTTCGGTGGTGAGCCACTCGCGGCTCCACGCCTCGGACGACGGGACCCCGGCGAGCACGGTGAGCCGGTGGCCGCGGCTGTCGTGGTCGTCGTCGGTCCGCAGCAGGGCGCGGACGTCGGTCCACCGTCCCTGCGCGAAGGCCGCTCTGGCGTCGACGAGCGCCGAATCGTCGAGAGCTGGTTCGAAGCGCCGGGCGTCGCGGGGTTTTCGGGGTATGAGGGGAGGAGGTGGAGGAGTCATGGTCGGCGATCACCCAACCGGAACCAGCCGGGACACGTCAAGAGGAATCCGATCAACTCCCTTACAAAATCGGTCCGTTCGGAACCGAAACCCTCCTCGTGGCCTTCCCTCGGTCGGCTCTTTCCCGTGCAGGGATCTTCACGGGAACTCCACACGGGAGGGCGCCGCCCCGCCCGTCCGCGCCGCCTGCTTGGATGCCGCCATGAACGCTCCGGACCCCGCGGGCCGCGCCTCGGACGAACTCCTCGACATCGTCGACCCGCACGACAACGTACTCACGCAGCGCCCCCGCGGCGAGGCGTACGCCGAGCGACTGCGCCACCGCTCCGTCTCGATCCGGGTGCGCGACCCGCTCGGCCGCCTCTTCGTCCACCGTCGCACCCCGGAGAAGCTGATCTTCCCTTCCCGGTACGACCTCGTCGTCGGCGGCGTCGTGGGCGCCGGGGAGAGCTACGACGACGCGGCGCTGAGGGAGGCCGAGGAGGAACTCGGCGTCCAGGGACTCCCGGCGCCGCAGCCGCGGCTGAAGTTCCTCTTCGAGACGCCCGAGTACAGCTGGTTCCTCAAGGTCTACGAGGTGGTCTGCGCACTGCCCGTCCACCCGCAGCCCGAGGAGGTCGCCTGGCACGCCTTCGTCACCGACGACGAGTTGGCCGGGCTGCTTCCCGGGTGGGACGTCGTCCCCGACGGCCTGGAGTGCCACCGGCGCCTGGACGCCTGGCACGCGCAGCACCCGGAGTGATCGCCACCGCGGCCCCGGAGACGGCGCCCGGCGGCCCGAGTCCACCGGACAGAGGCGCATTGCATAGGCTCGACGCATGATCCACCGGCTCCTGGCCACCCTCGGACTGTGGTGCGCACCGCAGCGGCTCCGGGCGGAAGGCACCACCCCCGACTACCGCTTCTCGCTCGCCAACGAGCGGACCTTCCTCGCCTGGATCCGCACCTCCCTGGCGCTCGTCGCCGGCGGCATCGCGGTCGACCAGTTCCTCACCGGGCTCAGCGCCACCGCACGCACCACGATCGCCGTCGTCCTCCTCGCCGGTGCGGCCCTCTGCGCCTTCCGCGCCGTCAACCACTGGGTGCGGTGCGAACGCGCCATGCGCCGCGGAGAGGACCTGCCCGTCTCACGGTTCCCCGTGCTGCTGGCGGTGGCCACGGCGGTGGCGGCGCTGCTGGTGATCGGGACCGTCGTGCTCGGCGGGGTCGGCCAGTGACGGCGGAGGGCGCCCGCGTGCGCGACCCCGGCGCGCAGCCGGAGCGGACCCGACTGGCTTGGCGCCGCACGACGTTGGCGTACGCGGTGGCGCTCGCCCTCGGCGCCCGCACGGCCCTCGAAGGCGACCTCTCCCCGACCGCGGCAACGGCCCTGGCCTGCGCCGCCCTCGCCTGGCTCGCCCTCCTCCTCGCCGCACACCGCCGCACCCGGGTCCTGGCCCGCGCCGAGGGCCCTGTACCGATGGCCGCGGGGGCGGTCCGCGCCACCGTGGCGTGCACGCTGGTGCTCGTGGCGGCGGGGGCGCTGTTGTTGTGAGGGCGGCTCCTCGGTGGCCTGATCCGAGGTGGCCGGAGGGCGGGCGCGGGTGGCGGGCGCGCGGGCAGTCGCCGCTATGCGCCGAGCCGCCCGCTCCGGACGGCGCCGACGAAGCCGGCGAACGCACGCGGCGCGACGGTCAGCGAACGGGCCCGGTCCTTGGTGTCCCGTACCGGCACCACGCCGTGCGCGGCGAGGTTGGTGGCGACCTCGACACAGGCGCCGCCGTTGCTGCTGTAGGAAGACGTGAACCAACGGGGGGACTCGGTCATCACTGGATACCCTTTCGCAACTGCTCGATCATGGCCACGGATGCCGCCTGTGAGAGGGCCTCGGCCTGGAGTTGATGGTATGCGGTCAACCTTGGGAGTGCGAACGAAGTTTCCCTGTCCAGGTAACCGCGGTGCGCGGACTCGGCGTAGGACATGAGAGAGCGATCCGGCATCGTCAGGATGTAGAGCGGGAGGTCAAAGGCACGTCGAGTGCCCATGTCGAACGGCGCGACCTGCAAAACCGTGTTCGGCAGCGCGGCGAACTCGGCCAAACGCTGGAATTGCGCCTCCATGACGTCGGGCCCGCCCACAGGTCGACGAAGGCAACTCTCGTCCAGCACCGCGAAGATCAGTGGCGGTGACGGGCGAACGAGCGCGGCCTGCCGGGCCTCGACGACCGCCACCCGCTCCTGACCTTGCTCGGCAGCGATCGCTCCCCGCGCCACTTCGCTCTCGGCCACAGCCGACGCGTACTGCGGGGTCTGCAACAGGCCCGGGATCACTCCGATTTCGAAGAGTCGGATTTCGGTCGCCCGTCCCTCGTAGCTGACGTACTCCGAGAATCCTTCCAGCAGCGAGCCCTTCCTCATCTCGCGCCATTCCCGCTCGAACGACTCCCCCGTGTCGGCAACCCCGAGGACGCGGTCGAGCTTGCGCGAGAAGGGGAGGGTTGGCGACTTACGGGCAGTTTCCACGGCCGAAATATGCTGACTGGAATATGCCAGACGCTCGGCCAACTCCTCCTGCGTCCAGCCCCGTTTCTCTCGCATCCTGCGCATACGAGCCCCGTACGCCGCTGCGGGGCTGTTCTCGGGGTCCAACTCTTTCCGGTTGACCATGCCGTTCCCCGACCCTTCCTTCTCTCGTGATTACTTGAAGGACTGCCGGTCACGCGCCACGCTGAACGCATCCGGTAGCCGAGCAACTACGGTATGACACCGGCGAGCGCTCATGCCGACTTTTGCTCTGCCAACTGCCGGGAACGGCCTGCCACTTGCGGCCTACGACGCCGCGTCCCTACCTCCCCGGGGTGATCCCGCATGCCCAGCAGCACTTACCGCCCCCGCAAGCGTTCCTCTTCGCCGCGGTCACCGGCGGCAGCGTCTTCGCCGTCTGCTCCGCGTGGTTCACGCGCTCGGGAGCCTGACGTGCAGGAGCAACGCGGCCCCCTCCCGAAAGCGAAGCCGAAGCCGCAGCCCCAGCCCCGGCCGAAGCCGGCGGATCCGCCCTGCCGCCACCGCACCCTGACGTCCGACGGCAAGCGGTGCGCCGGCTGCAACGTGCAGATCTACCTGTAGGAGCGCTCCGTGATCCGCACCGACCGGCACGAACTCCCCGGCGGCCTGGGCCCGTTCGACCTCCGCCGCGGCGACCGTGTGATGCACGGCGGACGCTGGTCCACCGTCGTGGACCTGTACTCCCCCGGGAGCAGCGGACGCGGCCGCGTCCTCCACCTCGACGACGGGCGGCTCCGCCTTCTTCGCCCCACCGAACGGCTGCGTGTGTACCGCGGGACCGGGGTCCGCGGCTGACGACTCCGCTCGGGCCCGGTCGGACCTCCTCGTCCCGGGCCCGAGCGGGCACCGTCACGGACGCGCCGTCCTCGGGCGGCGTCCCCACCGGTGCTGCGCCTCAACTCCCTCGTCAAGGCGGACGTTCGCGAGACGACAGGCACCGGAGGGCGGTCACCGAGATCCCGCGGGGACAGGTCCGCTGCCACGCACGCCCGTCGCGATCCCCGCACGCGCCGTACTCGGCACCGCACGCCCGCAGCACGGCAAGGCGCCCGGCACCCGCACCGAGCCGCCCCGCATGTGGCGCCCGTCTCCACCCGCCCCTCTGGACCTCATACCGACCAGTCGGCATGATCGGACCGACACCCGCACCCGCCGCGAAGGAGCGCGCACCGTGAAACAGGGGAATCCGCCGGGCCTCGAACTGGAGCGGCTAGCAGCGCACTTGGAGCGCGAGGTGCCGGGTCTCGTGCGGGGCGCGCTCTCCGCCGAGGTGATCCAGGGAGGGCGCTCCAACCTCACCTACCGCGTCACCGACGGGACGACGCGGTGGGTGGTACGCCGCCCGCCGCTCGGTCACGTGCTCGCCACCGCGCACGACATGGCCCGCGAGTACCGAGTGATCACCGCGCTCCGGGACACCGAGGTCCCCGTCCCCGGCACCGTGCTGCTCTGCGAGGACGAGGAGGTGCTGGGCGCCCCGTTCTACGTCATGGAGCAGGTCGACGGCGTCCCCTTCCGCACCTCTCAGGAGCTGGCCCCGCTCGGCCCGGAGCGCACCCGCGGCGTGGTGCTCGCGCTACCCGACACCCTCGTCGCCCTCCACGCCGTCGAGCCCGCGGCCGTGGGGCTCGGCGACTTCGGCCGGCCCGAGGGGTTCCTCGAACGCCAACTACGGCGTTGGGGCAAGCAGTTGGCCGCCTCGAAGAACCGGGACCTGGAAGGCGTCGACGCGCTCCACGAGTCGCTCGCGGCCCGCCTCCCCGAGTCGGGTCCGCCCTCCGTCGTCCACGGGGACTTCCGGCTCGACAACGTCCTCGTCGGCGAGGGCGACCGGATCACCGCCGTCCTCGACTGGGAGATGTCCACCCTCGGCGACCCGCTCACCGATCTGGGCCTGCTGGCGATGTACAGCGAGCACCCCGCCCTCCCCGACTCCCCCGTCGCCACGACGAGCGACGCGCCGGGGCACCCGTCCTCCGCCGAACTCGTCGAGCGGTACGCCGCCGGTTCCGGCCGCGACGTGACGCGGATCAACTGGTACACGGCGTTCGCGTACTTCAAGCTCGCCGTGATCCTCGAGGGCATCCACTACCGCTACACGCTCGGGCAGACCGTCGGCCCGGGCTTCGACCGGATAGGCGACCTGGTACCGGCCTTCATCCACGACGGCCTCGCCACGCTGCGGAAGGACTGAAAACGATGGACTTCGCCTACGACGCCCGCACCGAGGAACTCCGCGCCCGTCTCGGCGAGTTCCTCGCGAAGGACGTCCTCCCCGCCGAGCAGGTCGCCGAGGAGCAGCGCGCCGCACAGGACTCGCCGTGGACGACTCCCCCCGTCGTCGAGGAACTCAAGGCCCGGGCGCGCGGCCTCGGCCTGTGGAACCTCTTCCTGCCCGACGCCGAGCACGGCGCGGGGCTCACCAACCTCCAGTACGCACCGCTCGCCGAACTGACGGGCCGCAGCCCGAAGTTGGCGCCCACGGCCCTCAACTGCGCCGCGCCCGACACCGGCAACATGGAGCTGCTCGCCGCCTTCGGCACGCCCGAGCAGCAACGCACCTGGCTGCGCCCGCTGTTGGACGGCGAGATCCGCTCGGCGTTCGCGATGACGGAGCCCGACGTCGCGTCCTCCGACGCCACCAACATCGAGACGCGGATCGTCCGGGACGGCGACGAGTACGTCGTCACGGGCCGCAAGTGGTACATCTCCGGCGCGATGAACCCCGACTGCAAGGTCTTCATCGTGATGGGGAAGACCAGCCCGGAAGCCGGGGACGTGCGCCGCCAGCAGTCGATGGTGCTCGTCCCGCGGGACACGCCCGGCGTGCGGGTGCGGCGCGCGATGTCCGTCTACGGCTACGAGGACCACTACCACGGCGGCCACGCCGAGGTCGTCTTCGACGGCGCCCGGGTGCCCGCGGCCAACCTCCTCGGCGAGGAGGACGGCGGATTCGCCATGGCCCAGGCCCGGTTGGGTCCCGGCCGCATCCACCACTGCATGCGGCTGATCGGCATGGCCGAGCGCGCCATCGAGCTGATGTGCACCAGGGCGCAGACGCGGAACGGCTTCGGTGCTCCGCTGGCGCGGCAGGGCGTCGTGCGCGAGTGGATCGCCGACGCGCGGGTGCAGGTCGAGCAGTTGCGGCTGCTGGTGCTCAAGACCGCCTGGCTGATGGACACCGTCGGCAACCGCGGGGCGCACACCGAGATCCAGTCGATCAAGATCGCGACGCCGCGCGCCGTCGTGGACATCCTCGACAGGGCGGTGCAGCTCCACGGCGCCGGCGGCGTCAGCCAGGACTACCCGCTCGCCGAACTCTGGGCGACGGCACGGACGTTGCGCCTCGCCGACGGCCCGGACGAGGTGCACCAGCGCTCCCTCGCCCGCCGCGAGCTCAAGCGGCACACGGCGGACTGAGGAACCACGGCGCGGGCGGGCCGCCGCCCGCGCCGCCTCACCCCTGCGGGAGCACCACGACGCGCCCCGTCGTCACACCGTCGAAGACGCTCTGCACCGCCTCGGCGGCCTCGTCCATCGGCACCCGGCGGCTCACCAGCGGCCGGACGGCGCCCTCGTCCGCGAGCCGCGTCAGCTCCCGGTGGCACTCGCCGATCGAGGCCGGGTCCTTCCTCGCGTAGAGGCCCCAATGGAGCCCCATGATGGTGTAGTTCTTCACCAGCGCGTGGTTGAGCCCGGGGGTGGGCACGGCACCGCTCGCGAAGCCGACGACGACGATGCGCCCCTCGAAGGCGATGCACTTCGTTGAGCGCGTATAGGCGTCGCCGCCCACGGGATCGAAGACGACGTCGGCGCCTCGCCCGTCCGTCGCCTCCTTCACGGCGGCGGCGAGATCGTCGGAGCGCCGGTCGACGACGGCGTCGCAGCCGAGCCCGCGGGCGACTTCCGCCTTCTCGGCACCGCCCACGACGCCGATCACCCGCGCGCCCGCCGCCCGGCCCAACTGCACGGCGGCGCTGCCGACCCCGCCCGCGGCGGCGTGCACCAGCAGCGTCTCGCCCTTCTGGAGCCGCGCCCTGCGGTGGAGCGCGAACCAGCCGGTCTGGTAGGAGATGTGGAGCGCCGCCGCCTCCGCGTCGTCGAGCCCCTCGGGTGCGGGGAACGCGGCCGAGGCGTCCATCAGCACCGACTCGGCGAACGCGCCCGCGGGGAGCGCCGGCGTGCCGATCACCCTGCTGCCCTCGGCCGGCGCGTCCCCGACGTCTTCGCCCCTGGCGACGACCTCGCCGCACAGCTCGATCCCCGGCGTGAACGGCGGCTCGGGCCGCACCTGGTACTCGCCCCTGCACAGCAGCGCGTCGGGGAAGTTGACGTCCGCGGCCTTTACCCGGACGAGCAACTGCCCCGGGCCGGGCTCGGGTTCGGGTACCTCCTCGTGCCGCATCGCCTGCCTCGGCTCACCGAGGGTGTGGACGCGCCATGCCTTCACGGGTGCCTCCCTGGGGTCTCTGCTTCACGGTGCCGCGCGGCGCGGGCCCGGGTCGCGGCGGTTCAGGTACGGGGGCGCAGGGCTCGGAGGAGCAGTTCGGCGAGCTGGTCGGCGACCTCCTGCGGCCCGAGCTGGCCCCGCGGGCGGTACCAGCTACTGAGGTGGTGGACCGCGCCGAAGTGGTAGTCGACGACGAGGTCGGGCGGGACGTCGGCGGCGAACTCGCCGCTGCGCTGCCCCTCCTCGATGAGTGCGCGGAACCGCTCGTGGTAGCGGCGCCGCTCCGCGCGCACCTGCTTCTGCTTCTCGTGCGTGAGCTGGTGCATCGAACGGAAGAAGATCATCGCGTCGTCGAGGTTCTCCAGCGTGGTGACGACGACGTCGGCCGCGGCGGCACGCAGCCGCTCCCCCGCGCTGCCGGGGCCTTCCGCGTACAGGTCGAGGCGGTCCTGCTGGAGGCGGAGGAGGCGACCGTAGATCTCGTGGAGGAGGTCGTCCTTGGAGCCGAAGTAGTGGTAGAGGGCGCCCTTGGTGACGCCGGCGGCCTCGACTATCTCCTGCACGGAGGTGCGGTCGAAGCCCCGCTCGGCGAAGAGCCGCGTCGCCTCGGCGAGCAACCGCTGCGGCACCGGACGCGCGGCACGCTCCGTCCCGGCGCCGGTCGCGCCCCGCCCCACCGCGGACTCCGGGGTGCCGCCCGCTTCCGCCGTCGCGGCCCTCGCCATCGCCGTCACCGTCTCTCTCGTCTCCCGCGCCCGTGTCCTTCCCGGGGCGACCGCCGTCGTGGGATCCTCCCACCGGCCGGCGCCGCTCTCGGCGTTCGGGGGCCCTAACCGGCGGGCGGCGGCCCGGTGAGCTGCTCCTCGACCTTGCGCTGCATCCGGTTCATGCCGCCGAGCCAGCGGTCGGTGGCGGTGGCACGGGCCGCGTAGTGCTCGGCGGTGCGGGGGCTCGGCAGGACGAGGAACCGGTCTTCGGCAAATGCCTCGAAGACGGCGTCGGCCACCTGCTCCGCCTCGACGGCCTCCGGCGCGAGCACCATCCGGCCGACGGGCCCCGCCGACTCCAGCATGTCGGTGCGCACCCCCTCGGGGCAGAGGGCGTGGACCCGGACACCGCGGTGCCGGTAGGTGACGGCGAGCCATTCGGCGAAGGCGACGGCGGCGTGCTTGGTGACGCTGTACGGGGCAGAGCCGACCATCGTCAGCAGCCCGGCCGCCGAGGCCGTGGCGACGAACCTCCCGCTGCCGCGCTCCAGCCACTCGGGCAGCAGCTCGCGCGCCGCCCGCACGTGGGCCATGGAGTTGACGCGCCAGGCGTGCTCCCACTCCTCGTCCGGCGCGTCGGCTCCGCCGTGCGGTGCGACGCCCGCGTTGGCGCAGAAGGTGTCGATCCGCCCGCCGAGCATCTCCCGTGCGGGCGCGACCACTTCGGCAGCGTCCCCGGGGACGGCGACGCCGCCGATCTCCCCTGCGACGGCGCGGGCCTTCTCCGCGTCGAGGTCGTTGACGGCGACCTGCGCGCCCTCGGTGGCGAACCGGCGGGCGAGCGCCGCGCCTATCCCGCCTCCTGCGCCGGTGACGACGACCGCGCTGCCGGCGAACTCCATGGGTCTCCTCCCGCGTTGGCCTGCCGCGGGCACGCCGCCCCGGCTCCCGTGCCCGGGCAGACTAACCAGTCGGTATGGAGCGGAGGAACCCTCGGGGACCGCGGTGTGCGGGCGGTCACACGGCGCATGAGCCGGGCGCATGCTCCCCGAACCGGAGGAGCATTTCACCCCTTCGGGAATACAGGGCTCCATAACGGGTAATCCGCCAACTCACGGGGGTTGCACAAAACGCACCGGAGCGGGAGCCGAACAGCACGTCGGTACGTCACATCTCCGACGAGTCGGGTCCTCTCCCCCGGAGGTGGGATAGATGGCTGGCTTCAGAGCCCTTGCCCAACAAGTCCGCGACCCCGGCCGGGCGCCGTCCCAACGCCGCCAGGCCCTCCGCAAGTGCCTGGAACGCTTCGCCCCTTACGGGCACCGCGCCACCTGGCACCATCTCTGCGCCCGCGCCGGCTTCTGCCCTGACGACCGCACCCCCGACCCGGTGCTGCTCGTACAGGCACTGGAGGAGCTGGAGGAGGCGCGCGCCGTCTGGCTGGCGTACGAGTCCGAAGTCGCCGCCCGCAGGCGGCTGGAGAAACGCGCAGGCATCCGGCAGCCCACCGCCCTCGACGAGTGGCACCGCCGCACGTGGGGCGGCCGCTCCCTGTTCCGCAGGGAGGACGCCGAGCAGGTCCAGGGGGTGCGGCTCGCCGAGGCGCTCCGCCGGATCATCGCGGCGATGGAGGGGCACTGCCCGCTGTCGGTGCTCAACACCCCCCGGGCGGCGATGAGTTCGATGGTCGCGTCGGGCTGAGTCCGGCCTGGCGTGCACCGTCGACGTTGACACCGCCCGCAGCGCGCACCATGCTGAGCGAGCGCTTAGCCCAGGCACCGAGGTACCGGGCTCGCGCTCAGGGCAGCACGCGTGTGGGAGGTCGTACCGATGGCGGAACCCCGGGTCTTCACCTCGGCCGAGGAGCTGAAGACGGCGGTCGGCGAGGAGTTGGGCGTCAGCGACTGGCACGAGATCGACCAGCGGCGCATCGACCTCTTCGCCGAGGCCACCGGAGACCACCAGTGGATCCACGTCGACCCGGAGCGCGCCGCGCAGGGCCCGTTCGGCTCCACCATCGCCCACGGCTACCTGACGCTCTCCCTGCTCCCCCTGCTGGTGCCGCAGACGCTCCGCGTCGACGGCGCGCGGATGGGCGTCAACTACGGCGCCGAGAAGGTGCGCTTCCCCAGCCCCGTACCGGTCGGCTCCCGGGTGCGGGCCCGCGTCACCCTCGACGCAGCCACGGAGAAGGCCGGCGGCACCCAGGTGGCGGCGACGGTCGTCGTCGAGCGCGAGGGCGCGGAGAAGCCGGCCTGCATCGCGCAGACGTTGACCGTGTACTACTGGTGAGACTCTTACGGGCGGCCCGGCTCACTCGCTACGTGCGTGCGCCGCGCTCCCAGACCCGGCAGCGCGGGCATCTGCACGGCGGCCACACCGCGGTGAGAGCCGGGCTACGGGGCGGCCGAACGGTGCGCCGACGCGTCCACGTGCGCCCGCCGTCGTACGAGACACGGAGCGTCATCGTGCTCACCGCGGACGCTCCCGCGCCGCGCGGACCTTCGCCACGGCTGCGGTGTACGCGGCGTACAGGGTACGGGCCTCGGTGCGGCCACCCGGACAACGAGGCGGGACGATCCACGTTCTCGCCCGGAAGGTGCGCGGCGCGACCACATCCGGGGGCGGCACCTCGACGGTCTCGCCCTCGCCGAGGAGCACGGCTCGGGGCAGATCCCCGGCGGATGCCGAGCGTGGCGGCACGAAGAACTCGACGCCGCACCGAGTGTGCAGTACAGGGCCCAACACCGCCTGTTGCACACTTACTTGCCGCACCGTCTCCCAGCCCTCCGGACCCGGCAGTCGCACGACGTCCCAGCCGAGGCCGACCGGCAGCTCCGCAAGACGGCCGTTCGCCCACGCCATCAAGGAATCGCTGACGCTCCCCTTGGCCGAGCCAATCCAGTCGATCGGCAGCGACGCCTCGTGCGTGACCGTGCCCGGTACCGGGCGAGCAGGCGCCTGAGAGGGTTCGGGATCCGTATCCATGTCCCGATCCCATCCCAGAACCGTCTACCGCGGGATATGACAAGGTATGACACGGAGTTGATCATGCAGTTGACCGTCACAGGCACCCGCAGAACCGGCCATCGAAAACCCACCTGGTACACCGACCTTTTCGCCAAGTACCTGGGGCCCTTTGCGCGTTCGGGGGCGCACTTCTACATCGGCGGGGCCAAGGGCATCGACAGTCTCACGCTCTTGTGGCTGGCCGAGAAGTCTGAGGGGAGGATCACGATCGTCGCCCCGGGAACGATTGCAGAACAACCCGCGGAGGCGCGGCAAGCCATCGCGGGGTGCTGCGGACGGATCGACGGCGTCGTGGAATTGGGTGCCCACCCGCTGCGAACTCCGGCCTTCCATGCCCGGAACCGATGGATGGTCGATCGGTCGGACATGGTGGTCGGCTTCCCGCTCGAAGGGCCGGAGGGAAATTCGGGCACTTGGCAAACCCTCAACTACTGTGCATACCAGAGCAAGCCACGTCTGATCGTTCCCGTATGAGTCGAATTCGGGCACCATGCAGGAATGAGCCTGCACGACAGAGTTGCCGGCGCTGACACGCTCAAGAGGATCAGGCAGCAGCGCGGTTGGTCCCTGCGCGACCTCTCCCGAGCGCTCGCCGCCACCGCGCAACGTCTCGGACAGCCACCGTCCGCCAGTCCGGCCAGCGTGCAACGCTCCGTTGCACGCTGGGAGAGCACCACTGCGCCGATCCTTCCAGGTGAGCGATACCAACTCCTCCTCGCCCATCTGTACTCGCGCGGAGCCGACGGAGACGTGGCCCTTGGCTCCGGTTCTGACTTCGCCGAGCTGCTCGACGCTCTCGCACAGCTCGGTGAAAGCCAACAACGCCTACGTGAACTGCGCATCCTGCTCACCCGCACCATGGCAGACGACGGCGGAGGACTGCTCGGACTGCTGGGACCGACCACGCGAGCAGCGCTCGCAGCATCGCTCGCCGACCCCTCGCGCGTCAGCGAAGACCTGATCGACTCCCTGCACTGCGCGGTCCATGACGTCAACGAGCAGGTCGGCACCGTCCCCTTCGTGCGTCTTCAGCTCTTTCTCGCTCCGATCGTCGAATCCTGCCGTCGCCTGCTGGGCGAGGACGTGTCTCCACCTGACGCCTTCCTCCCCGGCCTCAATTCGGTCGCCGCACAGGCGTACGTCCTCGCCGCACGGTTCGCTTTCGAGACGCGCGACGACGGAGCGTCCCGCGCCTTCTACGCAGCGGCCACGACGGCGGCCGGTGCCGTCGGTGCGCCATGGCGGCGGGCGATGGTGCACATGAGTCACGCGCTCGTCACCCTGTATTCGGCCCCCGGTCTCGCCCCCGCGCAGCGCCTTGTCGACGCTGCGGTGCGTGACGCGAAGGCGGGAGAGAGCGTGACCGTTCGCGCACGCGCGCACGCGCTGCAAGCAGAACTCGCCGCTCGGGCGGGCGGAGCAAGGCATGCGCACGCTGCCCTGTCGCTGGCCCGGTACGACCTGGACAGGTGCCGCAACGACGACCCGTCGTCGTCGATGACAGGCTTCTCGGCTGCTCATCTGCGCGGCTTCGAGGGTGTGACGGCGCTGTACACCGGCGATCCTTCCGAAGCCCATGCCTACTTCGCACGTTCGGCAGCATCCCTGTCCACCTCTCGCGAGCGCGTACAGCGGGCAATCGTTTTGACCGACCAGGCAGCCGCGCGTATCCGTATGGGCGACCCGCAAGGGGCCGCGGCGCTTCTGCACGACTGTGTCGACACCGCGGTTTCGACCGGAGGGCGAGTTGCCTTCCTCCGCCTGCGGCAGGCTCATCGGGACCTGCGCCCGTGGCGGCGCGAGGACTTCGCCGCCAGGCTCGACGACCACATGATCGACGCACTCGGCGTGTAGCGGTCCTTCCGCGCCTGGGGATCAACCTTGTGAGGGCCGGGGAAAGAACCCGGCTGGCCTCAGGACGACTTGGTGAGACCGCTTCAGGGCGCCCTAGCCCCGCCCCACCATCCGCAGCACCAACTCCGCATGGAGGGCCCCGATCTCCTCCGGTGCGCGCCGGGTGGACGGGCCGTACCAGCGTGCCACGTCGACGCAGAGGGACATCACGGCGCGGGTGGTGCCGCGCAGGTCCGTCACCGTGAACTCGCCCGTGCGGGCGCCCTCTTCGAGGAGGTTGCGGAGCATCTCCTCGCTGTGGCGGCGTAGTTGGAGGATCTCGGCGTAGTGCTCCTCGCCGAGGGCGGCGAGTTCGTACTGCACGACGCGGGCCGTCGTGTGGTTCTCGGCGTGCCAACGTACGAAGGAGGCGACGGCCGCGGCGAGCCGGTCGGCACAGTCGCCTTCGACGGCGAGGGCGTCGCGGAGCACCTCGACGGAGCGCTCGTGGCCGACGCGGCTGATCTGGTGGAGGAGTTCCTCCTTGGTGCGGTAGTGGATGTAGAGCGCCGCGGGGCTCATGCCGGCGCGCGAGGCGATGTCGCGCGTGGTCGTCGCGTGGAAGCCGCGCTCGGCGAACGCCTCCACGGCGCCGAGCAGCAGGCGTCTCGCCGCGTCGGGGGTCACCGAGGCGAAGGAGGTGTCGGCGCCTGGCGCTTCGTCGCCCGGCGCGGCGGCGTCCCGTTGCTCCTCGTGCACTGCCATCTCCCGCCTCCTGCTCGTCGGCAGCGACACCCTACCCGGAAGCGCTGAGCAGCCGCTTATCCCTACCGCACAGGCGGGCGACGGAGGACGGAAGCCGGTGCGTGCGTCCCGCTAGAAGGCGGACACTCCCGTCCGCGCCCGGCCGATGAGCAGCTTCTGGATCTGGCTCGTGCCCTCGTAGAGGGTCATCACCCGGGCGTCGCGCAGGAGTTTGCCGACGGGGAACTCGTCGATGTAGCCGTAGCCGCCGAAGACCTGCACCGCGTTGTTGGCCGAGCGGACCGCGGCCTCGCTGGCGAAGAGCTTCGCCGTGGAGGACTCGGCGGCGAAGGGCTCGCCCCGGTCGACGAGGTCGGCGACGCGCCAGGTGAGCAACCGCGCCGCGTCGACGTCGACCGAGATGTCGGCGATCAGCTCCTGTACGAGCTGGTGCTGCGCGATCGGCCCGCCGAACTGCTCGCGCTCGCCCGCGTAGGAGACCGCCGCCTCCAGGCACGCCTGCGCGATGCCGACGCTCCCCGCAGCGACCGACATCCGCCCCTTGGCGAGCGCGGACATCGCCACCGAGAACCCTTTCCCCTCGGGCCCGACCCTGGCCGAATCCGGCACCCGCACGCCGGTGAAGGAGAGTTCGGCGGTGGCCTGCCCGCGCAGGCCGAGCTTGCCGTGGATCTCCCTGCGGTCGAGCCCCGCCGCGTCGGTGGGCACGAGGAACGCGCTGACGCCGCGGTGGCCCTCCTCCTCGCCCGTGCGGGCGAAGAGGAGGACGACGTCTGCCCATGTGCCGTTGGTGATGAACATCTTGGTGCCGTCGACGATCCAGTCGCCGCCGTCGCGGCGGGCGCGGGTCGCGAGGTTGCCGGCGTCGGAGCCGGTCCCCGGCTCGGTGAGGCCGAAGCAGCCGAGGAGTTGCCCCGAGCAGAGTCCTGGCAGCCACGCGCGGCGCTGCTCCTCGCTCCCCCAGGCGGCGATCGTCTTGGCGACGAGCCCGAGCGAGACGGAGAGCAACCCGCGCACGGCGGAGTCGCCCCGGCCCAGCTCCTCGGTGACGAGCGCGTAGGCGAGGTGGTCCCCGCCCGAACCGCCGTACTCCTCGGGGACGGTGAGGCCGAGGAACCCCAACTCGCCGAGTCTGCGCACGATCTGCGGGTCGATGCGCTCCGCACGGTCCCACTCGGCGGCGTGCGGGGCGATCTCCCGGTCGCTGAACTTACGCGCCAGGTCGCG
Organism: Streptomyces xiaopingdaonensis; assembly: GCF_000262345.1. GTDB lineage: Bacteria > Actinomycetota > Actinomycetes > Streptomycetales > Streptomycetaceae > Streptomyces > Streptomyces xiaopingdaonensis. The sequence continues at coordinate 7,808 of NZ_AJTQ01000009.1, read as the reverse complement.
GACCGCGCGTTGCTCGTCGTCGAGTCCCAGATCCATGCCGTGTCCGCCTCCTGGCCCCTCCGGTGCGGCGCCGCATTTGGTTATCGGCGCTAGTTTTCTGCGGTGCCTACTATGTTCGGCATGGCCCGTCCACGCAAGCCCCTGCTCAGCCGGGAGAGGATCGTCGACTCCGCGCTCGCCCTCGTCGACGCGGAGGGGCTCCAGGCCGTCTCCACGCGCCGACTCGCCGCCGAACTCGGCGTCAGCGGACCGTCGTTGTACAACCACTTCCGGACCAAGGACGAGATCCTCGACGCGGTCGCCGACCGGATCTGCGCCGAGGTCGACGTCTCGATGTTCGAGGACGGCACCGAGTGGCGTGCCGCGCTCCTCGCCTGGGGTCGCTCCTACCGCGCAGCGCTCGCGGCACACCCGCACATCGTTCCGTACCTGGCGCAGGGCCCCGGCCGCCGGCCGAGCCAACTCCGCATGGCCGACGCCGTGTTCGGCGGCATGACGGCCGCCGGATGGCCCAAGGCGCAGGCCACCCGGATCGGCGCCCTCATGCGGTACTTCGTCGCGGGCTCCGCGCTCGGCTCCTTCGCCCGCGGCTTCGTCGACGACGCCGCGCTCTACGCCCGCGACTATCCGCACCTGGAGGAGGCCCACCTCCTCGCCGAACACCAGCAGCGCGTGGACGAGGGCGCGTTCGAGACGGGCCTCCAGTCGCTCGTCGACGGCCTCGCCCTGCGTCACCCGGAGGGCCGGCGGGAGAGCGCGGCGGAGAGTGCTCCCTAGAGGACGACGAGCGCGCGCCCCCCGCGGCCGGCGAGCATCGCCTCGAACGCGTCCGGGATCCCGTCGAGCGTGATCCGGTCGGTGACGAGCGCGCCGAGGTCGAGGCGGCCCTCGCGCACGTGCTCGGCGAGGAGCGGCAGATCGCGCTCCGGTACGCAGTCGCCGTAGACGCAGCCGGTCAGCGTGCGGGCGAAGTGGAAGATCTCCAGCGCGGAGAACTCCACGCGCTCCTCCTTGCCGCCGATCCCGACGACGGTCGTGCGCCCGCCCCTGCGCGTCGAGCCCCAGGCCGCCCTGATCGTGGCGGCGCGGCCGGCGCACTCCACCGCGGCGTCGACGCCGAGGCCGTCCGTGAGCTGCCGTATCTCCTTCGGCGTCCGCTCCGAGGAGAGCAGGTAGTCGGTGGCGCCCGCGGCGAGCGCCAACTCTTCTTTCTCCGGCGAGACATCGACGGCGAAGAGCCGCTCCGCCCCCGCCAGCCGGGCCGACTGGATGACCGCGAGCCCGACACCTCCGACGCCGAAGACCGCCACGCTCTCGCCGGCCCGCAGTCTCACGCTGTGGTGGACGGCCCCGTAGCCGGTGAGCAGCGCGCAGCCCAGCAGCGCCGCGTCCTGGAGCGGGACGCCGTCCGGCAGCGGGAGGACGGCGCGCTCGGGGACGACCGTCTCCTCGGCGAACGCCGCCGTGCTCAGGCCCGGGTAGAGGTCTCCGCCCTCGGCGTCGCGCGCGTAGGGGACCGCCGTGCCCTCGTTGGCGTGCGGGCAGAGCCACGGTTCGCCGAGCCGGGTGCAGAAGTGGCAGGAGCCGCAGGCGGGCGCCCAGTTGAGGACGACGCGGTCGCCCTCGCGCAGCCGCTCGACGCCCTCGCCCACCGCCACGACGGTCCCCGCTCCCTCGTGGCCGAGGACGGCCGGAACGGGCTGGCGGAGGGTGCCGTTGGAGAGCGAGAGATCGGAGTGGCAGACGCCCGCCGCCGCCAGCCGGACGCGTACCTGGCCGGGGCCTGGCGCCGGCAGGTCGATCTCGGTGAGGACGAGCGGGGAGTCGACCGCGGGGAGTACGGCGGCTCGGACCATGGGGTGCTCCCGGGGTTGTCGTCGCGGCGGCGGGCTGCGCCCGATCCGCCTAGAGCTGGAGGGACTTGGTCTGAAGGTACTCGCCGAGGCCGTGGACGCCGAGCTCCCTGCCGACGCCCGAGCGCTTGTAGCCGCCGAACGGGGCCTCGGGGTTGAAGCGGCCGCCGTTGATGTCCACCTGGCCGGTCTCCATCCGCCGGGCGAAGGCGACGGCCTCGTCCTCGTCCTCGGACCAGACGGCCCCGGCGAGGCCGTACTCGGTGCCGTTGGCGATGCGGAGCGCCTCCTCCGTGTCCCGGTAGGGCAGGACGGAGAGGACGGGGCCGAAGATCTCTTCCTGCGCGACCGCCATGCCCGGCGCGACGTCGGCGAGAACGGTCGGCTGCACCCAGTGCCCGGCGCGCACGTGCTCGGGGAGGCCGGAGGGCGGCTCGGCGCCGCCCGCGACGAGCCGCGCCCCCTCGCGTACGCCCTGCTCGATGCAGCCCGTCACCCGCGCCTGCTGCGTCGCGTTGACGAGCGGCCCGAGGCGGGTGGACTCCTCTGACGGGTCGCCCGGTGCGTACCGCGCGGCGGCCTGCGCCGCGAGGGCGACGGCCTCGTCGTAGTGCTCCGCCGGGACGAGCATCCGCGTCCACGCGCTGCACGTCTGGCCCGAGTTGCCCATCACGTTGGCGACGCCCACCTTGACGGCCCTGGCGAGGTCGGCGCCGGGGAGCAGGACGTTCGCCGACTTGCCGCCGAGCTCCAGCGCGACGCGCTTCACCGAGCGCCCGGCGAGTTCACCGACGCGGCGGCCGACCGCCGTGGAGCCGGTGAAGGAGAGCAGGTCGGTACCGGGGTGCTCGACGAGTGCCTGCCCGGCGACCGGGCCCAGTCCCGTGACGAGGTTGAAGACGCCCGCCGGCACGCCCGCCTCATGGACGACCTCCGCGAAGAGCTGGGCGACGAGCGGGGTGTCCTCGGCGGGCTTGAGGACCATGGTGCAGCCGGCGGCGAGCGCGGGCGCCGCCTTGGCGACGATCTGGTGGAGCGGGTAGTTCCACGGCGTCACCGCGCCGACGACGCCGACGGGTTCGTGGAGGACACGCGAGTTGCCGAGACGCTCCTCGAACTCGTACTCGGCGGCGAGCCGCGCGTAGCTGCCCGAGACGGCGACGGGCGCGGAGGCGTGCACCTTCCGTGAGAAGCCGATCGGCGCGCCGAGCTCGGCGGTGACGGTGCGGGCCACCTCCTCGCCGCGCTCCTTGAGCAACTCGTGGACGCGGGTGAGGAGTTCGGCGCGGCGCGCAGGCGGTACGGCGGCCCAGCCGGGGAACGCCTCGCGGGCCGCGGCGACCGCGGCGTCGACGTCCGCGGGACCGCCGGCCGGCACGGTGGCGAGGAGGCCGCCGTCTGCCGGGTTGTGCACGTGGAGCGGTGCGGCGTCGGCGGCGGGGCGCCAGGCTCCGCCGATGTACATCCCGTCGTGTGCCTTCATCGCTCCAAACTATCGCCGCTCGTTTAATGTTGTCAGCACTCGCTCCGAGTGCGCTGGATCACCCCCGGCCTCGGGGGCGAAGGCCGCGAAGGCGGCTCAACTCGTCGCACAAGCCGGTCCGTTGACGCCCGCGAGGACATTCCCAATGATGGACGGAGGAATCCGCAGGTTTCCCTTCCACAGGCGGGAGCACCGATGGCTGAGTCCGACGGCAGCGGCTCGGGGACGACGGGCGAGGCGGCGCGCAAGGCCGCGCAGGAGGCCGCCTACCTCACGGGGTTCGGCAACGAGCACAGCAGCGAGGCGGTACCTGGCGCGCTGCCCACCGGACGCAACTCCCCCCAGCGCGCGCCGCTCGGCCTCTACGCCGAGCAGCTCAGCGGCACCGCCTTCACCGAGCCGCGGGCGCAGAACCGCCGCTCCTGGCTCTACCGCATCCGCCCGAGTGCCGCGCACCCCGCCTTCACCAGGGCCGACGGCTCCGGCCTCACCTCCCCGCCGTTCGGCGACGCCGTCCTCGACCCCAACAGGCTGCGCTGGAACCCGCTCCCCGATCCGCCACCGGGAACGGACTTCCTCTCAGGGCTGTGGACCCTCGGCGGCAACGGCGACCCGAGCACCCGTTCGGGGATGGCGATCCACCTCTACGCCGCCGACGCCCCGATGGAACGCCGCGTGTTCGGCGACGCCGACGGGGAGTTGCTCCTCGTCCCCGAGCGCGGGGGCCTGCTGGTCCGCACGGAGTTCGGTCTGCTCCACGCCGCGCCGGGACACGTCGCGCTCATCCCGCGCGGCGTGCGGTTCCGCGTCGAACCGCTGCCGGACGCCGAGGGCGAAGTTGTGCGCGGGTACGTCTGCGAGAACTTCGGACGCCCCTTCCAACTCCCGGAGTTGGGGCCGATCGGCGCCAATGGGCTGGCCAATCCGAGGGACTTCGCCGCACCGACGGCAGCGTACGAGGACGTCGAGGGCGCCTACGAGGTGGTGCAGAAGTTCTGCGGGACGCTGTGGCGCGCGGAGTGGGACCACTCGCCGCTCGATGTCGTCGCCTGGCACGGCACCCACTTGCCCTACGTCTACGACCTGCGCCGTTTCAACGTCATCGGCAGCGTCAGCTACGACCATCCGGACCCCTCGCTCTTCACCGTGCTCACCTCGCCCTCGGACACGCCCGGGCTCGCGAACGTCGACTTCGTCGTCTTCGCGCCGCGCTGGCTCGTCGGCGAGGACACCTTCCGGCCGCCGTACTTCCACCGGAACGTGATGAGCGAGTACATGGGGCTCGTGGAGGGCGCCTACGACGCGAAGGCGGAGGGGTTCGTGCCGGGCGGCGGCTCGCTCCACACGATGATGTCCGCGCACGGCCCCGATCGGGAGACGTATCTGCGGGCGAGCACCGCGGAGTTGGTCCCGCAGAAGCTCGACGACCAGCTTGCGTTCATGTTCGAGACGCGGTGGCCGGTGGCCGTCACCGGGCAGGCCCACCGCGCAGGCCATCGGCAGGGCGGTTACGACCGGGTGTGGGAAGGGTTCGAGCGCGGGTTCCGTGGGTGAGGGCGGGGGACTTCGTCACCAACTGCCGTGCGTGGGCGAGGCGTTTCCCCACGGCGGTGCGGTCGGCGGAGGGTGGGGTGGGCCGCCGACCTGAGCAGGGCGGGAGTGCCGCGGGGCGTACCCCGCGGCATGGCAGCTCGGTGCAGCGGCGCTAGCCGCGCCCTCCGAAGAGGGTGCGCTTCAGCTTGCGCAGCGGCGCGAAGAGCGAGACTCGCGCGCCCTTGTTCCTGCTACGGCTCCGTGCGGCGTCACGCTCGGTGATCTCCCGCATCAGCGACGTCGCCTCGTCGGCCTGTCGCTGAGGTACGGCGGGACCCGCGAGCACGGAGAGATGCCGGTCGAGGCGCGAACTGCTCGCCCCTGTCCCGCATTTGATCGCAGGGACCCGTGCCCTGCCGCTCATTGTTATCTGTTCCATGTCACTCCCCACCCGTACGAGGGCTCCCGGCCCCGGGCAAGATAAGCCTATCGCCCGTCTGGGACTCTCGTGCATCCCGGGCTCAGGATTCACCTGCCCCGCAGGCGGGTTGACGAACACCGTACGAGCCACGTCGTCGGAACGCACCACCGGAGGAACCGCTCGGAGCTGCCGCTATGGCCTTATTCCGGGCATGGAAGGCAGGGGCGCACTCGGTTCTCGACGCAACCCTGCGGGCCGCATCCCGTCCGCGTGCGCCCCCGTCCACTCCGACCGCGACCAAACACAGGCGGGCCGAATCATCGTGAAATGGCGTGAAACCGCTGGGCGTTGACGCCGACGGCAGGTCCGGCGCCTCCGCACCCGCCGAGGGCCCGGACACAGGCCCCGACCTTGCCGAGCCACCACCGCGCCGCCGTGGGCCGCGGATGCGCGCCACCGGGCCGCCGTACGCGGCAGCCACTATCGGTCACGATGCGGTGACCTGCTTGACGCCCTCCTGTGCACTGGGCCAGATTTATTGGGCGCAAGCGCCCCTTCGAGGGGCATTCTTGGGTATCCGGGGGGATCGGGCGATCCGGGGGGACCAGTCGCCAATGCAGACGATCGGTAGCAAACAGACACCGCACACCGGGCCCGAGCCCGGCCCGGCGGCAACCAACGCCTCGGCACACCAGGTGCGTTCGGTCGCACGGAACGACAAGCGAGTACCCGCCCGGCAAGGCAGACGGGACGGGGCGTCCACCACCGCGCCGCCCGAAGCCGAGGCCGTCCGCGCCGGTGAAGTCCTCGCCCAAACACACCAGTTCGAGCCGACACCCGAGCGGGAGCCGGCCGTACCGACGGATTCCGCAGCGCGCGTGACCGCTTGGGCGTCCTTCCTCGCCGGCGCCGCACTCGGCGTCGGCGGCATCGGCGCCGCGCTCGTCCTCGCCGACGTGCCGTCCCCGCTGCGCGCTCCGTTCGCGCTCTTCTTCCTGCTGGCCGCACCGGCCGCCGGACTCGCCGCGCTGCTGGTCCGGCTCGACCCGCTCAGCCGCGCCGTCGTCGCCGTCGTCGGCGCGGCCGCCCTCGACCTGCTCGTCGCGCAGACGATGCTCGCCGCCGAGGTGTGGTCGGCCCGCGGCGGCACCGCGGCGGTCGCGGTGCTCAGCACGCTGCTCCTCGCCGTCGCCGCGCTGCGTCCGGCACGCGGCAGAAACCCCGGGCAGGGCGCCTGAGATGGACGTCACCGTATGCAGACCGGGTGAACTGACGGCCGCCGAGCGCGCGGTGTGGACCTCGCTCCAGGCCAAGGCGCACCTCAACGGCGCACCGCAGCTCGGGAACCCCTTCCTCGCACCGGAGTTCGCCCTTGCCGTCGGCCGGTGCCGCGGCGACGTGCGCATCGCCGTGGCCCGCGGCGCCGACGGCGAACCTGCGGCCTTCTTCCCGTACCAGCGCACCGCTTTCGGAGTGGGAAGGGCGATCGGCCTCGGCCTCTCGGACTGCCAAGGTGTGGTGCACAGACCGGGGTTCGCCTTCGAGGCCGGCGAACTCCTGCGCGCCTGCGGCCTGTCGGTCTGGGAGTTCGACCACCTGGCCGCGGACCAGCCGGGTTTCGGCGGCTCCGCCACGGCCTCCTTCGCCTCCCCCGTGATCGATCTCGAAGGCGGCTTCGAGGAGTACGCGTCCCGACTCCGCGCCCGTTCCGCGTCGTTCTACCGCACCACCAGGTACAAGGACCGGAAACTCGGCCGCCGGGTGGGCGAGGTCCGCTACGTCCACGACGAGCGGGACCCGGCGATGCTCCGCGTCCTCATGGCGTGGAAGTCCGCGCAGTACCGGCGCACCGGGCGCAGCGACCGCTTCGCCAAACGCTGGATCGTCCACCTGCTGCACCAGCTCTTCCACACCCGCAGCGACTCCTTCGCGGGCCGCCTCTCCGTCCTCTACGCGGGCTCCGCACCCGTCGCGGCGCACTTCGGGCTCCGCTCCGAGCGCGTGCACACCTGCTGGTTCCCCGCGTACGACCCGCAGTTCGCGCAGTACTCCCCCGGCCTCGTGATGCACCTGCGGATGGCGGAGGCCGCGGCCGCCGAGGGCGTGCACCAACTCGACCTGGGCCGCGGCGAGAAGGCGTACAAGGAGTCGCTGAAGACCGGCGACCTCACCGTCCACGAAGGGTGGGCGTCCCGGGCGCACCCCGTCGCACTCGGCCACCGCGCGCGCCGGGCCCCGCTCCGCGCGCTGCGGAACACCGTGCAGACCACCCCGGCCCTCTACCGTCCCGCCGACCGCCTGCTCCGCGGCGTCGGCGCCCTGCGTGCCGGACGCGCGGGCGAGCGGGAGGAGAGGCGGAGGGGACACACCGACCACACCGACGACTCGGGGGCGGGCCCGGCCCGCGCACCCGAAGCCGAGCGGCCCGACACGAGCCGGGGAGACCGGGGATGAGGTGATCGCATCCGGCCGCCGGCGGGCAAGGGCGCCCGCCGGCCGCTGCTTTCTACTTCGGGCA
>NZ_AJTQ01000008.1 GCF_000262345.1 Streptomyces xiaopingdaonensis | reverse complement strand
GCCCGGCCCCGCCGGTCCCCGGACCGGCGGACGGCAGGCATCCGAGGCGGCGCCGCGACGCGGCCGCGCATCAGGGGGCCGGGCGGCTCCGGCACCGCAGGGTGCAGGGCCGTCCGCGCGATGCGCGGGGCGCGCGGCGTGGGAGGGCTCAGTACGCCGGGGATGCCGCGGTGCGGGGCGCGGTTGGGGGGTGCCGCCTCCCGTCGGAGGGCTCTGGGGAGTCCGGCCGGCGGTCGGCGGGCCGCGCCGGACCATGCGCTCGACCGGGCTCCCGCGTCCCGCGCGGAGTCCAACCCCCCTTTCGCACCGGACAGTTGCGGGTCCGCGGCGAGGCCGCGGTCCACCGGACGAGAGGGAAGACGAGGAATGAGCTTCGTTACGGACCAGCCGGCGGAACCCTCGGGCGAGGCGCTCGACCACACCCGGAAGCGGGTCTACCACCCGGTCTCCTCGCATCTGGCGATCACACCGCCGGTGAGCGTGGTGATCCCCGCCATGAACGAGGCCGAGAACCTGCCGTACGTGTTCAGCACGCTGCCCGACTGGATACACGAGGTCGTCCTGGTCGACGGCGACTCCACGGACGACACGGTCGCCGTGGCCCGGCGGCTCCGCCCGGACGTGAAGGTCGTCCGGCAGCGCGGCAAAGGCAAGGGGAACGCGCTCATCACCGGCTTCGCCGCCTGCACGGGCGAGATCGTGGTGATGGTCGACGCCGACGGTTCCGCCGACGGCACCGAGATCGTCGCCTACGTCTCCGCGCTCGTCGGCGGCGCCGACTTCGCCAAGGGCTCCCGCTTCGCCGAAGGCGGCGGTACCGACGACATGACACCGATCCGCAAACTCGGCAACCGCCTCCTCACCACGGTCGTCAACCGCAAGTTCGGTGCCCGCTACACCGACCTGTGCTACGGCTACAACGCCTTCTGGCGGCACGCCCTCGACCGCATCACCCTGGACTGCGCCGGGTTCGAAGTGGAGACGCTGATGAACATCCGCATCGTCAAGGCCGGCCTGCGCGTGCAGGAGATACCGAGCCACGAGTACGAGCGCATCCACGGGACGAGCAACCTGCACGCCGTCCGCGACGGCCTGCGCGTCCTGCGCGTCATCCTCACCGAGCGGGGCGGCCGCAGGCGCCGTGTACGCGCCGCGGTGATCGGCGGCGCCACGCTCGGCGGGACAGTGCGGGAGGGCTCGTGAGCGACGGCGCGGGCAAGGTCCCGGCCCCGCCCCCGGTCTCGGTGGTCATCTGCGCCTACACGGCGGCACGTTGGCAGGACACCAGGGACGCGGTCGACTCCGTCCTGCGGCAGTCGCAGCCTCCGCTGGAGACGCTCCTCGTCGTCGACCACAACCAGGAGCTCCACGACGCCTTCGCGACCGAGTACGCGCGCAACGCAGCGGTGCGGGTACTCCCCAACTCGGGACCCCGCGGCCTCTCCGCCGGCCGGAACACCGGCATCGCCGCCTCGCGCGGCGAGGTCGTCGCGTTCCTCGACGACGACGCGGTCGCCGAGCGGGAGTGGCTGCGCCGGCTCA
>NZ_AJTQ01000007.1 GCF_000262345.1 Streptomyces xiaopingdaonensis | reverse complement strand
ATCCGGCGGTCCTCGCCGTCGGCGGGCGCACCGAGCCGGTGTGGGAGGCCGGGCGCCGACCGGCGTGGTTCCCCGAGGAGTTCGACTGGACCGTCGGGTGCATGTACCGCGGCCATCCGGCGGGCCGCGTCCGCGTCCGCAACGTCCTCGGCGGCAACGCGTCCTTCCGGCGCTCGGCGTTCGAGGCGGTCGGCGGCTTCGAGACCGGCATCGGGCGCGGCGGCGGGGGTGCGGCGCAAACCCCGCGCGGCGGGCTCCCGTTGGGCTGCGAGGAGACGGAGCTGTGCATCCGCCTCACCACGGCGCTGCCCGACGCCGTCCTCCTCGTCGACGACTCCGCCGTGATCCACCACCGGGTGCCCGCCGACCGCGCACGCCTCGGCTACCTGCGCCGCCGCGCCTGGGCCGAGGGCCTCTCCAAGGCGGCCGTCTCCCAACTCGTCGGGCAGCGCGCCGGGTTGGCGACGGAGCGCCGGTACACCACCCGGGTGCTGCCGGCCGGGGTCGGGCGCGGAGTGCGCGACGCGCTCCTCGGCCGCCCCGGCGGCGCGGGCCGTGCCGCCGCCATCGTCACCGGGGCGGCGGCGGCCGCCGCGGGCTACGCGGCGGGCCTGGCGCGTACGGCGCCCGGGCGGCGACCGGGACGCCCGGCCCTCCCGGGGCCGCAGCGCTCCGTGGCCGACCACCTGACCGCACCACGACGACCGGACGAGGAGGCGGCATGAGCGGCCCTTCCGACGAGCACGGAGGAAGCCGACGGAGCCGGCAGAACGGCGACAGCGCGTACCGCCGCCCGCGAGTGCCCGGTCCGCGGCGGCCCGACGTGCCGCGCAGGCCCCCGGGTTCGAACGGGGCCCGCCCTCACCCGGCCGCCGAGGCGAGCCGTCCCGCACACCGCTTGCACACGCCGACGGGCGCGCCGCTGCCGATCCTCATGTACCACGCCGTCTCGCACTCCCCCGCCCCCGCGACGCACGGGCTCTCCGTCACGCCCGAGTCGTTCGCCGCGCAGTTGGAGGTGATCGAGGAGCTGGGCCGTACACCCGTCACCGCGGCGCGCCTCGCCGAGGCGTGGCGCGGCGGCAGGCCGCTGCCGCGCGACCCCGTCCTGCTCACCTTCGACGACGGCTACGAGGGCGTGCACCGCCACGCCCTCCCGGCCCTCGCCCGGCACGGCTTCACGGCGAGTCTCTTCGTCTCCACCGGGTGGCTCCCCGGACGCCACCACGCGGGCGGCGAGCTCGACACCATGCTCGACTGGGCGCAGGTGCGCGAACTCGCCGCGTACGGCATGGAGATCGGCGGACACAGCCACACGCACCCCCAACTCGACCAACTCACCGCGCCCCGACTGCGGTTCGAGCTCTCGCACTGCCGGGAGCTCCTCGCCGAGGAGACGGGACGCAACCCTTCCTCCTTCGCCTACCCCTTCGGCTACTCGACGCGACGCGTGCGCGAGGCGGTACGCGCCTGCGGCTTCGCGCAGTCCCTCGCCGTCAACAACCGCCTCGCGGCGCCCCGTCAGGGCCCGTACGCGCTCACGCGCCTCACCGTGCGCCGCTCCACCTCGCTCGCCGAGTTCCGACACCTCCTCCAAGGCCGGTCCCTCACGGTCGACTTCGCCGTCGACCGCGTCCTCGGCAAGGGGTACGCGGCGGTGCGCGCCGTCAACAGGACGCTGCGCGCCGCGGGGCTGCGTCCACCGGTGGGCGCGGGCGAATCCCGAGAGGAGGGGCACGGCACACGTGGCTGAGATCGGCGCCTCGGCGCACTCCGCGGCAGCAGACACCCGGGACCCGGGCCCCGACGCGGCGCACGCACCGGAGGAGCGCGGCCCCGAGGAGAAGCCCGGGCGCCAACTCTTCAAGAACGCCTACGCGTTGATGGTCAACACGGGCGTCTCCGCGGTGCTCGGGCTCGGGTACTGGGTCATCGCGGCCCGCTACTACTCCGAGGAGTCCGTCGGCCAGGGCTCGGCGGCGATCGCGGCGATGAAGTTCCTCGCGGGGCTCGCCGCCGTCACCCTGATCGGTGCGCTCGCGCGGTTCGTGCCCGTCGCGGGCCGCACCACGCGGCGGCTCATCCTGCGGACGTACGCGGCGAGTTCGCTGTTCGTGGCGACGGCGGCGGCGGCCTTCCTGCTCACCCTCGACTGGTGGGGGCCCTCCTACCGCATCCTGCACGGCCTCCTGCCGGGACTCGGCTTCGTGGTCGCCGTCGTCGGCTGGTCGCTGCTGACGCTGCAGGACGGGGTGCTCACCGGCTTGCGCAGCGCCAAGTGGGTGCCGGTGGGCAACACCGTCTTCTCCACGGTCAAGCTGGTGCTGCTGGTGGTGCTCGCCTCGGCGGTGCCTGCCGCCGGCGTCTTCGTCTCGTGGGCGGCGGCGATCGCGCTCTCCGTGCTGCCGCTCGGCTGGCTCGTCTTCCGCCGCCTGGTCCCCGCCCACGTACGGCGGACGACGCGGACCGCACGGCCCGCAGGACACCGGGAGATGGGCCGGTTCCTCGCGGGCGACTACACGGGCGCGCTCTTCTCGCTCGCCGTCGTCTACCTGCTGCCGGTGATCGTCGCCGCGCAGGTGAGCTCGGCCGACAACGCGTACTTCTACATCACCACCACCATCGGCGGCACCCTCAACCTGCTCGCCGTCAACATGGGCGCCTCGCTCACCGTCGAGGGCTCGCACAGCCCGGCGCGGCTCGCGGAGAACTGCCGTGCCGCGCTCGGGCGGATGGCCCGCATCATGCTGCCCGTCTGCGGTGCGCTCTTCCTCTTCGCGCCCCAGGTCCTCGCCGTCTTCGGCAAGGGGTACGCCGACGCGGCGACGCCGCTGCTGCGCCTCTACGCGCTCGGCGCCCTGCTCCGCGTCGTCATGGAGGTCCACTACGCGGTGCTGCGCGCCCAGAGCCGCACCTCCGGACTCGCCTACCTCCAGGGCCTGTTGTGCGTCCTCGTCCTCGGCCTCACCCTGCTCCTCCTCCCCCGCCTCGGGCTCATCGGCGCGGGTATCGCGGAGGTGGGAAGCATCGGCCTCGTCACTCTGATCGCGGCGGTCCGGCTCCGCCCGGTGCTGCGCGCACGCCCGCCGTCGAAGCGGACGGCACCGGACGGCGGGCCCGGCCCGTCCGGTTCGCCGCAACCCTCCGCCCCCGGGAACGACGCGGGCGGAGGGCACGGCCGACGGAGCAGACGACGGGACGCACGGCATGGCTAGCGGCCCGGAGGGCAGCGTCGACGAGGAGCTGTCCGCCCACGGATCGGCGGACGCGGCCGCCCGGCGAGCGGCACCGCCCGGCGCCCGCACCCCGTCGCCCGCACAACCGGCCCCGCGCCCCGCGGCAGCTCCCTCCGCCACGGAGGCCCGCCAACCCGCCACGCGGCGCCGCCGGTTGGGCCGCGGCACGGCCCTGTGGGCGCTCCTCGCCGCGGCGCTCGCGCTCTACTGGGTGCCGCTCCTGGGCCTCGACGCCGCCCGCCTCGACGGCATGGGCGGGCTCGGACTCGTCTCCGTGCTCCCCGTGCCGACGCTCGTCGGCGCCGGGCTGCTCGTCTGCGCCTTCGTCGCCGGGCTCCGCTCGCCGACGCCGCGGCCCGTGCTGCTGGCGGCCGTGCTGCTGCTCACCGTCGTCTCGCTGCACGCCGTCCCCGCCGTGGTGGAGAGCGAACCGCGGTTCGCCACCGCGTGGCAGCACCTCGGCTTCCTCGACCACATCGAACGCACCGGGTCCACCGCGCCCGACCTCGACGCGCGGTGGAGCTGGCCCGGCTTCTTCGCCGCGGCGGCCTTCGTGGCGCAGGCGTGCGGCGTCGACGACTTCACCGAGACGATCCGCTGGTGGCCGACGCTCGTCCAACTCGCCTACCTCGCCCCGCTCGCGCTCCTCCTCCGCGCCGTCCGTGCCGATCGCAGGGCCAAGTGGTGCGCACTGTGGTTCTTCGCGCTCTGCGGCTGGGTCGGCCAGGACTACTTCTCACCGCAGGGGTTCACCCTTCTCTTCCACCTTCTCTTCGTCGCCGTGCTCCTCCTGTGGTTCGCCCGCACCTCCGCGCCGCGCCGCGGCCGCGCGCCCGGCGAGACACCGCCCGCGGGGACGCCCGGCTCCCGCGTGCGGGCGGTGGGGCCCACCGAACTCGCCGTGCTGCTCGGCCTGTTGCTCGTCCTCTTCGTCGCCGCGACGGCGGGCCACCAGCTCACGCCCTTCGTCATGCTCGGCGTCCTGCTCGGCCTGGTCCTCGTGCGGCGCACGGTGCCGCGGGGGTTGCCGCTCGTCTGCGGCATCGTCCTCGTCTGCTGGATCGTCTACCTCGCCGAGCCGTACTGGTCCGGGCACTTCGACGAGCTCTTCGGCGGCATCGGCGGGCTCGGCGGCAACGTCTCCTCCTCTGTCACGGGGCGCATCGAGGGCGGGGCCCAGGTGCACCAACTGGTGCTCTACGCGAGGGTCGCGCTCGCCGCGGGGGTGCTCGCGCTCGCGGCGCTCGGCGCGTGGCGGCGCCGTCGCGCCGGCGTCTCCGACCGGTCGCTGCTCGTCCTCACCGCCGTCCCGTTCCTCGCGTTCGGCGCGCAGTCCTACGGCGGTGAGATCGCGCTCCGCGTCTTCCTCTTCGCCGCGCCGGGCGCCTGCGTCCTCGCCGCCCTCGCGCTCTACCCGCGCCTCCCGGACGACGGCGGCCCGCAGCCCGCGGCGGCGCACCCGCGCCGGACGCCCTCGCGCGCCGCTCCGGTGGCCGCGCTCCTCGCCGGTCTCGTGCTGCTCTCCGGCTTCCTCGTGGTGCGTTGGGGCAACGAGCCGTTCGAGCGGGTGCGCACGGGCGAGGTCGAGGCGATGGAGTACGTCTACGCGCACGACCACCCCACGGTCCGGCTGCTCTGGCCGAGCAGCGACCCCGTGGAGGAGGTCACCCCGTCGATCCCCTGGGGGGCGCGGGACATGGAGCGCGTCGTCTACGAACCGGTGCGGGCGCCCCTCGACCCGGCCGCCGCGGGCGGCCTCGCCGACGCGCTGCGCGAGGCGGGCCCCGGCTCGCTGCTGATGCTCAACGAAGGGCAGTCGCAGGCGCTCCAGTTGGGCCACGGGTACCCGCACGACTGGTGGCGCAAGGCGCGCACCGCGCTCGACGGCGACCCCGCGGTCGAGCGCGTCCACACCAACCGCGACGCCGTCGTCTACCGCGCGACCGCACCGGCCGCGGGACAGGCCCCCGCACCGGAACCCGGCCCCGCGGGGATACGCGTCACCTGGGACACCTGGTCGCTCGCCGGTGCCCTCGCGGCCGGGGTACTGCTCGTACTGCTCACCGCGCGCGAACTCGTCCGCGTCGTCGCACCGCACCGACTCGCCTGGCTCCAGGGAACGTTGTGGTTCGCGCTGCCGCTCGGCGCGCTGCTCCTCGGCGCGACGGTGCTGCGGCTGTGGACGCTGTCGTGAGCCGGCGTCCCGCTGGTCAGCCGTCGTCGAGCAACGGCTCGGCCCGCGCTGCGAGTCCGGGCCCCGGGCGCGCGCCCAGGTGGGAGATCACCTCGCCCGCCGCCAGCGAGCCGAGCCGCGCGCACCGCGCCAACCCGGCACCGCGCACCAGCCCGTGGAGGAAACCCGCCGCGTAGGCGTCCCCGGCCCCCGTCGTGTCGACGACCGCGACCCCTGCTTCGGCGGGTACCTCCTCGAAGCCGCGCTCCGAGGCGACGACGGAGCCCTTCGCGCCCCGCGTCACCGCGGCGACGGCGCCGCCCGCGCGCACCCGCTCCAGCGCGCCGGAGAGGTCGTCGGTGCCGCAGAGGGTCCGCAGCTCCTCCTCGTTGCCGAAGACGAGGTCGGCGGCGCCGTCGACGAGGTCGAGGAACTCCTGCCGGTGCCGGTCGACGCAGAGGGTGTCGGAGAGCGTCACCGCGACCTGCCGCCCGGCCCGGTGGGCGAGCGAGGCGGCGGTGCGGAGGGCCTCGCCCGACTGCGGCTGGTCGAAGAGGTAGCCCTCGAGGTAGGTGACCCGCGCCCGCCGTACGACCTCCGGGTCGATGTCGCCGGGGCCGAGCCGGGTGCACGCGCCGAGGTAGGTGCTGAGCGTGCGTTCGCCGTCCGGGGTGACGAGGACGGTGCAACGCGCCGTGTCGGGCGGCCCGTCGAGCGGCTGCGTCGCGAAGCCGACGCCCGAGGCGGCGATGTCCGCCGCGAAGTCGGCGCCGAGCGCGTCGTCCCGGATCTTGCCGATGAAGGCGGCCGAGGAGCCGAGCGACGCCGCGCCCGCGACCGTGTTCGCCGCCGAACCGCCCGACGCCCGCACCGGGCGCCCGAGCACCGCGAGGATCTCTTTCGACCGCTCGGCGTCGACGAGGGTCATGCCGCCCTTCGGCAGCCCCAGCGCGTCGACGGCCGCATCGTCGGCCTCCGCCAGGATGTCGACGATCGCGTTGCCGATCCCCAGTACGTCCAACTCGCCCACGTGGCCTCCTGCTTCTCTCCCCGGAACCATGCCTGGGACCGTAGCCGCTGCGCACGTCGGCGACAGTGGCGACCGACACAGCACCGTCCGCGCGCGAGGGGTTTCGCTCGCGTGCGGACTGGCAACCGCGCGCGGGGGCTCCGCCCGCGGTGGCAGAATCCGCACCATGGTGGACACTCGAGCACCGGCCCGCCCGGCCGGTCTGACGGTGGTGGCGGCGGCCGTCGTGGAGCACGGCAGGCTGCTCGTCGTCAGCAAGCAGGCGGCACCCGACCTCTTCTACCTCCCGGGCGGCAAGCCGGAGCCCGGCGAAGACCCGGTGGAGACGCTCACCCGCGAACTGGACGAGGAGCTCGGCGCCGCACCGGTCGCGCCCCGGCTGCTCACCCGCTTCGAGGGAACCGCAGCGCTGGAGCGCGTCCCCATGCAACTCTCCGTCTACACGGCCCAGCTCGACGCCCCGCCCGTCCCCGCGGCCGAACTCGCCCATATGCACTGGACGACCGGGGAGGACGAAGGGCTGCACCTCTCGCCTGCACTCACACAGCACGTCCTGCCGGTGCTCCGTGCGCGGGGGGTGCTGGGGGCTGCCGTGTGAGCCGGGGGCGGGGCGGGCACGGCCGCCGGGTTCGGCGGATACGGAAGCGGGCGGCGTGGCGTTGTCCGGCCTCGCGGCCGGACAGGGGCCGCTCTCGTCGGACCCACCGACCTCGCGTCGATAGAGTCGGCGGATGATCCACACCTTCGCGTTCGACGTGGGCGAGACCCTCGTGAGGGACGACCGCTACTGGACGGCGTGGGCCGACTGGCTCTGCATCCCCCGGCACACGCTGTCGGCGCTCGTCGGCGCCGTCGTGGCCCGTGGCGAGGACAACGCCGAGGCGCTGCGGCTGATCCGGCCCGGTATCGATCTCCACTCCCAGTATCAGGCCCGCGAGGACGCGGGCCGCGGCGAATACCTCGACGAGACGGACGTGTACGAAGACGTCAGACCGGCGCTGTCCGCACTCCGCGCCGCCGGGGCACACGTCGTCATCGCAGGCAACCAGACGGTCAAAGCCGCTGCGCTGCTCCGCGCACTCGAACTGCCCGCCGACCTCGTCGCCACTTCGGGCGAGTGGGGTGTCGCCAAGCCGTCGCCCGCGTTCTTCGAGCGACTCGTCGCCGAGTCAGGCGTACCGGCTGATCAGATCCTCTACGTCGGAGACCACCCGCAGAACGACACCTTTCCCGCGCAGGCGGCCGGGGTTCGGGCAGCACACCTGCGGCGGGGCCCGTGGGGGCACCTCTGGGCCAAAGAAGCTGCGGTCGTCGAGGCCGCAGACCACCGGATCGACTCGCTCATGGACCTCGTGCCGCTCGCCGAGCGGTGACGCCTCCGCAACGGTCCCGTCTGCGGACGTCAAAGGGTTCCGGCTCCTCACAGTGACCGCATGGATACAGTTCGACATGGACGCCTCGAACTGGAGCCGACATGACCCAACTTGACGCCGCCGCGCTGGGGAAGCGCATCGCAGCCGTCCGTAAAGCGAAGAGGCTCAGGCAGACAGACCTCGCCCGCGCATCGTTCGTATCGCTGCCCATGGTCAAGGCCGTTGAACAGGGCAAGCGGTACCCGGGCGACACCACCCTCGAAGCTTTCGCAGCGGCACTCGGCGTGGACCCCACACGGCTCCTCACCACTCATACCGGCGCAGAAACCCGTGTACACGCAGCCCTGCCCGCGATCTCTGCCAGCCTCGCCGCGCACGACGTGCCCCTCGCGTCACCGCGCCGCGCCCTCGACGAACTGCGCACGACCGTCGCCGAGACGGTGCATTGGCGGCTCGCTGCTCAGTACGGACGCATCGCCCAGCACGCCCCCGCGCTGCTCGTCGACGTCCTCGCCGCATTCCAGGCAGCACAGGACAAGCGGACCGCCGCCCGGCTCCTCGTCACGGCCGCCCGGTCGGTGGACGCTGTCGCCTACAAGTACGGCGCCCGCGACCTCTCGGCTCGGCTCGTCGACCTGATGCGGTCGGCCGCGCCCTACGCAGAAGACCCGCTTCTCAGTGCCTCGGTCGCCTACGTCCGCACCGAGGTCTTCTTCACTGCCCGTGCTCACACGGCCGGCATCCGCGCGTTGGAGGCCGCGGTAGACGCCGCGCCGGCAGCGACGGACGAGAACACGGCCGCGGCACGCGGCGCGCTCCACATGCGGGCCGCGGTCATCGCGGGACGCGGCGGCGACGCCGAGACCGCGAACAGCCACCTGGCCCATGCGCAGCGCTTGAGCGAACAGGCGCGGGAAGGCGTTTACTTGGGGACGGCTTTCGGCCCCGAGTGCGTGCGCATCCACGAGCTGTCGGTCG
This sequence comes from Streptomyces xiaopingdaonensis, assembly GCF_000262345.1. GTDB lineage: Bacteria > Actinomycetota > Actinomycetes > Streptomycetales > Streptomycetaceae > Streptomyces > Streptomyces xiaopingdaonensis. The sequence continues at coordinate 6,057 of NZ_AJTQ01000007.1, read as the reverse complement.
CCGTGAGCCTGGGGCAGGACCACATCGACGGTGCCTTCGCCGCGGCTCGTGAGTGGTCCCCGTCCCACGCGCTGCCGGCCGAGCGGCGCTCGGGGTTCTGGATCGAACTGGCCCGCGCGCAGATGTGGGCTAGCCGGTTCGACGACGCGTTTTCCTCGCTGCAGGCGGCGCGGAGCATCGCTCCCCAGCACACCCGCGAACACCCGTGGACGCGGGAGACGAGCGCAACCCTCCTCCGTCTGCGACGGGTCGACGAGGAGTCGCTGCACCACTTCGCAAGCTGGGTCGGGGCCGTCTGACACAACCGGGTACGGGGATACAAGCCGTATCCCCTGTGGGCTCGTCAGCCCCTCATGCTCTGTGCATCACATCCCAGAGCAAGGGTCGGAAGATGAGCCGAACAAGCACGAAAACGGTCGCCGCCTCCCTGGACGAGGTGAGCAGCGCCCGCCCGCACGGTTTCGGCGCCGCGCTCAGCCGCCCGCAGACCCCGGGACGGTCCCGGTGAGGCGGGGTGACTCGGTGATCGACAGCCTCACCGGACGTCTCGGCGTCGTGGACGAAATCCGGCCGCACGAGATCCGGCTGCGTCCCCTGCCGGAAGGGAATGGACCGGCATGGAGCACCACCCCGGCATCGGTGCGCCGCGCTGAAGAGCGCGAAGTCCTGACCGCCCTTCGTCTTCGGCAGCGGGACGAACGGCCGTGAAATCCGGTGCCCGTAGGGGCGAGGAGGGGGAACGTTGATCACTCGGACACTCTGGGACGTCGTCTGCACCACCCGGACCGGCGACCGCGAATGCGAGGCAGAGGCCAACGCCCTGCTCTCGGAGGCACGGGCGGACTCCTGGCGCGACCGCCACCAGCAGCAGACCGGGCACACCCGATACCTCCGGGTCAGGTCGGACTACGAGGACCTCGGCCCAACCCCGCCGAACCTCCCGCCCCCGGGCAGGCCGGAGTTGCGTGCCGTGGCCAACCCGGAGGCGTAGTTCGGCGCCCCGACGCGAGTGCAGCCGCTCCGCGGAAGACCGCTCCGAAGCCTCACTGCCCTGCCTTCCCGGCGCCAGCGTGCGGGACGACCGCGCGAGCCCCGACGAACACACGGTGATCCCATGCCTCTCGCAACCCCCGTCGTCGACACGCACGTGATCCTCCGCGACGGCGACGCGGTCCTCATGTCCCAACGCGCCGGCCCCTACGGACACGGCCGCTGGCACCTGCCGAGCGGCAAGCTCGACGCCGGTGAACCCCTGACCGCGGGCGCCGCCCGCGAACTCCGCGAAGAGACCGGCGTCACCGTCGCCCCCTCGCACCTGCGGCACGTGCACACCGTCCACCACCGGCAGTCGGACGAGAGCGAGCGCATCGGCGTCTTCTTCCTCGCGACCGAGTGGCGCGGAGAGCCGACCAACCGCGAACCGGACAAGTGCCTCGACCTGCGCCGGCACGACGTCCACGACCTGCCCGAGGACATCATCGCGTACCCGGCCGCCGGACTGCGCGGCTACCTGGCGGGAAGCGGGACGCTCACCGAACACGGCTGGTAACGCCCGACGGACTGCCCCAACCCACCGACGGAGCGGGGCAGTTCCGGCAGCGGCCCCCGGACGCATCGGCCAACACCCACGAGTGAGGGCCACTCACCCTCCGCCCCGACCGACCCCACGTCCGTCACCCCGCCCGCACCCACCGCACCTCGTACCCTTCCAGCCGCAGCCCCCGCCCGTCGACACGCACCCGGGCCCGCCCCTCCCCGGTGTTGACGACGAGAACGGCCCCCTCCCCCCGCAACGCCCGCACGCGCGAGGCGTCCTCCCCCGAGACGGGCACCCTCCGCGGGTCGGCGTCCGGCCCGAACTCCCGGGAGAACCGGGCGAGCAGCCGCAGCATCGGCAGACCGTCCCCGCCGTCCGCCGCCCTAGTACCGTGCCAGAGGCAACCGGCGCAGGCGCCCCGCGGGAGCTGCGGGTTCCAGTAGAAGCCGCCGGCCGCGCCGCCCTCGACCATCGCCATCAGCGCCGCCGCGTGCACGGCGACCCGGTGCCGCTCGCTCCAGCCCTCGCGCCGGTCGCGCGCGTCCCCGACCTCCGCGTACCACTCGGCCCACCAGACCGGCAGGCCCGTCTCCTTCCGCGTCCAGCGCGTGACGGCGGTGAGCTTCTCCGCGGCGCCGAACTCGTCGGGCAGGAGCCGGTCTTCCTCCGTGTAGGTGGAGCCGTCGACGACGGCGAAGTCGGCGCCCTTGCGGTGCTCGCTCCAGTAGGCGACGGCGTCGAGCGCCCGCTGGTCGAGGGCGCCCCACTCGCCGCGGACGCGGGAGGCGTGCGCGTCCCCCGGATCGAGTGAGTCCATGACGACGTAGGGGCCGCCGACGCGGATCTTCGGCGAGACCTTCTTCAGCTCCGTGTAGACGAGGTTGTACAGCTCGGTGTAGCCCTCGAAGTCCCAGCGCTTCTTCCGCTCGTCCCAGAAGCCCTTGAACTCGTTCCAGACCACGAAGTGCCGGATGTCCGGGTAGCGTTCGGCGACGGTCCGTGCGAGCCGCGCGAAGTCGCGGTAGTGCTTCGGCTCCGGTGCCGTCTCCAGCTTGCTCCAGTCCGTCGCGCCGGCCTTCGCGCCCTTCATCCAGTCCGGCGCGCAGCAGAGCGTGAGCACCGGCGTGCCCGCCGTCTCGCGCATCAGGTCGACGCGCTCGTCGAGGGAGTCGAAGTCGTAACGCCCGGGCGAGGGCTCGGGGTTGTCGGCTCCCCAGCCCATCAGGTGCTGGTTCTGCGGAAGTCGGGCGCGGTTCAGCGCCGAGGCGGCGCGGTCGCGTGCGGGGTTCGCGCCCTCGTCGGCGCTGTACTGCGTGTGCGTGAAGCCCCAACCGAGCGCGTCCTGCGGCTCGTTCTGCGGGATCGTCGGCTTTCCGTGGACGCCGGGGCCGCCGTCGGCCGGTTCGCCAGGGAAGCGGCACATCGCGAGGACGAGGAGCGCGAGCACCAGCCCGCCGCCGACGAACCCGACCGCACGCCCCCGAGCAACCCGCATCACGGCCCCCGCTCCCCCACGCTCGCCGGAGGCCAGCGTAGCCGGACGCCGCCGCACGCCGGTAGATCGCCGGGGCCGCAGGGGCAGCCGCCGCACGCCTCGCCCGCGGAGTGCGTCCACGCCGAGGCGGGGAAAACATACGTGCAACCCGGCCACCTATGCCGGATCATTGCGGCCATGCGTACCGACGCGCCCACCGCCGACGACAGGAGCGTCCCCCTGGCTTCCGTACCGCAGTCCACGCCCGATACGCCGGCGGTCCAGCAGGAGGCCCCGACGGCGCACGGGCCGACCGGACACCAGCAGTCCACCCCGCCCGAGGAGTCGCTGCCCACCCGGCTCCAGCTCGACGACAGCGACTCGCCCTCCGACGTCGTCGACGCGCTCTTCCTCGGCCGCTTCACCCAGGGCGAGCAGCCCTACTCGCGCAGCCACTCGGTCGACCGCGTCAAGAAGGGGCACACGCTGCTGCCCCCGCACGCACGGGTGGTGCGCGAGGCGACGGACGACAACTCCAGCAACGTCCTCGCCGAAGGGGACGGCTGGACCGTGCGCATCTCCCGGTGGAACCAGGGAGCCGACGTCACGGTCACGGCGGTCACGGGCGAACTCGCCGACGCGCGGCTCAAGGAAGCCGTCGACGGCGCCGAGGACGAACCGGAACCCCAGTCGGACAAAGTGTCGATGGGCTTCTGGTACCACTCGCCGATGCGCGGCCCGCGCCGCACCACCCGCACCATCAGCGCGGGCACCTGGGACGAGGTGCGCCCCAACTACACGGCGCGCGTCGCCTCCGCGATGGACGGCCTGATGAAGGTGACGCCCGACGACGTCTCGGGCCGCCTCCTCCTGCTCCACGGCCCGCCGGGCACGGGCAAGACGTCGGCGCTGCGCACCCTCGCCCGCTCGTGGAGCGACTGGTGCCAGGTCGACTGCGTCCTCGACCCCGAGCACCTCTTCAACAACATCGGCTACCTGATGGACATCGCCATCGGCGCCGACGACTCGGAGTCGGAGGGAAGGCGCTGGCGGCTGCTGCTCCTGGAGGACTGCGACGAACTGATCCGCGGCGAGGCGAAGTACGCGGCGGGACAGGCGCTCTCGCGGCTGCTCAACCTCACCGACGGGCTGCTCGGGCAGGGCCGGAACGTCCTCGTCGGGGTCACCACCAACGAGGACCTGGAGCGGCTCCACCCCGCCGTCGTCCGGCCGGGGCGCTGTCTGGCACGGATCGAGGTCGGGTCGCTGAGCCGCCAGGAGGCGGTCGACTGGCTCGGCACGGAAGAGGGCGTGGGCCGCGAAGGAGCCACGCTCGCCGAGCTCTTCGCCCTCCGCAAGGGCGGCTCCGCTTCGGGCCTGCCCGTCCAGCCGGAGCGCGAGGGCGCCGGGATGTACCTCTGATCGGCGCGGCTACGGTACGCGCTCCCACCCCTTCCGGGCACCGCGCGTGCCGGGCCGGCCGACGCTGCCGCGGTAGACGAGGCACGGGCGGTGGAGCGGCGCGCCGAAGACGTGGATGAGCCGCGTACGGGAGCCGGCTCAGTCCTCGCGCGCGTACGCGGCGCGGAGCGCCTCGACGGCAGCGGCGAGCGCCGCGTCGTGCCCGAGGCCGAGATGGCGCGCGCGCCGCGCGTAGGCCGCCGCGGCCGACGCCGCCTCGCGTTCGGCCGCGTCCCCCGCCGCTGCGACGAAGGTGCCGTTGCGGCCGCGGGTCTCGATGACGCCGTCCGCCTCCAGGGTGCGGTAGGCCTTCGCCACCGTGTTCGCGGCGAGCCCCAGCTCCTGCGCGAGAGCGCGCACGGTTGGCAGCCGGAACCCGGTGGGCAGCTCGCCCTCGCGTGCCTGGGACGCGAGTTGGGAGCGCACCTGTTCGTACGGCGCGGTGGCGGAGTCGGGGTCGATGGCGAGGTGCAGCGGCACGGGTGCTCCGGTCTTTCGGCGGTCTGGTCCCTCTCGGCGGTCCGGCGGTGTCGACGGCTCGCGGGACGATTCTCCTCCCTCGCCGCGCCGGAAGCCGCGGCGGCCGTGCGGAGCTCGCCGGATCGGCAGGGAGGACAGCGGCGGGGCGGACAACCGCCGTCCGCTCGTCTACGGTGCGCTCGTATGTTCACCATTCGGGAGTTCACCGACGTCGACGCCCCCGCGGTCGTCGCGGTGCGCAGCGCCGCCGCACCCCATCTCGTCAACTCCGCCGAGGGCCTGCGGTGGGAGCTGCGGAACGCGGCGCCCGCGCGGCGGCTGCGCCGCGTCGTCGCCGAGGTCGAGGACGGCGGCCGCACGCGGACAGCGGGCGCGGCCGACGCCGGCACGCTGCCGGGGACGGGCGGCGCCGGGCACCTCACCGTCGCGGTCGACCCGCGGTACGGCGGCCTCGGCATAGGCTCCGCGCTCCTCGACGCCGCGGAGGAGCACCTCGTGGCGACCGGCGTCACCCTCGTCCACACCTGGGTCGACGACGACGCGCCGGCCGCCGGCTTCGCCGCGCGGCGGGGCTACAGCCCGGGCCGCACGGGACGGTTCCTCTGCCTCGACCTCGCCTCGGCGCCGCCCCTCTCGCCGCTGCCCGACCGGCTGCCGCCCGGCGTCGAGGTGCGCACCGTCGCCGAGTTCGGCTCGGACCTGCGGGAACTGTGGCGGGCCGACCTGGAGTGCGCCGACGACGAACCGGGCGACATCGAGGCGGGGCATCTCGCGTACGAACCGTGGCTCGGCCTCAACTGGCGGCGTCCCGACTGGCGTCCCGAGCTGAGCGCCGTCGTCGTCGCCGACGGCGGGATCGCCTCGTACAGCGTCGCGCAGACCGACGGCCGGGAGCGCTGCTGGTCCGCGATGACCGGCACCCGACGCGCGCACCGCGGCCGCGGCTTCGCAGGACTCGCCAAGCTCCACGTCCTCCACCTCGCCCGCCGCGCGGGCGTCACCCGCTTCTACACCGGCAACGACGCGAGCAACGCCCCGATGCTCGCCGTCAACGCCCGCCTCGGCTACCGCACTTGCCGCACCGAGCGGCGGCACACGCGGCGGC
>NZ_AJTQ01000006.1 GCF_000262345.1 Streptomyces xiaopingdaonensis | reverse complement strand
CTCGTCGACCGCCGGCGGGGCCGTTCCGGCGGCGGCCCGTTTGCGCACGGGCTGCGCGGAAGAGGCCGAGCGGTACGAGTGCGTCTTGGCGTTCCCGCTGAGCGGCGTCGAGCATCTCGTGTTGACGAACGTCGGCGACGGTCTCGACGGCGGGAGGTGTGCGCACGCGTCGCCTCGAAGACGTGGACGTGGTCGGCGAGTACGGAGCGACAGGTGAAGGCGTCGAGGTCGGCGCCGGCGAGACGTACTGGCGGATGCCGGAACGGACGGCGCTGTCGGGGCTTTGTGCTGCCGTGCGGCACCACGGGAACCACGCCGCGCCCTGACCCGCGCGGTCACCTGCCGCCGTCGGATGCCCCGCGGGCGACGGCGGCGGCCAACCGAGCAGAAGGGCGCCCCCTCACAACGCCGAGCGGTCCCCCGTGTCCACAGGTTGCTCGGCGCGCGCACCGCGCTCGGCGGCGCTGCTGATCTGGTCGGCGGTGAGGACGTAGCCGGTGTCGGACTCGCTCGTGGAGCGGGCGAAGACGACGCCGTAGACCTCGCCCTTGGTGGTGAGCAGGGGGCCGCCGGAGTTCCCGGGGCGGACGAGGGAGCGGACGGTGTAGATGTCCCTCGTCGTGAGGTCGCTGCCGTAGATGTCCTGGCCGCGCGCGGGGACCCGTTCGGAGACGGCCGCGGCCCGCAGGTCGAGGCCGCCGTTCTCCGGGTACCCGGCGACGACGCTCTGGTCGCCGCGGGAGGCGGAGCCGGCGAACGAGAGCGTGGGGGCCTTCAGTTCGGGCACCCGCAGCACGGCCACGTCCGTCTTCGGGTCGAAGACGACGACACTCGCCTCGTACCGCGGGCCGACGCCGCCGATCCGCACTGTCGGCCGATCGACGCCCGCGACGACGTGCGCGTTGGTCATCACCCGCCCCTGTGCGTAGACGAACCCGCTGCCCTCCTGGCCTCGCCTGCCGCCGTCGGTCTCCGAGACACCCTCGACCTTGACGGTGCTCTGCTTCGCCGCCGAGACCGCCTGCGCGGTGACGGCGTCGCCCGAGGGCTCGGGGACCTCCGCGCCCGGCTCGTGCTCGAACGGGTTGAAGACGCGCGGGAATCCGGCCGTCGTCAGGGCGCTGCCGGCGCGGTTGAACCAGGTGGACGCCTGGTCCGGCATCCGCTCCTGGACGGTGCCGAGCACCGCGGACCCCCGGATCGCCTGGTTGAGTTGGGGCGAGGGCGAGGCCGCGACCACTCCGGCCGCCATCCACGCGACGACGAGCACCGCGAGCGCGTTGGCCACGGCGCCGCCTGCACCGTCGACCCAGCGGACCGGCGTCCAGGTGAGCGAGGACCGCAGCCGCCAGGCGAGCCGCCCGGTGAGCGTCTGCCCGATGCTCGCCGGAATCAGCACCGTCAGCAGTGCGACGACGATCGTCGCGACGCTGCCCTCCTCCACGTACTCCAGGATGTACGGCAGCAGCCAGATGCCGAGCGCGGCGCCGCCGATGAACCCGGCGAGGGAGACGACCCCGGCGACGAGGCCGCGGCGGTACCCGGAGACGGCGGCGCCGAGCGCCGCGAGCAGCAACAGCAGGTCGAGCAGGTTCACGCGGCCTCCCCCTCGGCGCCGACCGTGCGGCGGTGGTACGGGCGATACGGTTCTGTGCCCGGTTCCCTCCGGGCGGCGGGTGCGCGGTTTCGGCGGGTGGGGGTCAAGGGCTCGTTCACGGGCATCGGTTGCGTTCGGTCGGGTGCCGCGCCGCTCGCGGCGCGGAGCGGGTCGGGGCCTTCTAACTCGGCCGTGGCCCACGAAATCAGCCGTGGCCCACGAAAGAAAACGCACGTAAGCCGCGAACGGTTCCACCGGGAGGTGTACACCACACCTCCCGCTCGCAGGTCAGGCGCCGTCGTGCGGCCGCAGGCGGCGGCCGACGCGGTCGAAGGCGCCGGCGAGGACGGTGACTTCGTCGTCCTCCAGGACGTCGATGAGCACCTCGCGTACGGCGGCGACGTGTCCGGGGGCCGCCTCGCGCAGGGTGTGCAGGCCCTCGTCGGTGAGGACGGCGAGGACGCCGCGGACGTCGGTCGGGCAGGAGCGGCGGACGACGAGGCCGCGCTTCTCCAGGCGGTCGACCTGGTAGGTGAGGCCGCTCTTCGAGGTGAGCAGGCCGTCGGCGAGTTCCGTCATGCGCAGCGAGCGGTCGGGGGCGTCGGCGAGGCGGACGAGTATCTCGTACTGCGGGTGGGAGAGGCCGGCCGCATCCCTGAGCTGGGCCTCGAGGTGGCGTGCGACACGGTTGCTCGCCTCCAGGAACCCTTGCCACGCCGCCATTTCGCGGTCGTCGAGCCACCTGGGAGCGTCCATGGGCCGCATTCTACAAGCTTGTTCAATTTCGAACCATCTACTACCGTGACCGCACCCGCCGGTCGTTCGACTTCGAACAACTCCGCAACAGGCCGGCGTGCACCGCCGACGGCGGACGGTCCGCACCGCGCTCCGGGTACGCGGGGCGGGCCCCCGCTGACGCCCGGCAGGCCGGACACCGCCGTCCGGCGCCCGCACCTGCTCCGTCGGCGGACGCGTACCGAGCACCGCGCAGCGTCGCGCGGCCCCCCGATACGGCAGACACAGCAGGGAGTTGGAGATGGCCTCCCCCCACACCGCAGCCCCCACCGCACACGCGGCTCCTCAGGCAACACCCCCGCCCCGCACCTCCCACGCACCGTCGGCAGGACTTCTGCTGCTCCGGCTCGTCCTCGGCCTGACACTCGCCTCGCACGGCTCGCAGAAGCTCTTCGGCTGGTTCGGCGGCAACGGCATCGACGGCACCACCGGCTTCTTCGACTCCGTCGGCTACCCGGCGGCGCGGACGATGGCGGTCGTCGCCGGGCTCACCGAGACGCTCGGCGGCCTCGGCCTCGCCCTCGGACTCCTCACGCCGCTCGCCGGCGCCGCCGTCCTCGGCACGATGCTCAACGCGCTCGCCGTCGACTGGGGAAGCGGGTTCTTCGCCCCCGAGGGCGTGGAGTACCCGCTGCTCATGCTCGCCGGCGCCACCGCGCTCACCCTCGCGGGGCCCGGCAGGTACGCGGTCGACCGGTTCCTCCCCGGAGTGCGCGACCACCGCCTCGCGTACGGCGTGGCCGCCGTCGTGCTCGGCGCCGCGACCGCGGGCGTGGTGCTGCTCCTCCGGACGTAGCAACTCCCCGGGCGTGTACGGGCGTCGAGCTTGGGCGGCCGTACACGCCCGGGGGCCGGTCTTCTTCCTGCGTCCGGGCTCCGAATCCGGAGGGGTCGCCGCGGGGCGCCCACGGCCGGAGCGGAAGCGGTCCCGAACCGCGGCGTGGGCGGGAGGGTTTCACCGTGCGCGCCTCTGCGGCAGGAGCAGAGACGGGCCCGGACTCCGGCGTACGCGCGACCGCGAGCGCTTCCCCGGTCGGAGCGAAGGCTGTCCCCGTACTCCGATCCGCGAGGCGTTCGCGGCGAGCGCTCCCGCGGTAGGAGAAGTCACGGGCCCGGTGCGTGCGCGGGACTTGCCGCGCGGGCGTCCCACGGTCGGCGAAGCCACGGGGCCGCACTCCGGTGGTGCGCAAGCCTTGCACCGCGGGCCCTCACGGCCGGACCGGAGACCCGCACTTCGATGAGTACAGGAGGCCGGCGGCCCACGGCGGCCGAAGAGGCGGCCTCGAACTCCGGCACCCGCGCGAGAAGTGCACCACGGCGCCCCGCGACCGAGCCGGAACCCGCCCCGGACACCGGCGATGCGCGAGGCGTCCACCGCGGGAAGGCGCCGGAGACCGTCCGGGCCTCCCGCGTCAGTGCTCGACTCCCCATGAGGGGCGGGAGTTGAGCTCCTCGACGTCCATGTCGGTGGTGCGGCGCGCGCCGCTCCGCAGGGTGCGGAGTTCGTCCCGGGTGAGGACGTCCTCGATGCGGGCGAAGCCGTCAGGGGCGCGCTCGGACACGGTGTCGAGGGTGCGGTCGACGGGCATCTCGCGGCAGGCCGCCGCGACTTGCTCGGCGGGGCCGCGCCGTACCGCCTCGTACCGGCGCAGTCCGGCGGCGGTTCCCTCGTCCCGGTGCTCGGCGAGCGCCCAGGCGAGCACGCGCGCGTCGAGCACCGCCAGCGAGCCGCCGTTCGAGCCCACCGGGTACATCGGGTGCGCGGCGTCGCCGAGGAGCGTCGCCCTGCCCCGGCCCCAGTACGGGAGCGGGTCCCGGTCGACCATGGGGTACTCCAGGATGCGCGGTGCCGATCGCAGCAGCCCGGGGATGTCGAGGCCCTCGATGCGCCAGTCGGCGAAGTGGGCGAGGACCTCGGCGAGCCTCCCCTCCGCGTTCCAGTCGGCCTCGCCCGCCCTCGGCGGGAGGGGTTCGCGACCGCCCGGAGGGGACGAAACACGAGCCTCCGCGACCCAGTTGACGACGCCTGCCCCCTCCCGCGCTTTGCCGCCGAGCGGATAGACGACGAGGCGCGCGGGGCGGTAGCTCCCGGCGACCAGCATCGTGCGACCGTCGAGCGGCAGCGGCGCCTCGGCGACGCCGCGCCACATGCGGATGCCGTTCCACAGCGGCGCGCCCTCCCCCGGATGCAGCACTCTGCGCACGGCGGAGAAGACCCCGTCCGCACCGACGAGCGCCTCGGCCTCGACCGTGTGCAGCGGGCCGCCCGGCCGGTTGCGGTCGCGGAGCAGGGCGACGACGCGGTCCTCCCGCTCGGCGAAGTCGACGAGTTGCAGGCCCGTCCGCACCTCCGCGCCCGGCCGGCTGCGTAACGCCTCCAGGAGCACGCGCTGCAACTCGCCGCGGTGGACGGAGAGTTGCGGCCAGCGGTAGCCGGCGAGACGCCCCCGGGGATGCTCGACCACCGGGTTGCCGTGCCGGTCGGCGAAGACCGCCCGGCGGGGCTCGGCCGCCACCTCGGCCAAGTCCCCGCCGACACCGAGCTCTTCGAGCTCCCTGACGGCGTGCGGTTGGAGGTTGATCCCGGCCCCCACGGGCAACAGCCGCCGCGAGGCGTCCACGACCGCGACCCCCTCACCGAGTCCCGCGGCTCGCAGGCTCAGCGCCGTGCTCAACCCGCCGATCCCCGCCCCGACCACCAGCACGCGCACCTTCTCCGGCATCAGCCGACCTCCCCCGTACGGCCGGGCGCCCCACTGGCGCCCACGGGCACCGCCGAGCCCAGTCTGCCGCCGCACGCCCCCCGTGTCAGCGATACGCGGGTCGCCAACGTCCTTGATCCGGCGTCGAGTTGCCTCCGTGGAGAAGGTCGGTGCCCCGAGCCGCCACCGGACAGCGACCGCACGGGACCGCCGCCCGGCCCGGCGGACCGCGCACGGCACCGCCGCCCTTTCGTGCCGGTCGGCAGCGCCCCCGCACCCGGGCGAACGCGCCGTCGACGAAGTGCGGCCGCCCGCCCCGCGAACGCTCCGCCCTCCAGGAATTAACCCCTGATCAGCCATTGCTTAAGCGCTCTTTAAGCCCTCCTGATGTGCGCCTCTCAGCCCCGACGCAGCCGGTCGGAGCCGCTAACGTGCCGCAGGTCGGGCTCGGTCCGCGCCTCCCGTGTGGCGCGGACCGAGCCCGTCCGCACCGTCCCCGAACGCGAGGAGTCCCCCTTGTCCGCGCTGCTCTCCCGGAAGGCCCGCCGCACGGCGGGATACGTCACCGTGCTCGGCGTCGCACCGGTGCTGCTGACCGTCGCGAGCGCCGAGTCGGCCTCGGCGCACGGCTCGATGGAGGACCCCGTCAGCCGCGTCTCCGCCTGCTTCGCCGAGGGCCCCGAGAGTCCGCGATCCGCCGCGTGCAAGGCGGCTGTCGAGGCGAGCGGGGCCCAGGCGTTCTACGACTGGAACGAGGTCAACATCCCCGACGCGGCGGGCAAGCACCGCGACATCATCCCCGACGGGAAGCTGTGCAGCGCCGGCCGCGAAAAGTACCAGGGCCTCGACCTGCCGCGCACCGACTGGCCGTCGAGCAAGCTCACCAGCGGCGCGCACACCTTCACCTTCCAGGCGACGGCGCCGCACAAGGGCACCTTCGAGCTCTACCTCACCAAGGACGGCTACGACGCCTCGAAGCCGCTGAAGTGGTCGGACCTGGAGGCGAAGCCGTTCGCCGAGGCCACCGACCCGACGCTCTCCGACGGCTCCTACACCATCGAGGGCGACGTCCCCGAGCGCACCGGACGCCACCTCGTGTACGCCGTCTGGCAGCGCTCCGACAGCCCCGAGGCGTTCTACAGCTGCTCGGACGTCACCTTCGGCGGCGGCGGTTCGGGGTCGGCGTCGACCAAGTCGTCCGGCGGCGAGGGGAGTTCGCAGAGCGAGGCGCAGGCGCCGACGGACGAGCAGATCGCCGAGGGTACCGAGCGGTCCACCGTCGACCACGACGGGCACGGCGGCAAGCCGCACAGCGAAGCCGCAGGGCATGCGGGGCATCCAGGACACCGCGCAGCACCGCAGGGCGGCGCCGAGGACGCCCGACTCGCCGAGACGGGCGGCGAGAACGACACCGCGCTCGTAGCGGCGGGCGGCGCCGCCGTCCTCGTCGCCGGGGCAGCGGTCGTCCTCGCCACCGTCCGCCGCAGGGCACTCGGCCGCCACCGCGGCTGACGGCAGCCGCCACCGCGGTCGGCACCCCCGGACCGGCGCCGTCGCCCTCCCTTCACCTCGGGGCGGCGGCGCCGCCGCGTCCCGGAGATGCGATCGCCGTGGGCCGTACCGTCCCCGGCGCGGGGCGAGGGGATGGCCGCGAGGCGGACAGGGAGTGAGCCGATGAGTACGGCTGCCGGCCACAGCCGGACCGTCCCCACGTCCAGGGCCCCGGCCCGTCGGAGCCCGCACCGCGCCCGCAACAGCGGTGCGGTCGGCCGGGGACCGGATTCAAGGCTCTTCGAGACCCGCCGCGCCACCGTCCCGTCGCACACCGGCTTCACGCGGACACACGCGACAGGAAGGCACGCCCGACTCCCGTATCCTGTCGAGCAGTTCGCCCCTGCACCGCCCCCATCCGGCGACTTCCATCCCCGACGCTCGGGCCCGGGCGTCGGCCGAAGGACGCACAAGGCCGCCCCGCACGGTGCCGGACACCCGTAGCCGCGGCACCCACGAGAACGGAACCGCATGCCCGACTGGACCGCACGCGCCGAGACGCCCGCCGACCGCCCGGCCGTCAGGGAGGTCGAACTCGCCGCCTTCCCCACCGCGGAGGAGGCCGACCTCGTCGAGAAGCTCCGCGCCGACCCGGACGCGTGGATCGACGGGCTCTCGCAGGTGGCGGTGGCCGAGGACGGCAGCGTCGTCGGCCACGCACTGCTCACCCGGTGCCGCATCGACGACCGTCCCGCGCTCGCCCTGGCCCCGTGCGCGGTGCGCCCCGAACACCAGGGCACGGGCGCGGGTTCGGCAGCCGTCAGGGCCGCGTTGGAGGCCGCCCGTGCCCTGGGCGAGAACACCGTGGTCGTCCTCGGCCACGCCGACTACTACCCGCGCTTCGGCTTCACCCCCGCGTCGCGCTTCGGCATCCGCGCCCCCTTCGAGGCGCCCGACGAGGCGATGATGGCGCTCACCCTCGACCCGCAGCGCCCCGCACCGTCCGGAACGATCCGGTACCCGGCGGCCTTCGGCGTCTGACCCGACGAAGGGCACGCCCCTACGCCGCGTCGAGCAGCCCCGCCGGATACGCGGCCGCCCGCCCGAACCGCGTCCGGGCCAGGTCCGCCGCGGCCTCGGCCCTGCGTGCCTTCTCCGCCCCGGGGTCGAAGGAGAGCTGCCGCACCGCGTTCTCGGCGCCGGTGAGCTCCTCGGCCCGCAGCACCACCGAGCGCACCTTGGCGCGCTGGAGGCCGAGCGCGTCGTGGAGCGCGTAAGCGGTCCGCACCAACGCCGGTGTGTGCGCGGTCGGTTCGGGGAACCTGCGGGTGCGCACCGTCGTCGTGCGGTCTGCGTACCCGACGGTGAGCGTCAGCGCCCTGGCGACCTGCCGCTCTCCGCGCATCCGGAACCCCAGCTCGTCGGCGAGGGTGAGGAGCGCACGCCGACGCGTCCCGGCGTCGAGTTCGTACCGCTCGAAGCGGTGCTCGCAACCGACCGACCGCGCCGACGAGGACCCCGGCACCCCGGCGCCGGGGATCTCAGGCGCCTCGGCGCCCGGCGGCAGCGCGGCGACCGGCGTGGGGTCGACACCGCGCGCCCGCTCGCGCAGGCGGTGCGCGCTCGCGGCGCCGAGTATGCGCTGAAGCGTCGCCGGCGGCGCCGCGGCGAGCCGGCCGACGGTGCCGAGCCCGTACGAGCGGAGCGCGCGCGCCGTCGCGGGCCCCACCCCGTGGAGCGCGGTGACCGGTCTCTCCGCGAGGAACGCCGCGGTCTCCTCGGGCCGCACCAGCCGCACCCCTGCCGCCTCCGCACCGCCGGCGTCGGCCGCCATCCGCGCCAACTGCGGGTTGACGGCCACCCCCACGGTGCACCACACGCCGTACCGAGCCTGCGCGCGCAGCCGCACCAGGCGGGCCAGCTCCGCGGCGGCGCCGAGCGGCTCCTCGGGCGCACCCCGCCCGAGGCCGCGTCCGAAGTACCGCAGCGCCCCGCGTACGTCGGCGAGCGCGGCGTCCGGCGGCAGCGCCTGGACGACGGGCGTGACGTCGGCGAGCAGCGCGAGCAGTTCGCGGTAGCGCGCCGCCGCCGGACCGTCCGGGAGGTCGAAGCGCACGTACCAGACCACGCCTTCGCGCCCGCTCATCCCGCGCTCCCCGGGCTCGCATGCCACATCTTCCGCAGCGCCTTGGAGGAGTCGGCCGCCTCGCCCGCCGGCTGGAGGTCGGCCCACGCGTTGAGGCGGAACCCGTGGTTGAGCTCGATGGTCCGCTGCGGTGCAGCGCCGCGCCCCTCGCCCGGCGTCTCCGCGAGGCGCGCCGTGACCGCCTCCAGCCCCCGCGTGCGCCGGAGTTCGACGAGTTCGGCGAGGTTCCAGGCGGCGGCTCCGACGACGCTGAAGCTGCGCGGTCCGCGCCGCTGCACCACCCCGCGCACCAGCAGCAGCCAGGAGTGGAAGACGGTGTGCGCGCTCACCTCCAACCCGGAAGGCCCCTGGGCGTTCCGCCCCTCGCCGCCGGGCGGCGCGTCGAAGAACGCGCAGTCGACGAGCCCGGTGCCGTCGTCGAGGGTGGTGAAGATGACCCGGCGGCCCGAGGCGATCGGCGGCGTCTGCGTCGCCGCCTTGGCGCCGGCCACCAGGACGGTCTCGCCGTTGCGCGCGCTCCCCAGGGTGCGTGCCGAGTGGGCGCCCAACTCCCGCAGGAACGCGAGGTGGTCGTCCATCAGGTGGCGCGACGCGTCCATGCCGAGGACGCCGAGCTCGGCGCCGAGTCGCTCGTCCCTGTCGAGGTCGGGCAGGTGCGCGGGCGCCGACTCCAGCACGCCGGGCACGCCGGCGCCCGGCTCCCCCTCCCCCGGCTCCTCGGCGCCGAGCGCCAGTTGGCCGGCGCGCGCACCGGCGCCGCGCTGGGCGCGGTGCAGCTCGGCGAGGTGGAGGAGCAGGTCGCGGCGGTTCCCTTCGGGTGCGAACGCGTCCAACGCGCCGACCTGCGCGAGTCGTTCGGCGATCGGCAGCGGGGGTCGGGCCCGCTGCCAGAAGTCGGCGAGCGAGGCGTACGGCTGCCCCGCCTCGATCCGCTCGGCGTCGGCCCCGCTGATCCCCTGGACCTCGCCAAGCGCCAGTCGTACGCCCCAAGTACCCCCCTTTGTACCGCTCTTGGACTCCTCTTCCTCGGACACCAGTTCGA
>NZ_AJTQ01000005.1 GCF_000262345.1 Streptomyces xiaopingdaonensis | reverse complement strand
CCCCCCGCCGCCGCGCATCCGCGAGCAGCAGCCGCTTCGGATACATACCGGGGTCGTGCTCCAACAACCCGGCGTAGAACGCCGCAGGATGGTGCGCCTTCAACCACGCCGACTGATACGTCGGCACCGCGAAAGCCACCGCGTGCGCCTTGCAGAACCCGTACGAGCCGAAGGCCGCCACGATCTCCCAGGTGCGCGCGGTCACTTCGGCCCCGTACCCGCGCTCCTCGGCGGCGGCGGTGAACCACGCGCGCACCCGCGGCCGCCGCTCCTCGTCGGAGAGCGCACGCCGCGCCTCGTCGGCGAGGGCCCGGTCGCACCCCGTCATCGTCGCGATGATCAGAATCAGCTGCTCGTGGAAGACCACCACCCCGTACGTCTCGCGCAACGCCGGCTCCAGGTCCGGGTGCGGGAAGTGCGGCGCCTTGCGTCCGCGCCTGGTCTCGATGAACGGGTGCACCATGTCGGCGGCGACGGGACCCGGGCGGAAGAGCGAGATGTCCACCACCAGGTCGTGGAAGGTCTCCGGCTGCAACCTCCCGATCAGGTCCCGCTGCCCGGGCGACTCGATCTGGAAGCAGCCCAACGTCTCGGCGGAGCGCACCAGCCGGTACGTGGCGGGGTCCCCCTCGGGCACCGCGTCGAGGTCGACCTCCTCCCCGCTCGCCCGCCCGACCTCGGCCACCGCGTGCGCCATCGCCGACTGGAGCCGCACGCCGAGCACGTCCAGCTTGAGCAGCCCGAGCTCCTCCACGTCGTCCTTGTCGAACTGGGACATCGCGAACCCCTCCCCGCTCGTCGGGACCGTCGGCGTACGCGCGCGGAGCGAGGCGTCCGAGAGGAGCACGCCGCACGGGTGCATCGCCATACCGCGCGGCAGCCCGTCGAGCGCCTCGACCAGCTCCCAGAACCGTTGGTCGAACGCCTCCCTGCGCACCCCCTCCAGCTCCGGCAGCTCGGCCAGCGCCGCCCGCGCGTCCCGCGCCCTGATGTGCGGGAACGCCTTGGCGAGCCGGTCCACTTCGGCCGGGTCCATGCCGAGCGCGGCGCCGACGTCCCGGATCGCGTGCCGCACCCGGTAGGTCTCGGGCATCGCCACGGTCGCGACCCGCTCGGGCCCGAACCGTTCGAAGATCGCGCGGTACACCTCCAGGCGCCGCGCCGACTCCACGTCGATGTCGATGTCCGGCAGCGCCGCCCTCCGCGGCGAGAGGAACCGCTCCATCAGCAGCCCGTGCTCGACGGGGTCCGCGTGCGCGATCCCCAGCAGGTGGTTGACGAACGACCCGGCGCCCGACCCGCGCGCCGCGACCCGGACGCCCATCTCCCTTACGTCCCGCACCACTTGCGCCACCGTGAGGAAGTACGAGGAGTACCCGAGGTGCTCGATCACCCCCAGCTCGTCCCGCAGCCGCCGCCGGCGCACCGCGTCACCCGCGTACCCCCGCGCGAGCATGGCGCCCGCGCACCGTGAGCGCAGCACGTGCACCGCCTCCCGCCCGCCGGCGCCGACCAGCCGGGGCTCGGGGAAGAAGACCCGGCCGATCCCCAGGTCCTCCTCCGGGTCGACGCGGCACTCGTCCGCCGTCCGCTCCGTCAGCTCCAGCAACCGCTGCGCGGTGCGCGGCCCGAGCCCCGCCGCCTCGGCGATCCGCTCGGCGGTGCGCACCATCTCCTCGGGGTCCTTGAGCCACCGCTCCCCCGCGTCCACGCCCCGGCGCTCGTCGATCGGCACGAGCCGGCGTGCGGAGTCGAGCACATCGGCGACCGGGCCCTGGTCGGGGTCGGCGTACCGCACGGGGTTGGCGAGGAGGGGCGGAACACCCTCGTCGGCGGCGAGCCGCAGCATCCGCGCCGCCTCGCGCAGCGGCCCGGCGCCGTCCACCTCCAGGCGCAGCGAACCGCCGAAGACCTCGCGCCACTCCCCCAGCACCCGCGCCGCCCGGTCGGGGCGCCCGGCCGCGAGCGCCCTGCCCACCGGGGAGTCGGCGCCGAGCAGCACCGTCACGGAGCCGACGTCGCCCGCCGCCTCGTCCCACGGCAGCAGCGGCCGCTCCGCCTCCGCCGCGTGCGCCGCCGTGACCAGCCGGCACAGCTCGGCCCAGCCCTTCGCCCCGTCCCGTGCGAGGAAGACGACCCGCGGCGCCGACTCGTCGACGAACGCCCCGCCGCGCACCGGCGCGCGCCGGCGCCCCGCCGGCCGCTGCTCCCCCTCCGGGGGCGCACCGACGGCGAGTTCGACGCCGTAGACGGGACGCACCCCGGCCCGCGCGCTCGCCTTGGCGAACCGGACGGCCCCGCCGAGGGTGTCCCTGTCGGTGAGCGCCACCGCCCCCATGCCGCGCTCGGCCGCGCGCTCCGCGAGCGTCTCCGGGTGCGAAGCGCCATACCGCAGCGAGAAGCCGGAGGCGACGTGGAGGTGCGTGAATCCGTACGTCCCTGGCATCGGCACCTCCTTCGCACTCGCACCTTCCGCGCGTGACCACCCTAAACCAGCCATCGAACTCAGATTCGAAAGCGGGCGCCCACCCGCGTTACGCGACAGGAGAAACCCCCTTCGCACGGGCCGTCCCGGCCGTCCGCGCCGCGGACACCGTCGTCCTCACCGGCGACCTGGTGGCGGGCCCGTTCCCCCGCGGGATCCTCCGCCTCCTCGGCTCCCTCGGCGACCGCGCCCGCATCCTCGCGGGCAACGCCGAGCGCGAACTCCCCGCGCACCGCGCGGCGCCGCCCGCCGGCCCGCCCGCGACGATCGACCAG
>NZ_AJTQ01000004.1 GCF_000262345.1 Streptomyces xiaopingdaonensis | reverse complement strand
CCCCGCCCGCCTCGCCGCCCTGCCGATGCGGCTCGAGCTCCCCGTGGCCGGAATCGGTCGGGTCCTCTTCTGCCACGCCACCCCGCGCGACGACACCGAGGTCGTGCTCGTCGACTCGCACACGGAACGCTGGGACGAAGCTCTGTCGGGGTGGGAGAGGAGGTGTCCGCCGTCGTCTGCGGCCACACCCGCATGCCCTTCGTACGGCTCGTCGGTGGTCGGCTGCTCGTCAATCCCGGCAGCGTCGGTATGCCGTACGGGCGCGCACTGGGCGCTGCTCGGCCCGGGCGACTCCGTCGCTGCCCGCCGCACCCGTACGACGTCGACGCCGCCTGCGCACGTGTCGCGCGCGGCTGTGCGGGGCCGGGCGCTGCGGAGTGGGCGGACGAGTACCTCCGCGCGCGCAACAGCGCCGAGGACGGGCTCGCCGCGTTCGGGCCGCTCGACGGAAGGCCCGTCCGCCGCGGAAAGCGCAGGCTGTGACCGATCTCAAAGAACTGGCCCCGGCTGCCGGTGGCAAGGCAGGGTAGACGGAGCCGGGACAGCGGCCGGACGGTCGCGCCCGTAGAGCGCAGGCACCCAGCGCAGCGGGACCGCTGCCCCAGAGACACAGAGGAGCCCCATGAAGATCGGGATCGTCGGAGCCACCGGCCAGGTAGGCGGCGTGATGCGCGAGGTGCTGGCGGAGCGGGGGTTCCCGGTCGAAGAGCTGCGCCTGTTCGCCTCGGCACGCTCCGCGGGCCGGAAGCTGCCGTGGGCAGACGGCGAGGTGACCGTCGAGGACGCCGCCACCTCCGACTACTCCGGGCTCGACATCGTCCTCTTCTCCGCGGGCGGCGCCACCTCGAAGGCGCTCGCGGAGAAGGTCGCCCGGCAGGGTCCCGTCGTGATCGACAACTCCTCGGCCTGGCGGATGGACCCGGAGGTCCCGCTCGTCGTCTCCGAGGTGAACCCGGACGCGGCCAGGCGCCGGCCCAAGGGCATCATCGCCAACCCGAACTGCACCACCATGGCCGCGATGCCGGTCCTCCGCCCGCTCCACGACGAGGCCGGACTCGCCTCGCTCGTCGTCGCGACCTACCAGGCGGTCTCCGGCAGCGGGCTCGCCGGCGTGGCCGAACTGGACGGGCAGACCCGCAAGGCGGTCGAGGGCGACGCGGCCCGCCTCACCTTCGACGGCGGCGCGGTCGAGTTCCCCGAGCCGGACAAGTTCAAGCGCCCCATCGCCTTCAACGTCCTGCCGTACGCGGGCTCGCTCGTCGAGGACGGCCTCGGCGAGACGGACGAGGAGCAGAAGCTCCGCAACGAGAGCCGCAAGATCCTCGACATCCCCGAGCTGAAGGTCTCCGGCACCTGCGTCCGCGTCCCGGTCTTCACCGGCCACTCGCTCCAGGTGCACGCCCGCTTCGCCCGCCCCCTCGGTCCCGAGCGCGCCGCCGAACTCCTCGCCGGCGCCCCGGGTGTCGAGCTCTCCGACATCCCGACCCCGCTCCAGGCCGCCGGGAAGGACGCCAGCTACGTCGGCCGCATCCGCAACGACGAGACGGTGGAGAACGGCCTCGCGCTCTTCCTCTCCAACGACAACCTGCGCAAGGGCGCGGCCCTCAACACGGTCCAGATCGCCGAACTCGTCGCTGCGGAGCTCCGCGGCGAGTAGGACAGCAGCTGCGGAGCTCCGCGGCGAGCAGGTCAGTGCAGAGCGAGGAACCCCCGGACGGTGTCCGGGGGTTCCTGCGTGGGGGACTTCGCCGTGCGTCAGCCGATCTCGGCGCCGAAGGCGTCGAGCGCCTCGGGCACCGGCTGGAAGAAGGTCTCGCCGCCGGCGGAGCAGTCGCCGCTGCCGCCGGAGGTGAGGCCGAGCGCCTCGTCGCCGGAGAAGAGCGCACCGCCGCTGTCGCCGGGCTCGGCGCAGACGTCGGTGTGGATCAGACCGGAGACGCTGCCCTCCGGGTACTCGACGGTGGCGTCGACGGCGAGCACCTCACCGTCGTGCACCTGTGTGGTGCTGCCGCTGCGGGTCACCGTCTGGCCGACGGTGGCCTCGCCGGCCCCGCTGATCTCCTGGGTGCCGCCGTCGTAGAGGTTGACCTCGCTCGGGTGGTCGGTGTCCGCGGTGTACATCGCCAGGCCGTAGTCGTCGCCCGGGAAGGAGCCGTCCTCGGTCGAGGCGATCTCGCCGCCGCCCTGCGAGTCCGACCAGCTGGAGACGGCCTCGGTGCAGTGGCCGGCGGTGAGGAAGCCCGGCTCGCCGCCGACGGTCACGTTGAAGCCGAGGGAGCAGCGGGAGCCCGAGCCCCAGATGGCGTCGCCGCCGGCGATGCGGGTGGTGAACTTGCCGGCGGAGCGCTTCAGCTCGGCCTTGTCGCCCTGCGCCGCGACCTGCTTCTTGAGCTTCGCGAGGTCGGCACCCTTGACGGTGCTGTCGGCGGTGATGACGACCTTGTTGGTCTTCGGGTCGACGGACCGCGAGGTGCCCGCGGTGCGGTTCTCGCCGCCGAAGGCGTTCTTCACCTTGTCGAGCTTGGCGAGGCTGTGCTCCACGACCTTCGCCTGGGCGCCGGCCGCCTCGACCTTCTCCTTGGCGGCGTCGTCGACGACGTTCACCACGAGCTTCTTGGCGCTCGCGTCGTAGTAGGCGCCTGCTTCACCCTTCACCGAGGAGCTCAGCTTCGTCGCCAGCTCGGAGGCCGAGGTGGCGGAGAGGCTCTTGAAGGAGGGGGCCTCCTCGGACGCGTTGGCGCTGGTGATGGTGAGCGTGCCGGCAGCCAGCGCTGCCACGCTCGCGCCGACGAGGGCGATCCGGCGCTTGGATATTCGACGATGTGTCAACTCTTTACCTCCAGTGGGGGGTTGGGCTCGCCCGATCGCCAGGCGGCCCAGGAGGAAGTACGGACACGACGTGGCTTCCACGAGGAAAGTCGCGTCCATGCCAACTCTGAACGGAGAGTATTACGAGAACGCCGGGCGGCACACAAGTAGCGGATCTCGTCAGTCCCCAACAGGAACAGCCGACTTGGGCTCCCCACCGCAGCGAACTCTACACACCGGTAGTCGTGCACGTCCCGGCCGGTCGAACGGAATGCCGTGCACCGCGGGCAACACCGTGGCCACTGCTTGGAAGGACTACACCTGTCTCGTAATCGCCCCTGCCCGGCCGGAAGCCGCCGACAGGAGTCCGCACTCGGCGTCGTACCTGCGTGAAGTCTGCTTTCCCGTGAACGTACCGCTTTCGAGGGGAAGTTCCGATACGCCCGGAGGCCGTCCGGAAGCACCCCCGTTCTCCGGCAGGTCTCCCTCACTCGGATGTCCGCGTCCGCGACCCTTACGGACCCGCGCACCTCCGCGAGTTCGAAGAGCCCCTTCCCGCCCCGCAGTACGGCCTCCGCACCGTCCGTCCCACGCGTCCCAGCGCCTGCTGACGCCGGATCACACCGGACGGCGAGGCGCCGTCCCGCGGGGGATTCACGCCGGGCCTGTGCACCAGTACCGTCACGAATCCCATCTGAGACGGGTATCCGCTTGGCGCACCATCAGCATCATGGACGACCATGGGGGTTGCGGAACCCACGGCGGCACCGCCGAGGGACACGGAGGGACCGCACGAAGGAGAGGAGGCGCCCATGGGATCGGTGCGCAAGGCGAGTGCCTGGCTCGGGCTCGTCGACGACAGCGAGATGCGCTACTACGACGACGACTACGCCGAGGGGCCGGAGCCGGGAGACGCCGCGAGCGAGTCGTGGGTCACCGACCCCCGGGTCAGGGTGACGGCGGAGACGGCGCAGGACCAGGGCACCAGAATCGCCACCGTCACGCCCGAGGGTTTCAGCGACGCCCGCGGCATCGGGGAACTGTTCCGCGACGGCATCCCCGTCATCGTCAACCTCACGACCATGGAGCCGGCCGACGCCAAGCGCGTCGTCGACTTCTGCGCCGGACTCATCTTCGGCCTGCGCGGCTCGATCGAACGGGTCGCCACCCGGGTCTTCCTGCTCACCCCGCCCGACTACAAGATCGTCAACCGCACCGACCGCGGTGCCGAGGGCGGCTTCTTCAACCAGAGCTGACGGCCCGTACGCCGGCGGCCTGCAACGGACCTGCCGGCGTACGGACCGGTCCGGCACGGGCCGCCCGGCTCGGCCGAGGCGTCGACACCGGTGAGCGCCCCTTGTCGACTCCGACTCGAGGTCGGTCGTGCGGCGCGTCAAGTCGGGCAAGCTCCCGTTGGTGTTCGGGCGGGTGCGCGCCGCCTCGCTCGTCTCCCACCGAACTCGCCGAAGCTCCCCTGTGCCGATGTGCCGAGCATGCCTGCGTCCGTGGGGGTTCCGAGGAGCGCGACGGCCGTGTCGGACCGCTTCACCTGCGGTCGGAAAACCGGCGAGCGGTCGCCCGAACTGCCGGCGGAGTCCCCGTACTCCAAGGCCGCGTCGAGCGGACGGGAAGAGTGCGCGACCGGCCGCCGTCGCGCAGACGCTACGGTCGGCCCTGCCGGCCCGACGAGCCGTCGGCCCCGTCGCCGGACACGGGTGACTGCCCCTCGGCCGAGCGCGGGAGCCGGAGCGCCGCGACGGCGCCGAGAAGCAGCAGCGCTGCGCTGACGTAGAGCGTCAGATGCAGCCCGCTGACGAACGAGTCCTGGGCCGCGGCCCGCAGCGACTCGCCCGCGCTGCCGCCGAGCTGGGCCGCGACCTTGAGCGCCTCGCCCAGCGAGTGCCCGGCGGCGTCGCTCGCCTGCGCGGGCACACCGGGGACATCCCGTACCCCCGGCCCGTAGGCGGCGTTCATGACGCTGCCGAGGAGTGCGATGCCGATGCCGGCGCCGAGCTGGTAGGCCGTCTCGCCGATCGCGGCCGCACCGCCCGACTGCTCCGGCGGCGTCTCGCTGAGCATCGACTCGTAGCAGCCGAAGAGCGTCGTCTCCAGGCCGAAGCCGAGCAGCACGAAGCCGCACCCGAGGAGTACGGGGCGCTCGTCCTGTCCCACCCCGGTGAGCGCGAGCACCGCGGCCGCCGTGAGCAGGAAACCGAGCGAGACCATGAGCCGCGGGCCGAGCAGGTGCAGCAGCCGGGAGCCGAGGACGCCGGCGACGATCGCCGCCACCGAGAGCGGCAGCAGGCGCAGCCCCGTCTCCAACGGGGAGAGCCCGAGAACGAGTTGGAGGTACTGCGCGGCGACGAGGGCGAGCCCCACGAGCGCCAGCACCGTCAGCACGATGCAGCCGACGGAGGTGCCGAAGGCCGCACGCGAGACCGTCCGGAAGTCGACGAGGGGGTACCTGCGACGGCGCTGCCTGCGCACGAAGGCCACGAGAAGAACCACCCCGACGACGAGCGGGAGCAACGCCGCGACGGAGAGCGCCTCGCCGCTCCCGGCCCGCTTCACGCCGAAGATGGCGCCGCAGAGCCCGGCCGCGGCGAGCACGGCACCGAGAACGTCCCACGGCCCCTTGTCCTCGCTCACCGACTCCGGCAGCAGCCACCGCCCGAGCGGCAGTATCAGCGCCATCAGCGGGATGTTGACGAGGAAGACGGAACCCCACCAGAAGTGCTCCAGCAGCACGCCCCCGACGAGCGGCCCGACGGCGGCACCGACCGCGGCCACCGCGCTCCACATTCCGACGGCGAAGGCGCGCTCCCTGCGGTCGGGAAAGACGACGCGAAGTATGGAGAGGGTCGCCGGCATGATCATGGCCCCGCCGACGCCGAGGAGCGCCCGAGCGGCGATGAGCACCGCGGGGCCCGGCGCGTAGGCGGCTATCGCCGACGCGAGCGCGAAGAGCGCGTACCCGATGAGCAGGACGCGCCGGCGCCCCACGCGGTCCCCGAGCGTTCCGAAGAGGATCAGCAGCGAGGCGCAGACGAGCGGGTACGCGTCGACGATCCACAGCAGCGCGATCGGTCCGGGGCGCAGGTCCTCGGAGACGGCGGGGACGGCGACGTGGAGCACGGTGGCATCGAGCGCGACCAGCAGCAGGCTCGTGCAGAGGACCGCCAGCACCAGCCAGCGGTTCGGGCCCGACGCGGAAGTCGCCGCGCGCTGACCGGAGTTTCCGTCCACGCGCCTGCCGGACTCGTGCACGGGGACGTCCGCCGTCTCCCCCGAGCCGGTCGTGGTCGTCCCTGCCATGTACCGCACCTCCTCATGCGCTCGCCGTACACACCGGGGGAAAGCCGGTCGGAGCCGTACCGACCGGCCGATGGAGGGGCGAGTGGCCGTCAGCGTACGCGAGTCCTCCGACGTTCGACGCAGGGCGTCTCCCTCCGAGACCGAGCGCACGGAGACGCCCACACGCCCCCTGCGTCCTGCCGTGCACCTGCACGCGGCCTCCACACCTTGTCGCCCCATTCACCGCACCCCAGGGGGAATTCACCGTTAAGCGGCGGTGAACACAATTCGGCGCCGCGGCGCGCGGACTTCGGCCGCCTGCATCCGAAATGCCGACCCTAAAGCGCGGATAACCTGCGGGAATTTGCGACGGAAAGGAGTGTGAGGAGGCCCATCCACATCACATCGTCATCACAGATCGGGTCGTGCGTCGGTTCCCCTCTCTCACGCGTTGTACCGTCGATTGGGTGCGTACCGACCGAATCCTCGCCAGGCTTGAGCAGGAGCCTGAGCGACCGAGCAACCTGGCGACGCCGCGCATGAGCCGCACTCGCAAGGTGCTGCTCGGCTGCATGCTGCTGCTGTACGGCGCCATCGTCTACGCCGTACTGAAGGGGACGGACCTCGTCCGCCTCGACTGGCAGGTGATGCTCTTCCGGCCGTACAGGCAGTGGCCGGAACTCCACGCGCTGCTCGACTACTTCGTCGTCCTCGGCCAGCGCGGCCCGACGGCCGTCCTCGTCATGGCCTGGCTCGGCTGGCGCTCCTGGCGGCAGCGGACCCTGCGCCCCCTGCTCGTCCTCGCGAGCTCGCTCCTGCTGCTCAACGTCACCGTGGGCGCCGTCAAGATCGGCCTGGGCCGACTCGGCCCGCACTACGCGACGACCGTGGGCTCGACCGAGCTCTTCGCCGGCGGCGATATATTCCCTTCGGGCCACACGGCCAACGCCGTCGTCACCTGGGGCATCCTCGCCTACCTCGCCACGACGCCGCGGGCGCGGCGCGTGCTGTCGGTGACCGCGGCGGTGGCGGCGCTCGGGGTCGGGGCCACGACCGTCTACCTCGGCACCCACTGGCTCAGCGACGTCCTCCTCGGCTGGGCCGCCGGCCTCCTGATCCTGCTCGCGCTGCCCTGGTGCGAGCCGGCGATCGCCCGGGCCGAGGTCTTCCTCCTGTCGCTCCGCGCACGGTTCCGGACCGCCGGGTCAGGGCTGGCACCGACGCCGGCCGGCACGAGACGGCCGCTCGGCGGCGGCGTCCCCACCCAGGACGCGGCCGGCGCCCTCGCGCAGCGGAAGGAGGCGGAGGCCGAGCCCGAGGGCGAGACGGTGCCGGCCGCGCCGCCGCACCGCCAGGGCCCGCACCAGGGCCACCAGGAGCGCGCGCTGCGTGCCGCCCGCCTCGACGCCGGCGGTGGCTGACCGCGGACGGCGACCACGCGAAAGGGGGCCCCGCTCGGCGAGCGGGGCCCCCTTTCGCGTGGTCGCCTCAACCCTTCCAGCAGCGCACGACCGTGCCCTCCCTGACGGTGAGGTTGAGCCGTCCCGCCAGGTACTCCATGGTGATGATCGCGTCGGGCGCGAGCGTGCGTACGGTCGTCCAGCCGCGCTCGGCCGCACGGCGCTCGGCGGCC
>NZ_AJTQ01000003.1 GCF_000262345.1 Streptomyces xiaopingdaonensis | reverse complement strand
GTAGCTGTCGGGCTCGTCTGCGGCGGGCTCGCCCGCCGTGGGTTCCGGTGCCATGACGCCACCGTAGGTGCTGGTCGGCGCGGGGAGGAAGGGCGCCGTCCGGCGCCCGGGCGTCACGCTTCCGTCACGGCAGGAACCCGTCCCCGAACGCGCTTTCCGAGAGTCGCGCTTTCCGCTCGGCCGACTCGGAACCGACGGCGGACGCCCGTTACCCGCCTCTTCGGCAACGAGCGCCACGGCCGCACCGAATTCGCAGGAAGATGTGATTTCCGGCTCGTCCGAGGGACCGAAAAAGCGACATGGATCACGGTTCCTCGGCGCGGCGCGCGCCGCCTCCTCTGCGGCGGCCGGAATTACGGAGAAAGAGAAATCGGACCGCTGCACGCCGCACACGGCATTCGTCTCACCTCTCACCCGAACCGGTAACGCGGGACCTGACACCCGTCGAGTCGGGGCCTGTCGGCTTCTCCGGGCGCGCGCGGCTCAAGGCTCCGGACGCACCCGTAGATCCCCCGAAACAGTGAAGTACGGAACCACGGACCCCACTTCGGGGACCGGGAGCTGCCCCGCACCCCGGCTCTTGTCGGCGACGTCGTCGAGGATGCGGGCGAGGCGGACCGGCTCGGCCGACTCGGCCGGCCGGAGCCGGAGCTGCCGGTCACCACCGGACGCGGCCAACTCGTCGCAGGAGAGCGCACCGACGAAGCCGTAGGACTCACCGTCCGCGGAGTCGACCGGCGTCACCGGCGCCCGCACCACCTCCGCCCGGCCCGCACCACCTGCCTCCAAACGCGCGCCAGGGCCCAGCCCGACCCCGTGGAGGCGCCCGGCGAGCACCAGTTCCCCCTTCTCCAGACGGACGTCCTCGACCTCGGCGTGCGGCCAGCGCAGCCACGCGCGGATACGCAGGAGCCCGCCCGAGCCGGCGTACGGAATGCGCACCCCGAGCCAGGTGCGGTCGGCCCGCGGGACCCGGCCGACGAGCGAGCGCAGGTCGAGCTCGCCGCAGAGGGGACGGCGGGCCTCGCCCTCCGTGAGGCTGAGGTGGACGTCCCAGTCCCCCTCGGAGAGCGGCATGGTGCTCGGCAGCGCCGCACGCAGCGTCTCGCCGGCGTCCTCGGACTCGACGGGGCTCAGCGGCAGCCGTACCGTCTCGGTGCCGTCGGCCTTCGCGGTGCGCAGACGCAGCAGGAGCGCGGGCGCGGCGGTGGCCGGGAGTTCGCGGGGAAGGTGGACGTCGAGCGTGAGCCCGCCCGCGCTGTCCGCCGTGCACTCCACCCGCCGGACGGCCGACGCGCGGGGCCCCGGCGTACCCGACGCCTTCGGCGCGTGCGAAGCTGCTCCCTTCGCGCGCGTCACCGGAACTCCCCGGGGCGTACGGCTCCTCTGCCGCCGTCGAGCGATTCGCGCATGGCTCCAGATCCCACGATCCGTGCGGTGGGGATCGCCCAACCGCCTGACGCCCTGCTAGACGGACGAACGGGCCCGAAGGTTGGGCCCGTTGGCCGCCGTCTATCCACTTGTACTGGAATTGTTCGGACATTGTGGCTCAGCAAGGGAACTCGTAACGATCGCCGACCGTTGAGGATCAAATCCTCGTGCGGCAACCCGCCCTGCGCAGACGCCCGTTGTACCTGGTCCAGCACGTACTCACCCCTCCCCTTGCCTGCTCGCGGCCGAGTCCGCACCGGCCGCGGAGCGCCGCTCCCGGACGATCCGTTCCCACGGACGCGTGACCGGTCCCACCGGTCGCCCGTTGTCCAGACGACAAGGAACCGGAAGCCAGGAGCCCTCGTGTCCCCCATGCTCGATGTCAGCGACGCCGTACGCGCCGAGATCGGCGAAGCCGAAGCCGCTCGTCTGCTCGCCGGCGAGAACGCCCCCGGCAGCTACGACTGCACCTCCTGCCGAGGTCCTGGCGACCCCGACCGGGAGCCCACCAGCACGGTGCTGTTCGTGGGCGAGGAGACCGCGGTCCTCGCGTTCGCCCACGCCAGCTGCATCCCCTCGCAGGTCGTCACCGTCTCCGAGGAGCAGCTCCAGGGCGCCGTCCGCACCATCACGGGCGACCAGGAGCAGCAGGAGGCCGCGGTCCCCGCGCAGTCCCAACAGCCGCCGCAGCCGCAGCCGTCGGGCCAGGGAGCGGAGGAGTGGCAGGGCACCCCGGAGGGACCGCGGATCTCTCCGCAGGCACGGCAGGCGGTCCTGGGGGTCACCTGCGGGCAGGTCCTGCTCGACGACGCGCTCCACCCCGCCATCGTCGTGGAGCCCACGGGTCCCATCTCCCGGCCCGGCTCCGACAGCCCGGGCGACGACTTCCTCCCGCTCCTCATCGAGCAGGGCTTCCTCCCTGTCACCGACGTCGCCACGCTCCCCTCCCCCATCAGGGGTTGGTCGGTACTGCTCGCGATGGGCGAGCTCCACGCCATTCTCCAGCCCTCGCACGACGGCGGGGACCAGTCCGTCGCGTGGTGGCAGGCGCACCGGCCGCTTCCGGTCACCGACGGGTGGCGGAGCGCGGCGGCGGGCGGCCGCAGCGTCGTCGTCTACGCGGCGCCCGTCGGATCGATCGGCCAGCAGCCGCGCGAGGACCTGCTGCGGGAGGCGCTGGAGAAGGCGGCGGCCGGCGGGCTGCTCGTCGCGGGGCTGATGCCGCTCGCCGGCACGTGAGCCGGCGGCCGCACGCGGCGTCCCCGACCGGTCCGGTGTCCGAACGCGCAAGCGGCGTCCACCATTCGGCCCCGCATCCGCAGGCCACCCCCGGTCGTTTGCGTTGACGTGCAGCCTTACGAACCGTCCCGCAGCCACCGCTCCCACGACGGCAGGAGCCCCATCCCCGGGATGCGCGCCGCCTACGGCGCGCTCCGTCGCCCCTCGCAGACACCGATCTACGACGCGCTCTACGCGGAGTGGCGCATGCTCTTCCGCGCCCTCCCCGGTGACCGCACGGGCGAGGAGAACCTCCGCTTCGAGGGCTTCGGCACGGTCAGGGGAACGGGGACGGGCACCTGGGGCGGCGAGTGGTACCAGTGCGGCGGCCCGCTGCCGTCGCTCCCGCCTGCCGCCTCGGACCGGGACTACTGAGGTCCGGGGCCCGCAGGGGTAGTTCCGCACGCGCCCGGGCAACAGGGGCCGCCCCGCGGCTACTTCTTCCGGCCCCGCTTCTCGCGCACCCGTACCGAGAGCTGGATCGGCGAGCCCTCGAACCCGAACTCCTCGCGGAGCCTGCGCTCGATGAAGCGCCGGTACCCGGCCTCCAGGAAGCCGGAGGCGAAGAGGACGAAGCGGGGCGGCTTCGTCCCCGCCTGGGTGCCGAAGAGGACGCGGGGCTGCTTGCCGCCGCGGACCGGGTGCGGGTGGGAGGCGACGAGTTCGCCGAGGAAGGAGTTGAGCTTGCCGGTCGGCACACGGGACTCCCAGCCGGCGAGCGCGGTGTCGATCGCCGGGACGAGCTTCTCCATGTGCCGGCCCGTGCGGGCCGAGACGTTGACGCGGGGGGCCCAGCGCACCTGCCCGAGGTCCTTCTCGATCTCCCGCTCCAGGTAGAAGCGGCGCTCGTCGTCGAGCGTGTCCCACTTGTTGAACGCCAGCACCAGAGCCCGCCCCGACTCGACGGCCATGCTCACGATCCGCAGGTCCTGGGAGCTGATCTCCTCGCTGACGTCGATGAGGACGACGGCGACCTCCGCCTTCTCCAGCGCGGCGGCCGTGCGGAGCGACGCGTAGTAGTCGGCGCCCGCCTGGAGGTGGACGCGGCGGCGGATGCCGGCCGTGTCGACGAACTTCCAGGTGCGGCCGCCGAGTTCGACGAGCTCGTCGACCGGGTCGCGGGTGGTGCCCGCGGTCTCGTCGACGACCACGCGCTCCTCGTGGGCGACCTTGTTGAGGAGTGAGGACTTGCCGACGTTGGGGCGTCCGATGAGCGCGATCCGGCGCGGGCCGCCGGGCGCCGTGCCGAAGGTCTGCGCCGGCGCCTCCGGGAGCGCCCGCAGCACCTCGTCGAGCATGTCGCCGGTGCCGCGCCCGTGGAGGGCCGACACCGGGTGCGGTTCGCCGAGGCCGAGCGACCACAGGTACGCCGCGTCCGCCTCGCGCGAGGGGCCGTCGACCTTGTTGGCGCAGAGCACCACGGGCTTGCCCGCCCTGCGGAGCAGCCGCACCACGGCCTCGTCGGTGTCGGTGGCGCCGACGGTGGCGTCGACGACGAAGACGACGCCGTCGGCCGCCTCCACCGCGTACTCCGCCTGCGCCGCGACGGAGGCGTCGATACCGAGGACGTCCTGCTCCCAGCCGCCGGTGTCGACGACCTTGAAGCGCCGGCCCGACCACTCCGCCTCGTAGGTGACGCGGTCCCTGGTGACGCCGGGCCGGTCCTCGACGACCGCCTCGCGGCGTCCGATGATCCGGTTGACGAGCGTGGACTTGCCCACGTTGGGACGGCCGATGACGGCGAGCACGGGCAGCGGGCCGTGGCCCGCCTCGTCGAGGGCGCCCTCGATCTCCTCCGGGTCGAAGCCCTCCTCCCTGGCGAGTTCCATGAACTCGGCGAACTCGGCGTCGCCGAGCTCACCGTGCTCGGGGGCGCCGTCGCCTGAGATGGTCTGATCGTTCATGGGTGCGGTCCTCGTCCTGTGGATGTGCGGGCCCCGAGGGGGCGTTGCTGGGTCGGCGCGCGGGGGCGTCGTACAAGTCTGGCAAATCCCCGCGCGGTGCGGGCTAGCGTCCGGTCTTGGTGAGTGCGTCGGCGAGGTGCTCGGTGAGCCGGCGCTGGATGCGCACGGTCGCCTCGTCGAGCGCGGTGCGGGTGCGGCGGGTGCTGCCGTCCCCGGCATCGAAGGGGTCGCCGAAGACTATGTCGACGCGGCTGCGCAGCGGTGGCACCGCGGGCACCAGCCGGCTGCTACGCCCCGCCGTCCCGAGCACCGCCACGGGGACGACCGGGGCGCCCGAGCGGACGGCGAAGTACGCGAGGCCCGAGCGCAGGGAGCTGAAGTCCCCGTCGCCGCGGGTGCCTTCGGGGAAGATGCCGAGCACCTGCCCGTCCGCGAGTATCCTCAGCGCGCTGCTCACCGCGGTCCGGTCGGCGCCCGAGCGGTCCACCGAGAGCTGTCCGATCCCGCGGAGGAACGAGCCGAGCGGGCCGACGAACGCCTCCTTCTTGATCAGGAAGTGCACCGGCCGCGGCGCCGTCCCGAGGAGCAGCGGTCCGTCGACGAAGTGCGAGTGGTTGACGGCGAGGATCGCGGGCCCCTGCGCCGGCAGCCGCCATGCCCCGAGCACCCGGGTCCTGTAGAGCGAGCGCATGAGGCCGATGCCGATCGACCGTCCCACCCGCGCACCGCGGTACCCCCCGCCGGGGTGCGAGGAGCTCACCGCGCCGCCTGCTCCGCCCGCGCGCTCCCGGCCTTCTTCGCCGCCTCCTCGACGAGGGTGACGACGCACTCCACGACCTGGTCGAGGCTGAGCTCGGTGGTGTCGACCTCGACGGCGTCCTCGGACCGGCGCAGCGGCGAGGCGGCGCGGCTGGAGTCTGCCTTGTCCCTGCGGGTGAGGGCCTGGCGGGTGGTGGCGAGGTC
The DNA here is from genome assembly GCF_000262345.1 of Streptomyces xiaopingdaonensis. Classification (GTDB taxonomy): domain Bacteria; phylum Actinomycetota; class Actinomycetes; order Streptomycetales; family Streptomycetaceae; genus Streptomyces; species Streptomyces xiaopingdaonensis. Next base: position 11,050 of record NZ_AJTQ01000003.1, on the reverse strand, counting down.
CTGGGAGCCCTTGAGTTCACCGCTGCGGCGCGCGGCGCGGGCCTCGGACGAGGCGGTGAGGAAGACCTTGAGGTCGGCGTCGGGCAGCACCGTGGTACCGATGTCCCGGCCCTCGACGACGATGCCGCCCGCAGCGGCGATCTCCCGCTGGAGACCGGTGATCCGCTCGCGCACCCGCGGCACGGCGCTCACCGCGCTCACCGCGGAGGTGACCTCCTGGGTGCGGATCGGCCCGGAGGCGTCCTCGCCGTCCACGGAGATCGAGGGTGCCTTCGGATCGGTCCCGGAGACGATCTCGGAGCGCCCGCTGGCGGCGGCGACCGCCTCCGCGTCGTCGACATCGATCCCGTTCCGCAGCATCCACCAGGTGATCGCGCGGTACTGCGCACCGGTGTCCAGGTAGCGGAGTCCGAGCTGCGCCGCGACCGCCTTGGAGGTGCTGGACTTGCCCGTACCCGAGGGGCCGTCGATGGCGACGGTGACTCCCGGGGCCTCGGGGTCCGGGGACGCGGGGGTCGAAGCTGCAGACACGACGGACGACACCTTTCTCAGACTTCCTGGAACATTCCTGGCACGGTATGGGCGCGGGTGTCAGGACGGCGGGGCGCACAGCCCTCGGGCCACGCGCAAGGCTACCGGTTGCCGCGGCCGGACAGCGCCCCAGCCTCCGGCTCTCCGGCGTCGTCGTCGGGCCGCTACTGCTGCCGCAGCCCCCAGCCGCGCTCGCGGAGCGCGGCCTCCAGCGGCCGTACCGCGTGCTGCTCGACCATCAACTGGACGTGGCCCGCCTGCTGCCCGGTAGCGTGCTCGATCCGGACGTCCTCGATGTTGACGCCGGCCGCGCCCGCGTCCGCGAAGATCCGGGCCAACTCTCCCGGCCGGTCGCTGATGAGCACCGTGACCGTCTCATAACTCGCCGGCGCCTGCCCGTGCTTGCCGGGGACCCGGTCGCGTCCGGCGTTGCCGCGCCGCAGGACGTCGGCGATGCCGGACGCGCCCCCGGCGTGCTCGTCCTCGTCGGCGGCGGTGAGGTCGCGCAGGGCGCGGACGGTCTCGTCGAGGTCGGCGGCGAGCGAGGAGAGGATGTCGGCGACGGGTCCCGGGTTGGCCGAGAGGATGTCGATCCACATCGCCGGGTCCGAGGCGGCGATCCGCGTGACGTCCCTGATCCCGCCGCCGCAGAGGCGCACGGCCGTCTCGTCGGCGTCCTCCAGCCGCGCCGCGACGAGGCTGGAGACGAGCTGCGGGGTGTGCGAGACGAGCGCGACGGCGCGGTCGTGCGCGTCGGCGTCCATCACGACGGGGACCGCACCGCAGAGCGCGACGAGTTCGAGGGCGAGGTTGAGGACCTCGGTCTCGGTCTCGGCGGTCGGCGTCAGCACCCACGGGCGGCCCTCGAAGAGATCGGGACCGGCCGCGAGCGGTCCCGACTGCTCCCGGCCCGACATCGGATGCGTACCGAGGTACCCGGCGGGGTCACCGCCGAGCGCCGCGAACTCGCGCCGGGGCACGCCCTTGACGCTCGCCACGTCGATGCACCCGCGCGCCGCACCGGTGCGCTGCACCTCCACGACCGTCTCGGCGACCGCCGCCGGGGGCACCGCGACGACGGCGAGGTCGACGGGGCCCTCGGGCGGCTTCTCCGTCCCCGCGCCCAACGAGGCGGCCGTACGCACGCGTTCGGGCGCCTCGTCGCTGAGGTGCACCCGCACGCCGCGGGCCGTGAGCGCCAACGCAGCCGAGGTGCCGATGAGGCCGGTACCGATGACGAGGGCGGTTCGCATGACTGGGGGTCCTTATGCTCGTAGGTGCCGCCTGCCACCGGTGGCGGCGCCGGCTACTGGGCGATGTCGGAGCGCAGAGCGGCCGCGGCGCCGAGGTAGACGTGGCTGATCTCCCGCCTGGCGAGCTCGGTCTCGGTGTGCGCCAGGATACGGACGACCCGGGGCATCGCTCCCTCGACGAGGAGTTCTTGCGCGCAGATCAGCGGGACGTCGACGATCCCCAGCTTCCGCGCCGCGACGGCGGGGAAGTCGCTGTGCAGGTCGGGGGTGGCCGTGAACCAGATGCTGATGAGGTCCTCGGCCGTGAGGCCGTTGCGTTCGAGTACCGCGGTGAGCAGCTCGGAGACCTGCTCCTGCATGTGCTCCGCCTCGTCCCGCTCGAGCTGCACCGCTCCCCTTACGGCCCGTACCGCCACCGTCGCTCCCCCCCCTCTCGAACCTCGCCGCCCGTCCGCGCGGCGACGGCCCAGGGTAGATGCGGCACAGCGCGGATGTCCGCGACGCCCGCCCAGTGAGACGGTACAAGGGAGGCATGATCTTCCACGTGGTGCCGCTCGACGACTGGTTGGTCGACCCCGACCGCCCCTTCTCGCCCAAGGAGCTCGGCGAGGACGGCTCCGTGCCCTGCACCCGGGACGAGGAGGCGGCGCTCGCCGCCGCCGACGCCTACTTCGGCGACGTCCCGGGGCCGGTCATGGCGCTCATGATCGACGAGGAGAAGCTCGACGCCAAGGTCCGCTGGGACCCCGGGCCGCGCATCCACGGGCGGATCAACCGCACCGCCGTCGCCGGGATGCTCGAGGTGCAGCGGGACCACGAGGGGCGGGCCGTCTCGCTGGCCCTGTGGTCCTGAGCCGCACCCCGGCGCCCGTCAGAGCTCGACCTCCCGCATCAGCATCCCCACCTCGGTGTTGGTGAGCCGCCGCAGCCAGCCGGACTTCTGGTCGCCGAGGGCGATCGGGCCGAACTTCGTGCGCACCAGCTTCTCGACGGGGAAGCCCGCCTCGGAGAGCATGCGGCGCACGATGTGCTTCCTGCCCTCGTGGAGCGTGACCTCGACGAGGTAGTTGCGGCCGGTGTTCTCGACGACGCGGAAGTTGTCCGCCTTGGCGTAGCCGTCGTCGAGCGGGACGCCGTTCTTCAGGCGCTTGCCGAGGTCGCGCGGGATGGGGCCCTGGATGGCTGCGAGGTAGGTCTTCTTCACGCCGTACCGCGGGTGCGTGAGGCGGTGCGCCAGCTCGCCGTGGTTGGTGAGGAGGATGACGCCCTCGGTCTCGGTGTCGAGGCGGCCGACGTGGAAGAGGCGCGTCTCGCGGTTCTGCACGTAGTCGCCGAGGCACTGGCGGCCCTCCGGGTCCTCCATCGAGGCCACGACGCCGGACGGCTTGTTGAGCGCGAAGAAGAGATACGACTGGGCGGCCACGGTGAGCCCGTCCACCTTGATCTCGTCCTTCGACGGGTCGACGCGCAGGCCCTGCTCGCGCACGATCTCGCCGTTGACCTCGACCCGCGCCTGGTCGATCAGCTCCTCGCAGGCGCGCCGCGAACCCATGCCGGCACGCGCGAGGATCTTCTGGAGGCGCTCGCCTTCCGGCTCAGCGAAGGTCTTCGGCGTCCGTCGCCTGTCGCGCTCGACCTGACGGGAGCGGTTTCGCTCCTCGATCTGCGCGTCGTACTCGCGCGAGCGCGCCGGCACCGAACGCGGACGCCCGCGGCCCCGCTGGCCCGGGCCGCCGCGCCCCTTCTCGCCGAACCCCGGCTTGCCGCCCTGCTGCTTGGGGCCCTGCTGCTTGCCGCCGGAAGGGCCGCCCGACTTGGGCTTGCCGCCCGTCTGCGGCCTGCCTCCGCGTGCCTGCCCGCCCGAGTCGGCGCCGCCCTTCGGCCGGCCCGGCTTGCCGCCGCCCTGACCCGGCCTGTCCCCGGACCGACCCGGCTTACCGCCCGGCCTCCCCCCGGACGGGCCCGGCTTTCCGCTCGGCTTGCCGCCGGGCTGGCCGTCCCGCTGAGGCTGGTCGTAGCGGCGCTCCTCCGGGCGCGGACGGTCCGTCCGCCGCCCTCCGTCGCCGCGCGGGCCGCCCGCACCGCGGGTGTCTCGCCTGCCGCCGGAGCGGTTCTGGCCGGTGTTCCTGCCGCTGCTTCGCATCAGTCTTCCGTCTGGGTTCGGTCGGGGGCTTCGCCGGGAGCTTCGCCGCCTGCGTCAACATCGAAGGACGGCACACCCTCCCGTGAGTCGCCCTCGACCGCGTCGGCCTCGGGGAGGAAGGGAGCGAGTTCCGGGAGCTCCTCCAGGCCGCGCAGGCCCATCCGCTCCAGGAAGTAGTGCGTCGTCCCGTACAGGATCGCACCTGTCTCGGGTTCCGTGCCCGCCTCCTCCAGCAGCCCGCGCTGGAGGAGGGTCCGCATCACGCCGTCGCAGTTGACGCCGCGGACCGCAGAGACCCGCGAGCGGCTCACCGGTTGACGGTACGCGACCACGGCGAGCGTCTCCAGCGCGGCCTGGGTCAGCCGCGCCTGCTGCCCGTCGAGGACGAACTCCTCGACGGCGTACGCGTATTCGGGGCGCGTGTAGTAGCGCCAGCCGCCCGCGACGTAGCGAAGGTCGAAGCCGCGGCGCTGCACCGCGTACTCGTCGGAGAGCTCGCGGAGCGCATCGGAGACCTCGCGCTGCCGCCGGCCGAGGACCTTCGCGAGGTGCGCTTCGGTGGCCGGCTCGTCGACGACCATGAGGACGGCTTCGAGCGCCGGCTTCAGCGGGCGCTCCTCAGGCGCCCCGTCGGTCACGGAGGCTTCGCCGAGGGCCCGGTCGTCCGGGGCGGGTGGGGTGGCTGCCGGGTCGTGGGGCCCGTCCGGGAGCCGGTCGTGCGTGGTCTGCTCGGTCATGTGTCTCCGCTCCGTGCCGGCCGCGTCAGGCCGGTTGCTCCTCGGGCTGCTCGGGGGCCCGGTCGAACTCGTCCGTCACCCGCAGGTCGGTGCCCTCGCCGCCGGTCCAGCTCACCGTGAGTTCGCCGAGCGCCTCCCACTGCTCCAGGCCGACGGCGCGTTCGCGGTAGAGCTCCAGCAGAGCGAGGAACCGCGCGACGACGGTGAGGGTGTCGTCCGCGTCGTCGACGAGGGTACGGAAGCTCGCCTCCCCCAGCTCCCGCAACCGGCCCACCACGATCTGCGCCTGCTCCCGCACGCTCACCAGCGGCGCGTGGATGTGCTCGACGTACACCTCGGGCTTCGGCTTCGGCTGCATCGCCTTCACCGCGAGCCGCGCGAACCCCTCGGGGCCGATGCTCAGCACGACCTCGGGCAGCAGCTCCGCATGGTGCGGTTCGAGCCCCACCGTCCGCGGGTAGCGGCGGGCCTCGGCGGCGAGGCGCTCGGCGAAGATCCCTGCGATCTCCTTGTACGCGCGGTACTGCAGCAGCCGAGCGAAGAGCAGGTCGCGCGCCTCCAGCAGCGCGAGGTCGGCCTCGTCCTCCACCTCGGCGGTCGGCAGCAGCCGCGCCGCCTTCAGGTCGAGGAGCGTGGCGGCGACGACGAGGAACTCGGTGGCCTGGTCGAGGTCCCACTCCGGGCCCATGGCGTGGATGTGGGCCATGAATTCGTCGGTCACCCTGGAGAGCGCCACCTCGGTGACGTCGAGCTTGTGCTTGGAGATGAGCTGGAGCAGCAGGTCGAAAGGGCCCTCGAAGTTGTCGAGGACGACCTTGAAGCGACCGTCGTCCTGAGGTTCCTCCGGGGCGGCGTCCGGGTCCGGAGGTTCGTCGGGGGTGGCTTCGGGCCCGGGGGACTCGATCTCCTCAGCCCCGGGGATATCCGAGCCGGCGCCGGAGGCGGGGGGCTCGACCGCGTCAGCCTCGGAGGCGGGCGTCTCGGCCGCTTCGACCTCGGGGACGGCAGCCTCCTCCGGACCAGCGCCCGGGGCGGGCGCCCCGACCGGGTCGTCCCCGGAGCCGGGAGCGCCGACCGAACCGGCCCCGGCGGCGGGCGTCTTCGGTTCGTCCGCCGAGGCGGCGGGCTCGTCGGACTCGCCGGGCTCGGCCGAACCCGCCGCGGGGGCAGGCGCGTTGCCGGGGACCGCGTCGGAGGCGGGCGGCTCGACGGTGCCGCGATCGTCGGCGTGTGCCGCGCCCGCCGCCGGATCGAGGCCGGGCGGTGCGCCGTCACCGCGTGCGTGCCCTGACTCTGTCGGTCTCCCGACGTCCGCTGACGGCGGCCCCTCGCGGCGTGGGCAGGTGTCGGCGGGCCAGGGGCTCGCGCTCCGCTCGTCGTCCGACTCGACGGCCGCGGGCCGGAGTTGGGCCGACGGCGCGTCCTGTGCGTCGGGATCGGGGACCGCCGCTTCGTCCGCCGTGCGGGGCTCGGCGCCGGACGGCTCCCCGGTCGGCTCGACGCCGGGCGCGGTGCCGGGGCCGCGGCCGAGCGCGCGGCGGCGGGAGCGGCCGCCGGCGGCGTCGTCTGAACTGGACATCGCGGGCAGCGTACTGGCAACCGTGCCGGGCGCGTCGGCGCCGGGGCCGCGGAGCCTGTGGCTCAGCGGCCGCGGAGCCGCCGCACGAGGATGCTCGCCTCCCCGCGCGACTCCAGGTCGGCGAGGACGACCGCGACCGCCTCGCGCACCACGCGCCCGCGATCGACGGCGAGTCCGTGCTCCCCGCGGAGGACCAGCCGCGCGTGCTCCAGGTCCATCAGCTCCTCGGCGGAGACGTACACCGTGATCTTCTCGTCGTGCCGCTCGCGGCCGCTCGGGCGGCGATTGGCGCGCCCGCGGCGCTGCGAACCCGCCGCGCTCTGGGCTTCGTTGGCGCCGCGTGTCGACTCGGCCGCCTTGCGCGTACGTCGTTGCCCCTGCGCCTCGGGGGCGGAACGGGCGGCCGGCGGCCTTTCGGCCGAACGGTCGTGCGGCGTCGGGGAGTTCTGGGACGCGCCGTCCCCGCGGCCGGGCTGCGCCGCGTTCTGCTCGGCCTCGGCGTGGTCGGGGCCGTCCGCCGAGGAACCGGTGTCGCCCGAGGCGCCGGCCTCCTCGGCCGCGGTGTGCTCGGCACGGTCGGCGCCGGACGCCGGGGACGGCACCCGTGGCCGCTGCGGGGTGTCGTTCTGGTCCTGCTGGGGGGCCGAGGACTGGACGGCGGGGCCCCCTGTGGTGCGGAAGAGTTCGTCGGCTGCCGGGAGACTCACTCGGCGTGGCACCGGGCGAGCACCTCCCTGGCGAGCTGGCGATAGGCGGCGGCGCCGACGGAGTTGGAGGCGTAGGTCGTGATCGGCTCACCGGCCACGGTGGTCTCGGGGAACCGGACGGTCCGGCCGATGACGGTGTGGTAGACGTTGTTGTCGAACGCCTCCACCACCCGCGCGAGCACCTCTCTGCTGTGCACCGTGCGCGAGTCGTACATCGTGGCCAGGATGCCGTCGAGCTCCAGGTCGTTGTTGAGCCGCTCCTTGACCTTCTCGATCGTCTCGGTGAGCAGCGCGACGCCGCGCAGCGCGAAGAACTCGCACTCCAGCGGGACGATCACCTTGTGCGCCGACGTCAGCGCGTTGACGGTGAGCAGGCCGAGCGAGGGCTGGCAGTCGATGATGATGAAGTCGTAGTCGTTCATCAGCGGCCCGAGCGCACGCTGGAGCGTGGACTCGCGGGCCACCTCGCTCACCAACTGCACCTCGGCGGCGGAGAGGTCGATGTTGCTCGGCAGCAGGTCCATCCCGGCGACCGCCGTCTTCAGCAGCACCTCGTCGGGTGCGAGGCCGCGCTCGAGGAGCAGGTTGTAGACGGTGAGGTCGAGCTCCATCGGGTTGACGCCGAGTCCGACGGAGAGCGCGCCCTGCGGGTCGAAGTCGACGAGGAGGACGCGGCGTCCGTACTCGGCGAGCGCAGCGCCGAGGTTGATCGTCGACGTCGTCTTGCCGACTCCGCCTTTCTGGTTGCACATCGCGATGATCTTGGCGGGACCGTGCTCGCTCACGGGGCCCGGGATCGGGAAGTACGGGAGCGGGCGGCCCGTCGGGCCGATGCGCTCGCGGCGCTGGCGCGCGGCGTCCGGCGCGAGCGTCGCGGCGTACTCCGGGTCCGGTTCGAACTCCGCGTCGGGGTCGTAGAAATGACCCTCGGGAAGCTCGCTGTGCGGGTCTGTGTAGTCGGCGAAGGGCTCGGCGGACCGGCCGTTCGCAGCGTCGCCTGGCCTGGCGTTCACGTCGTGGCCGTCCATGCTCTGGTGGGCTGTCATGCTCGTCGTCGAATTCTGGTGGGTCGTGCAGGCGCGAACCGCTACGGAGCCGACACCCTCGGGCGCCGAGGACTCCTGGCCTCGCACAGGCGCTCCTGGTTGGACACCCCCGGGAGAAAATGTCGACTCGTTCACAAGTCGTCCTACCTCCTTGGGTGACCAGGAAATTTCTCAACACGTCAGCGTGACACCATGCCGACGGTTGGCGACTCTATGGCGTGTCGGCCGTCCGCAGCAACACAATCCACCGGAGACGGCACGATGTGTCGATAGCGTCACGACCCCGTGTCAAGGCCCCAAGGCGCGCTCGAAGACGGGAAGACCGGGTCACCGAACGACCAAAAACGTGACATAGAACGCGAGTTACCGGGTCAATTCGCCGATTCGCGGGAGCATCGTCGAGTCAACAAAGTGACCTTCCTCGCCATACCGCGCACCGACCGACCGAACACCGCTGCTCGGACGAGAGTTGCCCACCGCGTGCGCCAACTCACGCAGCGCCGACGGCAGTACGCGCCCCCCGCGTCCGCCGGCGCGCCCCCGCACTCCGGCACCCGGCGCCCTTGCGCCGGGTGCCGCGCGGTACGGAGCGGCTCAGCCGACGAGCTCCGCGAGGTCGCCCGCGGCGAGCCCGTGCGCCTGCGCGACGGGGCCGTAGTAGACCGAACCGCCGTGCACGTTCACGCCCTTGGCGAGGGCCGGGTCCCGGCGCGCGGCCTCGCGCCAGCCGCGGTTGGCGAGTTCGACGACGTAGGGAAGCGTCGCGTTGGTCAACGCGTAGGTGGACGTGTTGGGCACGGCCCCCGGCATATTGGCCACGCAGTAGAAGACCGAGTCGTGGACCCGGAAGGTGGGGTGTGCGTGGGTCGTGGGCCGGGAGTCCTCGAAGCAGCCGCCCTGGTCGATCGCGATGTCGACAAGGACACTCCCCTGCTTCATCCCCCGCACCAGCTCGTTGCTGACGAGCTTCGGCGCCTTGGCGCCGGTGATCAGCACAGCGCCGACGACGAGGTCGGCGTCGGCCACGGCGCGCTCCAGCTCGAAGGCGTTGGAGGCGACGGTGCGGATGCGGTTGCCGAAGATCCGGTCGGCCTCGCGGAGCTTGTCGAGGTCCGTGTCGAGGAGCGTGACGTGGAAACCGAGCCCCACAGCGATCTGCGTGGCGTTCCAACCGGAGACACCGCCTCCGATCACCACCGCGCGCCCCGCGTGCACCCCGGGGACGCCCCCCGGGAGCACACCGCGCCCACCGGCGGAGCGCATGAGGTGGTACGCGCCCACCTGCGGTGCGATCCGCCCGGCGACCTCCGACATCGGGGCGAGCAGAGGGAGGCGGCCGCGCACCGTCTCCACCGTCTCGTAGGCGATCGCCGTCGTACCCGAGTCGAGGAGCGCGTCGGTGCACTCGCGGGAGGCGGCCAAGTGCAGGTAGGTGAAGAGGACCTGGTCCTTGCGGAGGCGGTGGTACTCCTCGGCCACCGGCTCCTTCACCTTCAGCACCAACTCGGCGGCCTGCCACACCTCGTCGGCAGTCGGCAGCACGACGGCGCCCGCGGCCGCGTACTCCTCGTCGGCGAGGGAGGAGCCCTCTCCGGCACCGCTCTCGACATGGACCTCGTGCCCGTTGCGCACCAGTTCGTGCACCCCGGGCGGGGTGATGGCGACTCGGAACTCGTTGTTCTTGACCTCGCGGGGGATGCCGACCTTCACGTCGATCACGGTCCTCGGTACTGGGGGGCAAGGGATGCCGGCCGGCGTGTGCCGGCCGCGGCGGCAGGGGTGCCTGCCGATGCCGGCCCGAGGCGGCGAAACGGCCGGGCCGCACCCGGGGTGGCCGGGGACACCCGCACGAACACCGCTGAAGCAGGCATTCCGGGAGCAGCGGCTACGACCGCAGCCAGACCATTCTAATGAAGGATTCCAAGCTGTCTAGCCTTACAAACAGGCTATTGTCTTCGGTCGCGCTTTCGTTTCGCAGGTTCTATGAGTGGGATGTGGAACGCTCGACGGCGTCACCCGCCACCTTCCCCGAACCGCCGAGCCCCTGGCACCGACTCTCGACCGGAGCCTCCGGTTCCACCTCGGACGGCCGCGGAACCGACGATTCCCCCGGCTCCTGCGGCGATGGGACTCCCGCCCCGGACGCGGTCTCGGGCCCGGCCGGGACGGGAGGTTCGGGGAGCGCGCCCTCCGCCTGCGAGCGGTGCGCGGCATGGACGGACGGTTCCGCTTCCAACTGTGCGCCGGGCACGTCCAGGTCCGCTCGACCGTCGTACGCGAGTCGCGCCGCGGCCTCGTGCTCGCGCGCGGACTCCGTCTCGCCGAGCGCCCGGCAGGCGGCGGCGAGGAGCAGAAGGAGCTCGGACGAGAGCCGGGGCTCCTCCACGCCACGCACGGCGCGCAGCGCCTGACGGCAGTTGCGTGCCGCGTCCTGCGGGCGCCCCGCCGCCGTCTGGATACGGGCCGCCTCCCCCAACGCCCGTGCCTGCGACGCGGGTTCGCGCAGCCGGCGGAAGCCGGACGCGGCGGCGCGCCACTCGCGGAGCGCCTCGTCCCAGCGTCCGGTCCGGCCGTGAGCCGTGGCGATGCTGGTGTGGAGGGCGGCCACGTGCAGGTGCTCGCCTCGCGTCCGGCGGTGGGCGAGGGCGCGCGCGTACCAGTCGGCGGCCCGCGCCCCGTCGTCGAGCTGCGCGTAGCAGGCGCCGAGTTGCTCCAGCACGGTGCCGACCGCCTCTCCGTCGCCGGCCTCCCGTGCCGCGTCCAGCGCCGTGCGGTAGCGGCACAGGGCGCGGGGGAGGCGGCCGTCCGCGGTGTCGTGGTCGGCGAGGGCGAGGAGGGCGGCGGCGCGCTCGCGGTGGAGGGTTCCCCGGTCGGCGAGGCGCAGCAGCAGCTCGGAGAGGCGGTAGAGGTCGCGTGCCGCCTCGGCGCGGGGAAGGTGGAGTTCCAGGGCGCGGCCGAGTGAGGTGGTCAACCGCCTTGCGAGGTTGTCGAGTTCGCCGGGCGCCTCCCGTTCGCCGCGAGCGCCGGCAGCGTCCTCCTCCGCCGGAATGCGCT
>NZ_AJTQ01000002.1 GCF_000262345.1 Streptomyces xiaopingdaonensis | reverse complement strand
AGGCGAGGAGCCACTCGCGGTGCGCGGCGAGCCACTCGGCCGCGGCCGGTGCCGAGGAGAAGCGGAGCGGTGCGGGCAGCGCCGCGGCCCGGCGCCGCGCCGGCGAGCCCGAGGGCTCGGCCGCCGCGCGGCAGGCGACGAGCCGGCGCAGGGTCCGCTCCCCCATGCGGGCCGTCGCGAGTACGGCGTCGGCGGGACGGCCCGCGTCGAGTTCGGCGCGGAGCAGCGGTGTCAGGCAGCCGGGGAGCGCGAACCAGCCGTCGTCGCGCGCCCGGAGGAGGCCGAACTCCCGGAGTTCGGCGAGCACTTCGGCCGCCGCCGCGGCGTCGCAGCCGGCGAGCGCGGCGGCGGCCTGGACGTCCGCGGTCCCGTCGGGCGCCAGCGTCAGCAGCGGCGCGAGCCGGAGCGCCCGCGGGGTCAGCGCCGAGCGGACGAGACGCCAGGCCCGGGCGAGCGGGTCGGCGTGGGGTTCGAGGGGGCGGTCGTCGCAGGGGGCCGCGGTGAGGCGGCCGAGCGCGTCGACGACGGACGCCTTGGGATGCGCGCGGAGCCAGCCTCCGGCGAGGAGGAGCGCGGCCGGCAGATCGGCGCACTCCTGCGCCAGCGACTCGGCGCCTCTCGGGTCGACCGTGACGCGCGGGGTCGCCCCCGCGCGGTGGGCGAGGAGCCGTACCGAGCTGGCGCGGTCGAGGCCGCCGAGCGCGCACGGGCGTACGTCGGGGACGCCGGTGAGCGGGCCCTGTGCGACGGCGAGGACGAGGCATCGGCGGCTCTCCGGAAGGAGTTCGAGCACCTGCTCGGAGTCGACGACGTCGTCGAGGAGGAGTACGGCGGGCCGCTCGGCGCAGCGGATGCGGAGCGCCTCCGTCAG
>NZ_AJTQ01000001.1 GCF_000262345.1 Streptomyces xiaopingdaonensis | reverse complement strand
GTCGGCGGGGGCCGGCGGCGGGGGCGCGCCTGCCGCTGCCAGGAGGCGGCGGGCCGCGTCGCCCGCGGGGAGCGCGGTGCCGCGCGGCCCCGTGAGACCGGTACGCAGGACGCCGCCCGGGTACGCGGAGGCCACGCGGGACGCGAACTCCTCGGCGAGCGCCGTCCGTCCGGAGCCGGGGCGCCCCGCGACGAGCAGGACGCGGGCGTACGGTGCGGGACGGCCGGCGAGGGTGTGGAGCCCTGCGCGGCCGAGGTCGGCCCGGAGGGCTGCGAGTTCGCGTCCGCGCCCGAGGAGACCGCGCGGACCGCAGGGGTGCTCCGTCCGATCCGCCACGGTCACGCCTCCCGTCCGCCTGCGCCTGCGTTGGGGCCCCGCCACAACCAGCGGGAACGCCACAGAGCGTAGTTCACTCGGCACCGCGGGCCAGGCCCTGCCGCGGGCGCAACGCCCCGGATGCCCGGATCAGCACAGCGGCCCGGTCCCCCTCTCCCTCGCGAGGGGGACCGCCGACGCGTGCGGCGCGGCTCGGGTCAGGCGCCGAACGGGCGCGCGGGCCACTCCGCTTCGGCCGGACGCAGGGTGTCGAGGCCGTAGCCGGTCAGCGCGGCGTGGAGCGCGAGGACGCCCACCACCAGCGCGTTGTTGTGGAGCTCGCCGGCGAGCGCGCCCCGTACCACCTCGGCGAGGGAGACCCTGGCCTGCTCCATCTCGGCCTCCTCCTCGGAGACCTCGAACCGCTCGCCGTTCGCGACGGAGAGCCGGCGTGCGAGGAAGATGCGCACCGCCTCGTCGCTGCCTCCCGGGGTGGGGTAGACGTCGACGAGGACGCGCCAGTCCTCCGCCTTGACGTGTGCCTCCTCGTACAACTCGCGCTGCGCGGCACTCAGCGGATGCTCGCCCTCGACGTCGAGGAGGCCGGCCGGGACCTCCCAGAGCTTCTCGCGCACCGGGTGGCGGTACTGCTTGAGGACGAGGACGCGCTCCTCGTCGTCGAGCGCGAGGATCGCGACGGAGCCGGGGTGCACCTGGTAATCCCGGCGGGCCGTGGTCCCGTCGGGCATGACGACCCGCTCGCTGCGCACCCCGGTCTTCGCGCCCTGGAACGGCGTCTCGGAGGCCGTGACGTCCCACGACTGCGGGCTGTCGGTGATCGCCACGCCTCAGACCTCCCCGGCGGTCGCCGGCTCGGGGGTCTCCTCGGCGGCGAGCTGCCGCGCGACGGCGGCCCGGACGAGGCCGGCGAAGAGCGGATGCGGGCGCGTGGGGCGGGACTTGAGCTCCGGGTGCGCCTGCGTCGCGACGAGGTACGGGTGCACCTCGCGCGGGTACTCGACGTACTCGACGAGCTTGTTGTCGGGCGAGGTCCCGGAGAAGAGGAGCCCCGCCTTCTTCTCCAACTCGGTGCGGTAGGAGTTGTTCACCTCGTAGCGGTGGCGGTGGCGCTCCTCCACGTACGGCTCGCCGCCGTGGACCTCGCGGACGATCGAGCCCTCGGCGAGCTTCGCCGGGTAGAGGCCGAGCCGCATGGTGCCGCCCATGTCGCCCTCGCCCGCCACGATGTCGAGCTGCTCCTCCATGGTGGAGATCACCGGGTGTGCGGCCCCGCGGTCGAACTCGGTGGAGTCGGCTCCCTCGATGCCCGCGAGGTTGCGGGCCGCCTCGATCACGATGCACTGGAGGCCGAGGCAGAGGCCGAGGAGCGGGATGCCGTTCTCGCGCGCGTAGGTGATCGCACCGACCTTGCCCTCGACGCCGCGGTCGCCGAAGCCGCCGGGGACGCAGACCGCGTCGCAGTCGGAGAGCTCCCTCTCCGCGCCGGCCGGGGTGCGGCAGTCGTCGGAGGTGACCCACTTGATCTTCACGCGGGCCCGGTTGGCGAAGCCGCCGGCGCGCAGCGCCTCGGTGACCGAGAGGTAGGCGTCGGGCAGGTCGACGTACTTGCCGACGAGTGCGACCCGGACCTCGTGGTCGGGCTGGTGGACGCGGCGGAGCAGGTCGTCCCACTCGGTCCAGTCGACGTCCCTGAAGGGGAGGTTGAGCTTGCGCACGACGTAGGCGTCGAGCCCCTCGCCGTGGAGGACCTTGGGGATGTCGTAGATCGACTTGGCGTCCTTGCACGCGACCACCGCGGCGTCGTCGACGTCGCACATGAGCGAGATCTTGCGCTTGATCGAGAGCGGCACGTCCCGATCGGCGCGGAGCACGATCGCGTCGGGTTGCACACCGATGTTGCGCAGCGCGGCGACCGAATGCTGCGTCGGCTTGGTCTTCAACTCGCCGGAGGGGCCGATGTACGGAAGCAGCGAGATGTGGACGACGAGGACGTTGTCCCGCCCGACCTCGTGCCGCACCTGCCGGACCGCCTCGAGGAAGGGCAGCGACTCGATGTCCCCGACGGTGCCGCCGACCTCGGTGATGACCACGTCGACGTCCTCGGTGGCCATGCGGCGGATGCGGTTCTTGATCTCGTTGGTGATGTGCGGGATGACCTGCACGGTGTCGCCGAGGTACTCGCCCCTGCGCTCCTTGGCGATCACCGAGGAGTAGACCTGCCCGGTCGTGACGTTCGCGGAGCCGTCGAGGTCGACGTCGAGGAAGCGCTCGTAGTGGCCGATGTCGAGGTCGGTCTCGGCGCCGTCGTTGGTGACGAAGACCTCTCCGTGCTGGAACGGGTTCATCGTTCCGGGGTCGACGTTGAGATAAGGGTCGAGCTTCTGCATGGTGACCCGCAGGCCGCGTGCCTTGAGGAGGGCGCCGAGGCTGGAGGCGGTCAGCCCCTTGCCGAGCGAGGAGGCCACACCCCCGGTGACGAAGAGGTGCTTGGTCGTCGAGGACTTCGAGGAATGGGGCGGCATGGCCAAGAGGGAGCTCCCGTGGTCGCGTGGTGGAGTGCGCACCTGCACCTCGGCGCCGGGGCGAAGGGGTGCGGCATCGCTGCGGTTCGGGGGGCTGGCCGTTGCGACGGGCGCCGCACGGGGCGAACTCGTCCCTTGTGCCTGTCGACGTGGTGCGAGTCGAGGGGATTCGCCGCCGCCGGGGCTTCTTCGGAACGGGATCGTGCCCACCGGTCCACGGGCTACCAGCGTAACAGCGCCGGTTCACCGCTGCGTCACGCAGCCCGTGCGGCGGCCCATCGGTCGGACCGTTCGGAGTGGGAGAGGCCGATCTTCCGCGGTCACTGGGTGACGAAGAGGTTGCAGCAGGTGAGCGGCATGGTAGCGGCACTCCTTCGCCTGGTGACCGGTTCGATCCGAGTGCCGGGACTGCTGCGCGGATCACTTCTCTGCGTCGTATATTGCTCGGACGCTCGCGCAGACGGGCAGCACGTTTCCCATTATCTGGAACATTTCGAGTGCCCGGAATCTCCGGGTTCATCGCTGGCAATGTGGCAGTAGCGCCCGCGGCATGCGCGGCGCGGTTCGACTGGAGATGCACGTGGCTGGGCGCATCGAGGACTACGCACTCATCGGGGACATGCAGACGGCAGCTCTGGTCGGCCGGGACGGCAGCGCCGATTGGCTCTGCCTGCCGCGGTTCGACTCCCATGCCATCTTCGCGGGCCTGCTCGGCACCGAGGAGCACGGCTTCTGGCGGCTGGGCCCCGCACACCCCACCGGCAGCAGTCCACCCCCTGCGACCCGCCGCCGCTACCGCGGCGAGTCCCTCATCCTGGAGTCCGAGTGGGACACCCCGCGCGGCACCGTCCGGGTCACCGACTTCATGCCGCCCCGCGGCAACCACGCACCGCAGCTCGTCCGGATCATCGAGGGCGTCAGCGGCCGGGTGCCGATGCGCTCCACGCTGCGGATGCGTTTCTCCTACGGCTGGGTCGTCCCCTGGGTCCACAAGGTCGACGGCCGGACCGTCGCCGTCGCAGGGCCCGACTCGGTCTGGCTCGACGCGGACGTCGACACCTACGGCGAGGACCTCACCACCTACTCGGACTTCACCGTCCAGCCGGGCGACCGGATCGCGATGGCACTGAGCTGGCAGGCTTCGCACCGCGAGCCCCCGCCGGTCACCGACGCCGCCGAGGCCCTCCAGATCACCGAGGACTTCTGGAGCGACTGGGTCGGCCACTGCACCTACCACGGCCCCTACCGCGAGGCCGTCGTCCGCTCGCTGATCACGCTCAAGGCGCTCACCTACGCGCCGACGGGCGGCATCGTCGCGGCTCCCACCACCTCGCTGCCCGAGGCGATCGGCGGCAGCCGCAACTGGGACTACCGCTTCACCTGGCTCCGGGACGCGGCGATCACCCTCTCCTCGCTGCTGCGCACCGGCTACGTCGAGGAGGCCCGCGCCTGGCGGGAGTGGCTGCTGCGGGCCGTCGCCGGGGACCCGGAGAACCTGCAGATCATGTACGGCATCGCCGGCGAACGCGAGCTCGGCGAGGCCGAGTTGAGCTGGCTGCCCGGCTACGAGAACTCCACGCCCGTGCGCGTCGGCAACGGCGCGGCAGGCCAGCTCCAGCTCGACGTCTACGGCGAGGTCACCGAGGCCCTCTACCTCGCCCACAAGACGGGGCTCGCCCGCAACGACTACGCGCAGATCCTCCAACTCAAGCTCATCCGCTACCTGGAGGAGCACTGGGACGAGCCCGACGAGGGCATCTGGGAGGTCCGCGGCCCCCGGCGGCACTTCGTCCACTCCAAGGTCATGGCGTGGACGGCCGTCGACCGCACCGTCAAGCTCATCGAATCGGACGGCGTCGACGGCCCGTTGGAACGGTGGAAGGAACTCCGCGAGCGCATCCACCGCGACGTCTGCACCAAGGGCTACGACCGCCAGCGCAACACCTTCACGCAGTACTACGGCTCCGAGGAACTCGACGCCTCGCTGCTCCTCATCCCGCAGATGGGCTTCCTGCCGCCGGACGACAAGCGCGTCATCGGCACCGTCGAGGCGGTCCAGCGCGAACTGTCCACGCCCGACGGCTTCGTGATGCGCTACCCCACCAGCGGCGACGAGGAGAACATCGACGGCCTCGAGGGCGAGGAGGGCGCCTTCCTCGCCTGCTCCTTCTGGCTCGCCGACGACCTCGCCATGATCGGCCGCGTCGAGGAGGCGAGGAAACTCTTCGAGAAGCTCCTCGCCCTCCGCAACGACCTCGGCCTCCTCGCCGAGGAGTGGGACTCGGGAAACCAGCGCCAAGTCGGCAACTTCCCGCAGGCGTTCAGCCACGTCCCCATGATCGACTCGGCGCTGCGGCTGACGACCTCGGGCGCGTACGGCGTCTGAGCCGGCCGGGACCCCGACTCGCCGCGGACGGCGACGAGTCGGCGGCCGGCGTCCCCGAAGGGAGGCCGGCCGCCGGTGCGTTCGGCCGGAACGGGGTCAGCGGAGGGGTGATCGCCTCCGGAGTCCGTCGGTCCGGAGGCCCGGCGGCGCGACGGCCCGCGAGGGCGAGCGCGGCGCCGGGCGGAGGAGGTTCCCGCGGCTGGGCGTCAGGCGTCCCCTCCGCCGGTCTCCACGGTGACGCGGTCGACGAGCATGGAGTGTCCCGGCTCCGTCGCGTCGGTGGGCGTGGGGGAGCCTTCGACGCCGTCGGGGAAGGCGCCGCCCATCGCCAGGTTGAGCAGGACGAAGTGGCCGTGGCCCGTGGCGTTCTCCCAGGTCTCCTCACCGATCTGCGCGGCGGTGACCGAGTGGAACTGCTCGCCGTCGACGTACCAGCGCAACTCGCCCGCGCCGCGGTCGACTTCGAGGGCGTACTCGTGGAAGTTGCCCTGGCACGGGCTGCCGACGCACTCGGTGGAGTTGCCGAGGCCCTCCGTCTCGTTGCAGGGCCCGCCCGGGTCCTCGCCGCAGTGCAGCACGCCCCAGACGGAGTTGATGCCGTTGACGTTCTCCATGATGTCGAACTCGCCGACACCGGGCCAGTTCCAGTAGTTGCCGCGGTACTCGTCTCCCAGCGTCCAGAAAGCGGGCCAGTAGCCGAGCGCCGCGTCACCGGTGACGTCGGGCATCCGGATGTCGGCGGAGATCCGCAGGACGCCGTCCTCGGGGGCCTCGAAGTCGGTGCGCTGCGTCTCGATGCGGCCGGAGGTCCAGGTGTCGCCGTCCTTGAGGGCGGTGATCTTCAGGTGTCCCTCGCCGTCGAGTTGGACGTTCTCCGGGGCGTCGGTGTACGTCTGCACCTCGCCCGTGCCCCAGTTGGGCGGGCCGCCGTCGTAGCCGGTGCCGGTGTCGATGATCCAGTCGGCCGAGTCGGGGAGGCTGCCCGCCTCTCCCTCGAAGTCGGTCGACCAGACCTCCTCCAGGGCGCCGGGGTCGGCTGCTGCCGACCGTACGGGCTCCTCGGCCTGCGCCGTCGGAAGGGCGAAGGCGCCGAGCGCCGCGAGCACGGCGGCTGCGGAGAGCAGGGTGCGCCGCTTCTTGCGGCGGGCCTCCGGGGCGGGGGTCGACCGCGTCTGCCTGTCCATGTGCGCTCCTCGTTGTGGGGGGCGTGAGAGCGCTCTCACTTGTTGGGCATGCACAGTGCCGAGTTCTGGGGGTAGCGTCAAGAGCCCGCGGAGGAAGAGGAGTCGAACGTGCACGGTGACCGCGATCCCAGACCCACGCTCGAGGCCGTGGCCGCACATGCGGGAGTCTCCCGCGCCACGGTCTCCCGCGTGGTGAACGGCGGGCGCGGCGTACGCGAGGAGCTGCGCGAGCAGGTGCGCCGCTCCGTCGAACTCCTCGGCTACGTACCGAACATCGCGGCCCGCAGCCTCGTCACCCGGCGGACGGGCGCCGTCGCCGTCGTCATCGCGGAACCGGAGACACGCGTCTTCTCCGACCCGTTCTTCGCGCAGCAGCTCCGCGGCATCAGCCGTGAACTCCGCCAGCGGGACATGCAGTTGCTGCTCGTCCTGATCGAGCAGCCGAAGGACTACGAGCGGATCGGCCGCTACCTCTCGGCCGGACACGTGGACGGCGCGCTGATGTTCTCGCTCCACGGCGCCGATCCGCTCGCCGCGATGGTCCGCGAGTCCGGCCTCCCCACCGTCTTCGGCGGCCGCCCCGGCTGGCCCGGCGCGGAGACGGAGAGCGGGCTCCTCTACGTCGACACCGACAACCGCGGCGGCGCCCGCCAGGCCGTCGCCCACCTGCGTGCCCGAGGGCGCCGCCGTATCGCCGTGATCACCGGGCCGCTCGACCAGACCTCCGCGCAGGACCGGCTCGACGGCTACCACGACGCGCTCGCCGAGTCCGACGGCGCACCCCGGCAGGCGACTCCCCTCGTCGCACACGGCGCCTTCACGGCCGAGGGCGGGGAGGCCGCCATGGCCGAACTCCTCGACGCGGACCCGGAGATCGACGCGGTCTTCGCCGGCTCCGACCTGATGGCGTCGGGCGCCCTGCGCACCCTCCATCGGCGGGGCCTGCGCGTACCCGAGGACGTCGCGGTGGTCGGCTACGACGACCTGGAGCCCGCCGCCTGGTCGGAGCCGACGCTGACGACGGTACGACAGGACGTCGAGAGGATGGGCAGCATGATGGCCGAACTGCTGCTGCGCAAGCTCGACTTGGAGGCCGGCGATGCCCCTCCGGCGCCGGTGGTGACGGAGGCGCGGCTGATCGTGCGGGGGTCGAGCTGAGCCGTGGCGGCTCGCTCGGGGCTGGGTACGGGCGGGTCAGGCCCGCCAGGTGTCCGGTCCGGAGGCGGCGGACCGGCTTGTCGCTCGGGCTTCGTGCCGGGCGAGGCACGTGGGGTTCGTCCGCCGGATCTCCGCGAACCGGCGCCGCTCGAAGAGCGCCGACCGGCGTCGCCGGCATGGGCACGGCCGTCAGACGCCGTACCGCTCGACGAGGGTGCGCAGTGTCTCGAACGCCGGCTTGGGCGTGTAGTCGTCGGTGGTGGGCCCGAAGCGGTGGAAGAGTCCGGGCCGCGTGCTGTCGGCGTCGCGCAGCGCGAAGTGGGTGCAGCCGCTCAGGCCGAGGGCGGTCGCCTGCGCCGCCAGGACGTCGACGACCTCGGCCTGACGGGCGGCGGGTCGCTCCGGTCCCGTGGGCCTGCCGTGTCCGGTGACTCCCCGGCCGCCGAAGCATTCCGCAGACGGCGGCACCGAATCCACCGGCGCCCCCGGCACGGCGAGCGCCGGCCAGGGCCGCCCCCGCGCGCTCAGCCCCCCGCACGCGCGGCGTCGAGGAGCTCCTCCGCATGGGCGCGGGCAAGTTCGGAGTCGTCCTGTCCCGCGAGCATCCGGGAGAGTTCGCGCACCCGCTCCTCGCCCTCCATCACCTGCACGCCGCTGCGCGTGACGGAGCCGTCGTCGGTCTTGACGACGACGAGGTGCCGGTCGGCGAAGGCCGCCACCTGCGGCAGGTGCGTCACGACCACGACCTGGGCCGACTCGGCCAACTTCGCCAGTCGCCTGCCTACCTCCACCGCGGCCCTGCCGCCGACCCCCGCGTCGACCTCGTCGAAGAGGTAGGTGGGCACGGGGTCGGCGCCGGCGAAGACGACCTCGACGGCGAGCATCACCCGCGACAGCTCGCCGCCCGAGGCGCCCTTCGCGATGGGGCGCGGGTGCGCGCCCGGGTGGGGCGCGAGGAGGAGCTCCACCTCGTCGGTGCCGTGCGGGCCGTAAGCGAGGGTGCGGTCCTCGACCTCCAGGCCCTCGGAGTCGTCCGTCTGCCGGAGTCCGAACGTCACCTGCGCGTGCGGCATGGCGAGTTCGGCGAGCTCCGCCGTGACGGCGTCGGCGAACCGCTCCGCGGCCTCCTGGCGTGCTTGGGTCAACCGGTGGGCGAGCACGCCGAGTTCGGCGCGCAGCCGGTCGCGTTCGGCGGTGAGTTCGCCGATCCGGTCGTCGTCCCCTTCCAGTTCGGCGAGGCGTGCCGAACTCTCCTCTGCCCAGGCGAGTACGGCGGTGATGTCCTCGCCGTACTTGCGGGTGAGTCCGGCGAGGGTGGCGCGGCGTTCCTCCACGGCGGCGAGGCGGAGCGGGTCGGCGTCGAGATCGTCGGCGTAGCCGGCGAGTTCGCCCGCCACGTCGCCGAGGAGGACGGAGACCTCGCCGAGCCGGTCGGCGAGCGCGGCGAGCGCGGGGTCGTGCGCCCGCGCGCCGTCGAGCGCACGCTGGGCACCGGCGACGAGCGTGTTGGCGTCCAGGCCCTCCGGCTCGGCCGGGTCGCCCGCGAGTGCACCGTGCGCCGTCGCCGCGGCCTCCGCGAGCGCCTCGGCGTGACCCAGGCGCTCCGCCTCGGCGGCGAGTTCGGTGTCCTCGCCGGCCTGCGGCTCGGCTGCGGAGATCTCGTCCACGCCGAAGCGGAGCATGTCCGCCTCCTGGGCGCGCTCCCTCACGCGAGTGGTGATCTCCGTCAACTCGTCATTGACGCTGCGGAGTCTGCGGTAGAGGTCGCCGTACTCGGAGAGAAGCCCGGAGACGGCCTCGCCCGCGTACCGGTCGAGCGCCTCGCGCTGCCTGGCGGGGCGCAGCAGGCCCTGCTGGTCGGTCTGCCCGTGGACGGCGACGAGGTCGTCCTTGAGCTCGGCGAGGAGACCGACCGGGACCGAGCGCCCGCCGACGTGCGCCCGCGAGCGCCCCTCGGCCGAGACCGTACGGCTCAGCAGCAGCTCTCCGTCGTCGAGTTCGGCGCCGGCCTCCTCGGCCCGCCGCGCCGCCGGCGCGTCGGGCGGCAGCGCGACACGCCCCTCGACCACCGCGGCCTTCGCCCCGACCCGCACCAGCGCGGCGTCGGCACGCCCGCCGAGCAACAACCCGAGGCTGGTGACGACCATCGTCTTGCCCGCACCCGTCTCCCCCGTCACCGCGGTGAAGCCGGGGGACAGGGTGAGTGCGGCGTCGTCGATCACGCCCAGGGCTCTGATCCGCATCTCCTCCAACACGGATACGACCATACGAGGTTCCGGGGGGCGCCCCCTACCCCAGCCCTGCCCGAGCACCGGCACAACAACGGAGGAATCCGTACGAAAAGGACGGCCGGATCACCCTCCACGGCGACCCGGCGCCGCTCAGCCGTCCCCCCGCGGCGCCCCACGCCACCCGGCGACCGGCAGCGCGAACTTGGCGACGAGCCGGTCGGTGAAGGAGGCGTGGTGGAGCCGCGCCAGCCGCACCGGCACGGCCCCGCGGCGCACCTCGACCCGTGCGCCGGGCGGCAGCTCGACGCTGCGCCGGCCGTCGCACCAGAGCACCCCGTGCGGCGTCTGCGGCTGCACCTCCACGGCGAGGACCGACTCGGGCGAGGTGACGAGCGGCTTGGCGAAGAGCGCGTGCGCGCTGATCGGCACCAGCAGGAGCGCCTCCACCTCGGGCCACACCACGGGGCCGCCGGCGGAGAAGGCGTACGCGGTCGAACCCGTCGGGGTGGCGCAGACGACGCCGTCCCCGCCGAAGGCGGAGACGGGGCGGTCGTCGACCTCGGTGACGAGCTCCAGCACCCGCTCGCGCGCCGCCTTCTCGACGGACGCCTCGTTGAGCGCCCAGTCGGTGTGCACGGCGCGGCCCTCGCTGCGTACGAGGACGTCGATCGTCATCCGCTCCTCCACCTCGTAGGAGCGGTGCGCCACGCGCTCGACGACCTGGTCGAGGTCGTCGCGCTCCGCCTCGGCGAGGAAGCCGACGCGGCCGAGGTTGACGCCGAGCATCGGCACCCCCGAGGCCCTGGCGAACTCCGCGCCGCGCAGCAGCGTCCCGTCGCCGCCGAGCACGACGAGGAGTTCGCACCCCTCGGCCGCGTCCGGCTTCGCCTCGACCGTCTCGACCTCGCGCGGAAGCGGCAGGTCCACCGCCTCCTCGCCGAGGAGCCGCACCCCGAGGCCGCTGCGCAACAGGCCCTGGACGACCAGTTCGGCGCTGCGCACGGCGGCGGCCCGCCCGGTGTGCGCGAGCAGGAAGACCGTCCGGTCGCCTGCCTCGGTACTCGCTGTCACTTGGGCCCCTCCGCCACCGCTCGCTCGACGTCCGCCGGGTCGAGAGCGGGCGCCCCGGCGCGCAGCCACAGGAAGTATTCGACGTTGCCCGAAGGCCCCGGCAGCGGACTGGCGGCGATCCCGAGCACCCCGAGCCCCTGCTCGGCCGCCTGCCCCGCGACGGTCCGCACCGCCTCGGCGCGCAACTGCGCGCTGCGCACGACACCGCCGCTGCCGAGCCGCTCCCTCCCCACCTCGAACTGCGGCTTCACCATGAGGACGAGATCGGCACCGGGTGCCGCGCACCGTACCAGCGCAGGCAGGACGAGCCCCAGCGGAATGAAGGAGAGGTCCCCCACCACGACGTCGGCCGGGCGGCCGTCGAGCGCCTCGGACGTCAACTCCCGTACGTTCGTACGGTCCTTGACGGTGACTCTGGCATCGCTCCGCAGGGACCAGGCGAGCTGCCCGTAGCCGACGTCGACGGCGACGACGCTCTCGGCGCCGGCCCGCAGCAGCACGTCGGTGAAACCGCCCGTGGAGGCGCCGGCGTCGAGCGCCCTGCGCCCGTCGACGCGCAGACCGAGCGGGGCGAACGCGTCGAGCGCGCCCGCGAGTTTGTGGCCGCCGCGCGAGACGTACTGCGGGTCGTCCGAGTCCTCGGCGACGACGAGGGGCGCGCTCGTCTCGACCTGGGTGGCCGGCTTCGCGGCGGGGTTGCCGCCGACGGTGACCCGTCCAGCGGCGATGAGTTGGCTTGCGTGCTCGCGCGAGCGCGCGAGCCGGCGGCGCACCAGTTCCGCGTCGAGTCGGCGTCGTGCCACGGGTCAGCTCCGAGGGGTGGGTCGGTCGAGGGCGGCGAGCGTCTCGCGCAGGCCGCTGTGAACATCCTCGTACACCTCGAGATGGCCGGAGACGGCGAGGTGGTCCGCGTCCGCCAGCCGCGCCAACCGCGCGTCGACGGACCCTTGCCCGGTCGGCGTGACGGTGACGCCGAGCGGCCGCGGCCCCTCGTCCGCCGCCTCTCCGGGCTCGGCGCCCGGCCCCTGGTCCGCCTGCTCCGCCTCCGGTCCGCCCGGCGCTTCCGGCTCCGCTCCCTGCGCCGCGGGGGACGCGCCGGGTGTCAGCTCGCTCATGGCCCCGACGCTACCCGGTCGCCGCCGCGCCGCAGCGGTGCGGCGGTGCGTCCGACCGCGCGCCGGAACCGGGCTCGCGCGCGAAGGGCCGTACGGGAGCGGCGACTTGCCCCGCGGCGCCCGGCGGACGGCGCCGACTCGCCCTCCGTCGCGGCCCGTTGGGAGGCAGCCGCCCGCCGGCGTGAGCAGCGCCACAGGCGTACGGCGACAACCGGGGCCTGAGCCTCTGGACAAGAAACGGTTTGGTTAGGTTAACCTAACCACGGGTTGGTGATCGCACCTCCCGCACCCGCAGTCCGGCGCGACAGCGGACCGCTCGCACACAGAGGCGCGGCCTCTCGGTGCCGACGGCCCGCCGCGCCGCACGCCGCAAGGAGGAAACGCATGACAGTCTCGGCGACCGAAGCCCCGGCTCCGGCGGTGCCGTTCGAGTTCTTCGAACTCGAGGTCGTGCGGAAACAGCGGATCGGCGCCAGCATGGTGCGCCTCACCTTCGGCGGCGCACAGTTGGGCCGGCTCGTCTCGGGCGGAAAGGACCAGCGCTTCAAGCTCTTCCTGCCCCACCCCGGCCAGCGGGCCCCCGTCGTGCCCACCGCGTCCGACAACTGGTTCACCGACTGGCGCGCCATGGACCCGAACGTCCGCGCCCTCATGCGCACGTACACCGTCCGCGCGCTCCGGCGCACGCCGCAGCACCCGGCCGACGAACTCGACGTCGACTTCGCCCTCCACGAGGGTCCCGCCCCCGGCGGCGGCCCCGCCTCGCAGTGGGCGCACAACGCCTCCCTCGGCGACCCCGTCACGCTGCTGGCGCCCGTCGTCGAGGACAACGGCGGCGTCGACTTCCGTCCCCCGTCCGCCACCGACTGGGTCCTGCTCAGCGGCGACGAGACGGCGCTGCCGGCGATCGCGTCGATCCTCGAGTCCCTTCCGGCCGGCACCCCGGCCCGGGTCTTCCTCGAGGTCCCGCACCCCGAGGACCGGCAGCCCCTGCTCACCTCGGCCGACGCCGAGATCACCTGGCTCGTGCGCGACGGCGAGGAGCGCCACCGCACCGAGGCCGCCGTCGCCGCCGTGCGGGAGGCGAGCCTCCCGTCCGGTACGCCCTACGCGTGGATCGCGGGCGAGGCCGGCACCGTCAAGGCGCTCCGCAGGCACCTCGTACGCGAGCGCGGGGTCGACAGGCGCGCCGTGAAGTTCACCGGGTACTGGCGGCTCGGCACCAGCGAGGAGCAGCTCCTCGCCGAGGCGACCGCCAACGCGCCCGCCACCGCCTGACGTTCATCACCACCGGCGTCCCCCGTACGGGGCAGGGGACGCCGCTACATGCCCAGCCGTCCGAGCGCCCTCGCCGCATCGGCACCGCAACTGCCCGCGCCCGCCGCGCTCCACGCGGCGGCGCACAGCGCACGGAGCCCGTCGATCGGCTCGCCC
Source organism: Streptomyces xiaopingdaonensis (assembly GCF_000262345.1). Lineage (GTDB taxonomy): Bacteria > Actinomycetota > Actinomycetes > Streptomycetales > Streptomycetaceae > Streptomyces > Streptomyces xiaopingdaonensis. The sequence continues at coordinate 10,126 of NZ_AJTQ01000001.1, read as the reverse complement.
TCGCCCTCCAGCGCCAGCTCGTCGCCGGCGAGGCGGGCGCGCCAACCGCCGCACGTCCCGGCGCCTTCCTCCTCGACATCGACCCGGGGGTGCGGCTCCAGCAGCCCGCGCAGATCGGCCGCGACGTACGTCGGGCGGTGCGCGGGGGGCGCGGCGAGGAGCTGCGCGCCGTCCGTCACGCCCGTGAGGACGAGCAGCGAAGGGACCCCGCCGGCGTACGCCCCCTCGATGTCGGTGTCGAGCCGGTCGCCGACGACCAGCGGCCGTTGGGCACCCGTCCGCAGGATCGTCTCCCGGTGCATCGGCGGCAGCGGCTTCCCCGCCACCTGCGGCTCGGGCGGCGTGCGCATCCACCGGGTCGCGATCCGCACGACCTCGACGGCCGCGCCGTTGCCCGGCGAGATGCCCCGGCTGCCCGGGAGGGTGAGGTCGGTGTTGGACGCGAACCACGGCACACCGCGGCCCACCGCGAGCGACGCCTCGATGAGCCTGCCCCACTCCATCGTCGACCCGCCGTACCCCTGGACGACCGCGGCCGGCTCGTCGTCGGCCGACTCGACGGGCGTGAGCCCGCGTTCGCGCAGCGCCAGGCCGAGGCCCTCGCCGCCGATGCACAGCACCCGTGCGCCTTCGGGGACCTGCTCCGCGACCAACCGCGCGACCGCCTGCGCCGAGGTGATGACGTCCGACGGCTCGGCGGGGACACCGAGTCCGGTGAGGTGCTCGGCGACCGTCTCCCGGGGGCGCGCGGCGTTGTTGGTCACGTACGCCATGGCCATCCCCTCGGCGCGCGCCGCCTCCAGCGAGCGGACGGCGTGCGGCACGGCCTCCCCGCCGGTGTAGACGACGCCGTCGAGGTCGAGGAGCGCCGTGTCGTGGACGCTCCCGAGCGCCTGCTCACTCGGCTCCGTACGGTCCGCGGGCGGCTCGGCGCCCTTCGCTGCCTGCGAACTCACCATCGTCGTCTGCTCCTTGAACGTGCTCGTGTGCCCCGCCCGCGCGGCTGCACGGGCTGCGGTGCACCGGTTTTCCCTGCTTGCCGGGAGAGGCATAGCATGCACCGATGGCCGCAGAAGGACTCAGACTCACCCCGTTCCGCGGGTTGCGTTACGCCGCGGACCGGGTCGGCAGCCTCGCCGCGGTCACCTCTCCCCCGTACGACGTCGTCGTACGGCCCGACGGCCTGCACCATCTGGAGACGGCCGATCCGTACAACATCGTCCGCCTCATCCTCCCGCACGGCCCCGACGGCTCTCCCGCCGCCCACCACGCCAAGGCCGCGCGCACGCTGAACGAGTGGCGCGAGAGCGGCGTGCTGCGCCGGGACGCGCGCCCCGCGCTCTACGTCTACGAGCAGCGCACGCGCTCGGCGCTCCAGCGCGGCCTCGTCGGCGCCCTGCAACTGCCGCGCAGCGAAGGCGTCGTGCTCCCCCACGAGGAGGTCATAGACGAGGTCGTCGCCGACCGCGCGGCGCTGATGGAGGCGATCGCCGCCAACCCCGAGCCGCTCCTCCTCTCCTACCGGGGAGCCGCCGAAGCGACGGGCGCGGCAGCGGTGATCGACCGCGCCGTGCACGGCACGCCCCTCCTCGCCACCACCACGGAGGACGGCACCGAACACCGCCTGTGGGCGGTGACGGACCCGGCCGAACTCGCCGAGGTCGCAGCGGATCTCGCCCACCGGACGGCGCTCATCGCCGACGGCCACCACCGCTGGGCGACGTACCTGCGCCTCCGTGAGGCGCACGCGCCCGCCGGCCCAGGGGAGCGTTCCCCCTGGGACTCGGGCCTCGTCCTCCTCGTCGACACCGACCGCTACCCGCTCCAAGTCCAGGCGATCCACCGCGTCCTGCCCCGGCTGCCCCTGCACCGGGCCCTCGCCCTCGCCGCACCGCACTTCCGGGTACGCGCGCTGCACGCCCCGCTGCCGCAGGCGGCCCACACGCTCCGCGAGACACCGGGCAACGCCTACCTGCTCACGGAGGACGGCGAGACCTTCCACCTCCTCGACGCCCCGGAACCCCGGCTCCTGGCACGCACCGTGCGCACCGACCGTCCCGAGGCATGGCGCTCCCTCGACGCGACGGTGCTCCACTCGGCGCTCCTCGACTCCGTCTGGCACGTCCAGGACGCCCCCGGCACGATCGAGTACCTGCACAACACCTCGGCGGCTGTCGCCAAGGCCGCCTCCTGGGGCGGGACGGCGGTCCTCATGCGTCCCGTTCCCGAGTCGACGGTCCGCGAACTCGCCGAGCAGGGCGTCACCATGCCGAGGAAGTCGACGTCGTTCGGCCCCAAGCCGGCCACGGGGCTGGTCCTGCGCACCCTCGACGAGACGGGCACCGAGGGGTCCTCCCCTTCGTAACTCCCGTACCTCCGTGGGAGATCGCTCACAACGGCACCGACCGCCCAGCCGCGCACCGGTCCGGCACGGTGGGCACCGACCGGATCGGCCGCCCAACGGCCGCCGCACAGCGCGAGGTTGGCCGCTAAACCGGCATCGCCTGTGACGTGCGCCGCTGCCGCAGGGCGGCCTTGCGAGGCAGCGGAGCCGAGTGATTAGGCTAGCCTTACCTCACCGCCCAGCCGAGCGGTTCCCACGTCCCGCGTCAGGAGGACAGTTCATGAGCAGCAGGTCACACCTGCTCAACGACCGGACGGCAGAGAACTACCGGCGCCGTGTCACGGACGGCGTCGAGCGGATCGCCGGCAGACTCGCCGGCACCAAGCGCCCGTTCACGGGCGTCACGCCGGACGCGCTCGCCCCGACCGTCTCGGCACCCGACCTCGAGAACCCACTGGGCGACACGGCCGCCGCGCTCGACGAACTCGAGGACGTCTACCTCAGGGACGCCGTCTACTTCCACCACCCCCGCTACCTCGCCCACCTCAACTGCCCCGTCGTCATTCCGGCGGTGCTCGGCGAGGCCGTGCTCAGCGCCGTCAACTCCTCCCTCGACACATGGGACCAGAGCGCCGGCGGCACGCTGATCGAGCAGCGGCTCATCGACTGGACCGCGCAGCGCCTCGGCCTCGGCGACGCCGCCGACGGCGTCTTCACCAGCGGCGGCTCGCAGTCGAACCTCCAGGCGCTGCTCCTCGCCCGCGAAGAGGCCGTCCTCCTCGCCCGGAAACGCGCCGAGGCCGCGGGCGCCGAGGGCGGGACCGCACCGAGCACCGCCGACCTCCTGCCCGGGCTCCGCATCCTCACCTCGGAGTGCAGCCACTTCAGCGTGGAGAAGTCCGCGAAACTCCTCGGCCTCCCGCACGGGGCCGTCGTCCCCGTCCCCTGCGACGACGACCGGCGGATGCGCCCTGCCGCCCTCGCGGCCGAGTTGGAGCGCTGCGCCGCCGAGGGTGCGACGGTGATGGCGGTCGTCGCCACGGCAGGCACGACGGACTTCGGCAGCATCGATCCGCTCCCCCGCATCGCCGACCTCTGCGCGCAGTACGGCACCTGGCTCCACGTCGACGCCGCCTACGGCTGCGGGCTGCTCGTCTCCCGCCGGCGCGGCATGCTCGACGGCATCTCACGTGCCGACTCGGTCACCGTCGACTACCACAAGTCCTTCTTCCAGCCGGTGAGTTCGTCGGCCGTCCTCGTCCGGGACCGCGCCACCCTGCGGCACGCGACCTACCACGCCGACTACCTCAACCCCGAGCACAGCGCGCACCGCCGCATCCCCAACCAGGTCGACAAATCGCTCCAGACGACCCGCAGGTTCGACGCCCTCAAGCTCTGGCTGACGCTGCGCGTCATGGGCCCGGACGGCGTCGGCGAACTCTTCGACGAGGTCGTCGACCGCGCCGCCGAGGCCGGCCGACTGCTCGCCGCCGACCCGCGGTTCGAGCTCGTGACGAAGCCGCAGCTCTCCACCCTCGTCTTCCGCTGGGTGCCGGACTCCGACCCGCTGATGGACGCCGATGACGTCGACCACGCCAACCTCCACGCACGGGAGGCCCTCTTCGCCTCGGGCGACGCGATCGTCGCGGGGACCGTCGTCGACGGCCGGCACTGGCTGAAATTCACGCTCCTCAACCCGGAGACGACGCTCGAGGACATCGCCGCCGTCCTCGACCTGATCGCCGGCCACGCCCAGCGCCACGTCGACGACCACGCGCACGCCCTGAGCGCCACCGCCTGCTGAACCGCCCCCCGATCCCCCGGAGTTCACGTGCCCACCCCGCACCCCCGCACGGCGCAGGACGACGCCGCGATCCACGACTTCGTCGCTGTCGGCCTCGGCCCCTTCAACCTCGGGCTGGCCTGCCTCACCGAACCCGTCGAGGAGCTGGACGGACTCTTCCTCGACGAGCGCGACGACTTCTGCTGGCACCCGGGGATGCTGCTCGACGACAGCACCCTCCAGACGCCCTTCCTCTCCGACCTCGTCACCCTGGCGGACCCGACCTCGCCGTACTCCTTCCTCAACTACCTCAAGGAGCACGGCCGACTGTACCCGTTCTACATCCGCGAGAGCTTCTACCCGCTGCGCTCGGAGTTCAGCGACTACTGCAACTGGGCGGCGAACAGGCTGAGTTCCGTCCGCTTCGGCCATCGGGTCACCGAAGTCGCCTGGAGCGAGGAGGAGTCAGCGTACACGCTCCACGTCGAGCTCTCCTCGGGCGGCAGCCGCACCTACCGCGCCCGCCGCCTCGTCCTCGGCACCGGCACCCCGCCGTACGTCCCCGAGCACTGCCGCGACCTCGGCGGCGACGCCGTGCACAACTCCCGGTACCTGGAGCACCGGGAGGAGCTGCGCGCCAAGAAGAGCGTCACGATCGTCGGCAGCGGGCAGAGCGCCGCCGAGATCTACTACGACCTGCTCCAGGAGTGCGCCGACGACACGTACGAGCTCACCTGGATCACCCGCTCCCCGAGGTTCTTCCCGCTGGAGTACACCAAGCTCACGCTGGAGATGACCTCCCCCGAGTACGCCGACTACTTCCACGCGCTGCCCGAGGCGACCAGGGACGCCCTGGTCGCCGGCCAGAAGAACCTCTACAAGGGCATCAACGGCGACCTGATCGACGACATCTTCGACCTCCTCTACCGCAAGAACAGACGCGGCCGCACCCCCACGAGGCTCCTCACCAACACCGCGCTCACCGACGCGAGTCGGGACGAGACCACCGGCAGGTACACCCTCGCGCTGCGCCAGGAGGAGCAGCAGGAGGAGTTCACCCACACCACGGAGGGCCTCGTCCTCGCCACCGGATACCGGTACCGCGAGCCGGAGTTCCTCGCCCCCGTCCAGCACCGCATCGACCGCGACCCCCAGGGCCGGTTCGCCGTGCGCCGCGAGTACCGCATCGACACCCCGCAGCAGCCACACGGCGCCCTCTACGTGCAGAACGCGGAGCTGCACACCCACGGCTTCGTCTCCCCCGACCTCGGCATGGCCGCGTACCGCAACTCCTGCATCATCCGCGACATCCTCGGCCGCGAGTACTACCCCGTCGAACGTCGCATCGCCACACAGGAGTTCGGCGCCCCCGGCACACCGGGCACCTACACAGCAGACCCCGAGGGAGCAGTCGGCCGATGACAGACAACATCCGATTCCGCCACGAAGACCCGCAGTTGGGCGAGTTCGCTCTGCGACCGGTCGCTCCGGAAGCCGACGCGCCCCTGCTGCACTCCTGGCTCACGCACCCCAAGTCGGCCTTCTGGCTCATGCAGGAGGCCCGACTCGACGACGTCGCCGCGGAGTTCGGCAAAGTCGCCGCCTCGCCGCACATGGAGGCCCTCCTCGGCCTCCACCGCGGCGAGCCCGCCTTCCTCACCGAGCGGTACGACCCCTCGCGGATCGAACTCGCCGGCCTCTACCCGCACCGCAGCGGCGACGCCGGGATGCACTTCCTCTGCGCACCGACCGGCACCCCGCTCCACGGCTTCACCCTCGCGGTCATCACCACCGTGATGGCGTGGCTCTTCTCCGACGCGCGCGTGCAGCGCGTCGTCGTCGAACCCGACGTCCGCAACACCGCCGTGCACGCGCTCAACAGGGCCGTCGGGTTCGAGGAGATCGAGGAGATCACCAAGCCGGAGAAGCAGGCTCTGCTCAGCATCTGCACCCGCGCCCGATTCGAGGCCGCCACAGGAGTGACTTCAGCATGACCACCCCCCGCACCGACGACCCGCAGCAGGCAGCGGCCCACCTCACCCCCGAGCGCTGGGCCCGCGCCAACCGCCTCCTGATACGCAAGGCGCTCGCCGAGTTCTCGCACGAGCGCCTCCTCAGCCCCGAGCAGCGGTTGGCCCCCGGCGACGGACCGCACCAGTACGCCGTCCGCAGCGACGACGGCGCCACCGAGTACCGCTTCACCGCCCGCCTCGCCGCCCTCGACCACTGGCAGATCGACGCCGACTCCGTCACCCGCCACCGCGACGGAGCCGAACTCTACCTGGACGCCCTGGAGTTCATCACCGAGATGCGCGGCGCCCTCGGCCTCGGCACAGAGATACTCCCCGTCTACCTCGAGGAGATCAGCAGCACCCTCGCCGGCACCGCGTTCAAGCTCACCAAGCCCGAGACCACCGCCGCGGAACTCGCCGCCGCCGACTTCCAGTCCGTCGAGTCCGGAATGACCGAGGGCCACCCCTGCTTCGTCGCCAACAACGGCCGGCTCGGCTTCGACCTCGCCGAGTACCGCGCCTACGCGCCCGAGGCCGGCGAGCCCGTCCGCCTCCTCTGGCTCGCCGCGCACCGCGACCGCGCGGACTTCCACACCTCCACCGACCTCAGCTACGACAAGCTCGTCCTCAGCGAGCTCTCCGGCGCCACCCTCCGCCGCTTCTCCGCCACGATGCGGGAACTCGGCCTCGACCTCGACGACTACTACCTCATCCCCGTCCACCCCTGGCAGTGGTGGAACAAGCTCACCGTGACGTTCGCCGCCGAGGTGGCCCAGCGCCACCTCGTCTGCCTCGGCCACGGCGACGACGACCACCTGGCGCAGCAGTCGATACGCACCTTCTTCAACGCCAGCAACCCGAAGAAGCACTACATCAAGACGGCGCTCTCCGTCCTCAACATGGGCTTCCTGCGCGGTCTTTCGGCCTCCTACATGGAGGCGACCCCGGCCATCAACGACTGGCTCGCCGACCTCGTCGCCGAGGACGACGTCCTCCGCGACACCGGCCTCGCCGTCCTCCGCGAGTGCGCAACCGTCGGCTACCACCCGGCGCCGTACGAGGCGGCGGCCCCGAAGGGCTCCCCGTACCTCAAGATGCTCGCAGCCCTGTGGCGCGAGAGCCCCGTACCGCTCCTCGGACCGGGCGAGCGCCTCGCGACCATGGCGTCGCTCCTCCACACCGACCACGCCGGCGACTCCTACGCCGGCGCCCTCATCGCCCGCAGTGGCCTCCCCGCCGCCGCCTGGTTCCGCCGCTACCTCGACGCCTACCTCACCCCGCTCCTCCACGCCTTCTACGCGTACGACCTCGTCTTCATGCCGCACGGCGAGAATGTGATCCTCGTCCTCGACGAACAGGGCGCACCGCAGCGGGCGATCTTCAAGGACCTCGCCGAGGAGATCGCGGTGATGAGCGAGGACGCCGTACTCCCGCCCGAGGTCGAGCGCATCCGGGCGGCCGACGTCCCGGAGGACATGAAGGTCCTCTCGCTCCAGACCGACATCTTCGACTGCTTCTTCCGGTTCCTCAACGGCATCCTCGCCTCCGAAGGCGTACTCGACGAGGACACCTTCTGGTCGACGGTCGCCGAGTGCATCCGCGACTACCAGAAGTCCAACCCCCACCTCGCCGAACGCTTCCGCCGCTACGACCTCTTCACCGACGAGTTCGCGCTCTCCTGCCTCAACCGCCTCCAACTCCGCAACAACCGCGAGATGGTCGACCTCCAGGACCCCTCGGGCGCACTCCAGCTGGTCGGCAACCTCCGGAACCCCCTCGCCCGCTTCCGCCCCTGACCGCTGCTCCACGGCCCCGACACCGAGCAGTCCTTCCCACAAGAAACGGCCCCGAGCTCGACCGAGCCCGGGGCCGTCCTCCTTTTCACCGCCTGAACCAGGCGACCGAACCGCCGTCAGTCCCGGCTCTCCCCACCGTCCTGGGAACTCTCCACACCGCTCACCGCACCGTCCCCGGAACCAAGGCCACCACTCCGTCCGCCCCCGGGACCCGCGCTGTCATTCACCGCACCCGAGCCGTCCTCGGCCTCCGGCCCGCCGCTGCTCTCCGTCCCCGGGGCCGCTCGTTCGCCACCCTCCCGGGCGTCGGCGCCGCCGAGCTCGTTCTCCGCATCGACGTCCCGCTCGGACCCACCGTCGGAGGAGTCCGACTCCGCCTGTTCCGCGGAGGAGTTGGCAGTGGTCCGGGGCGAGTCTCCGTGCACCTGCCGCAAAGCCTCGGCCCGCTGCTCCCGGCTCGACGTGCGGACCTCGTCGCCCGGCTCGGCGTCGGCTCCCTCCTCGGCCTCGGGGTCGAGCGCGTCCACGAACTCCACCCCGTCGAGCTCAGCGAGGCGGTCCGAGGCGTCGGTCACCCCGTTCTGGTCGGACTCGACCGTCTTGGCGAACCACTCCCGGGCCTCGTCCTCCCTGCCGACCTCCAGCAGCGCGTCCGCATACGCGTACCGCAACCTGGCGGCCCACGGCTGAGTGGAGTGCGACGCCAGCTCCTGACTCTGCAACGTCACCACCGCTGCCTCGGGCTGCCCCAGGTCACGCCGGGCCCCCGCAGCGACGAGGCGCATCTCCACCTGCCCCGCCTTGTCCAGCTGCTTCACCTCGGGCTCACCGGCCATCGCCAGCGCCTTCTCCGGACGCCCCAGTCCGCGTTCGCAGTCTGCCATCACGGGCCAGAGGTGCTGGAGTCCCGTCATACGTCGAGCAGCCCGGAACTCGGCCAACGCCTCGGCGTACTTCTGCACCGCATACGCCGCGAACCCTGCCGCCTCCCGCACGGACGGCACCCTCGAAGCGAGCCGCAACGCGATCTTGGCGTGCTTGTAGGCGAGTTCGGGCTCCTCGTCGAGCAGCCGCGCAACCATCACCAGATTCCGCCCGACATCCTCGGCGAGAGTCTTCGGCAGGCTCATCAGCTCCTGCCTGACATCCCGATCCAACTCCTCGATGCTGACGTCCTCGGGAATCGGCATCCTCCGCACAGGCTCCCGCTCATGCCGGGCCCCCTGCCCACGATCCCGCCGATCCTCCCCGAACCGACCACCGCCACGACGCTCCCCCGAGCGCCCGCCCCGGTCGTCCCGGAAGCGGCCCCCGCCACGTCCGCGGTCGTCCCGGAACCGACCACCATCACGACCGCGATCGTCCCGGAAGCGGCCCCCGCCACGTCCCCGATCGTCTCCGCCGCGCCCCCTGTCATCCCGGAACCGGCTTCCACCGCGCCCACGGTCGTCCCCAGGACGCCCACCGCGACCCCGTTCCTCATCGAACCGCCGGCCACGGCCCCGTTCTCCATCGCGCCCGCCAGCGCGGTCGTCCCGACGCGCTCCCCGCCCGTCGTCCCGACGACCGCGGCCGTCCCCGCGTTCGTCCCGCTGCCCATAGGGACGCCGTCCCCCACGCTCGTCCCGCCCGTAGGACCTCTCCCCACGTCCGCGGTCGCGGTCGTCCCGACGATCCGGACGCCCCTCGCGACGCCGATCACCGTCCCGGCCTCCGGAGCCACCGCGACCCTGGCCCCTGTCCCGCTCACCGTACGTACCGCGGTCACGCCGCTCCGGCCGTTCCTCGCTCCGCCGGTCCTCACGGCGGAAGCCACGGCCCCGCTCGTCGTCCCCGGAACCACCACGCCAACGCGGCCCGTCCCGGCGGTCGTTGCGTCCGCCGCCCGGCTGGTACCCCCCGCGACCGCCGTCTCTCCCCCGCCTCTGCTCCTCACGGCGAGGGCCGCCACGCGGGCGGTCCTCGCCGCGCTCGTACCCGGACTGATCCGAACGACGCTGCGGCCGATCCTCCGGCGAGTTGGTGGACATCGAGGTGACTCCTGTCTGCGGCTGCTGCACATTCATTCTCACGCAGCACGCGGTACGGCGCCTTCCGTACATAAACCGCAGCGGACGGCGCGGACCAACAAAAACAAAAAAGGCCCCTGGCCCTCAGCGTCTGAACGCTGGGGGCCAGGGGCCTCACTAAT